>CAYSFK010000030.1:0-290 GCA_964430345.1 uncultured Oscillospiraceae bacterium | reverse complement strand
TCCGGAGCGCGGCCGTCGTGGGGTCTGCCGGACTTCAGAGCGCCGCCGATGCCCATGATGAACACGGTCTTGTGCTCCTTCGTATAGGCGTTCTCCCGCTCCTTGGGCGTCAGCTCCGGGTACATATCCTCCAGACTCTGGGCTGTGACAAAGGATACCCGGCGCGAAAGCTTCCCCAGATGTGCCAACTGGGGATAGATGGCCTGCATGGTGTCCTGAGTGTCGCAGATAGCGGCCACTATGTCCATGACCGTGGACTTGAGGTAATCGATATTCCTGTTCTCCGACAG
>CAYSFK010000029.1:0-19099 GCA_964430345.1 uncultured Oscillospiraceae bacterium | reverse complement strand
ACCGGCTCCGGGGCTATCTCCAGATTCTCCAGAAAGATGAACTCGTCGCAGCTGTTTCTGAAGGCCTCCGGGGTCTTTTTCTCGCCCACGCCCATCACGTATATGCCGGACTCGTGGAGATGTATGGCCAGAGGGGTATAGTCGCTGTCGCTGGCCACGATTACGAAGGCGTCGTATATGCCGGTGTGCAGCAGGTTCACCGTGTCTATCACCAGAGCCATGTCCGTGGCGTTCTTGCCGGACACATAGTCGAACTGCTGCTCCGCCTTAATAGCCAGACGCTTCAGCTCGTTCTCCCAGTTTTTCAGGCCCTCCTTCTTCCAGTTGCCGTAGGCCCGCTTGACCACGATGCGTCCGTGGGTGGATATCTCGCGGATAATGGCCTCCAGCTTGGTCAGCTGGGTGTTGTCCGCGTCTATCAGCAGGGCTATTTTTTGCAGCTCTGTCATATCAGCTCTCCTATAATGTCATTTGTGCGGCCATCTTCGGCCGCCGCCTCGTAGTCTATGCCGGCCTTTCTGGCCTGAGCGCCCAGCATCCGCACGTTCAGGGTGTAGGTTTTTCCGTCCTTGATAAAATGTGTGCCGCACTGGCGGAACTGGAAGCTGACTCCGCTGCGGACGCACTGCTCCCGCAGGGACAATATCCAGTTGTAGTCCAGGGGCCTTGCCTCCCTGTCGGATTCGCCGCCCGCCACCACCAGCTCCACGCCGGGAAGATAGCGCTCTATGTCCATCGCCTCCAGCATGGGCTGGCAGATGATGTTCCTGTGGACTATGGGCAGGGCGGAGAATATGGGCAGTCGGTAGTCCGCTGTTGCCTGGTTTTCCACGGTGCAGCCCACGGTGACGTTTTCGTAGCCCTCGCCCCAGTCCTCCGGCAGACACTGGGCCAGCCGGTCTATGCGCTTGGTCAGGAACAGAAAGCTCAAATCCGGCCTCTCGCGCATCATGGCCCAGCACTGGCCCCGCCACTCATCCGCCTCCGGCAGCAGAAAGTCCGAGGAGAAGCAGAGGTACACGGTCTGCCCGCCCTTCATGCGGTACTCGCCCTTTTTGTTCCTGTCCACCGGCGCGGTGAATTTCTCGGTCTTGACTATATTCCCGGTGTCAACGCCCCGGCGGGCGTCGCCCTTATGGATATAGCAGTATTTACAGCCTTCGCTGTATCTGTGGCAGCCCCGCCACGGTGACCACATGGACATAGGCGCCTCCTACTCAAATTCTATCGTCGCCGGGGGCTTGGAGGTCACGTCGTACAGCACCCGGTTGACGCCCTGCACCTCGTTGACGATGCGCACGGATATCCTGTCCAGCAGCTCATAGGGCAGGCGGCACCAGTCCGCCGTCATAAAATCGGAGGTGCTCACGGCCCGCAGCACCACGGCGTAGTCATAGCTGCGCCCGTCGCCCATAACGCCCACGGAGCGCATATTGGTCAGCGCCGCGAAGTACTGGCTGGGCTCGCCCTGGGGTCCGGCGTCGGCCACCTCCCGGCGGAAGATGGCGTCGGCCTCCCGGAGCATATCCAGCTTCTCCTTGGTCACCTCGCCGATGACCCGTATAGCCAGACCCGGCCCGGGGAAGGGCTGCCGCCGCACCAGATACTCCGGCAGGCCCAGCTCCCGGCCAAGACTGCGCACCTCGTCCTTAAACAGCATACGCAGCGGCTCGATTATCTCTTTGAAATCCACGAAATCCGGCAGCCCGCCAACATTGTGGTGGCTCTTTATCACGGCGGCGTCGCCCTTGCCGGATTCGATGATGTCGGGGTAGATGGTGCCCTGGGCCAGATAGTCCACGCGGCCTATCTTTTTGCCCTCCTCCTCAAAGACCCGGATGAACTCCTCGCCTATGGCCTTGCGCTTGTCCTCCGGCTCGATCTTGCCCTTGAGCGCCCGAAGGAAGCGCTCCTCCGCGTTGACCCGCACCAGGTCTATGTCCCATTTGGAGAAGGCCTGCTCCACCTCGTCGCCCTCGTCCTTGCGCATAAGTCCGTGGTCCACGAACACGCAGGTGAGCCGACTGCCCACAGCTTCCGCCAGCAGCGCCGCCGCCACCGAGGAATCCACCCCGCCGGAGAGGGCCAGCAGCACCCGGCCGTCGCCTACCTTGGCGCGGACATCCTCTATCGCGCGGCGCTTATAGTCGGCCATGGTCCAGTCGCCCAGCGCGCCGCAGATGTCGTAGAGGAAATTGCGCAGTATCTCCCGGCCGTGCTCGGTGTGATTCACCTCCGGGTGGAACTGCACTCCGTAGAAGCGGCGCTTCTCGTCGCATATGCCCACGTTGGGGCAGGCGGCGGAGTGGGCGCAGAGCGAAAAGCCTGTGGGCACCTTGGCCATATAGTCGCCGTGGCTCATCCAGGTGCCGCTCTCCTGCGGCAGCCCCTTAAAGAGGCGGCAGGCTGTGTCGAAGCAGGTGAGGGCCTTGCCGTATTCCCGGGCGGAATCGTCCTGGGCCTCCGTGACCAGCCCGCCCAGCTCCTGCGCCATAAGCTGGCTGCCGTAGCATATGCCCAGAATGGGCACACCGAG
Source organism: uncultured Oscillospiraceae bacterium (assembly GCA_964430345.1). Lineage (GTDB taxonomy): Bacteria > Bacillota > Clostridia > Oscillospirales > Oscillospiraceae > Limivicinus. The sequence continues at coordinate 16,563 of CAYSFK010000029.1, read as the reverse complement.
GGTGTAGACGCCGACAGCGGGATGAGGTGAATCCGGGGCGTATACGCTGTGGGGGCCGCCGGTGAATATAATGCCGATAGGGTCGAAGGCGCGTATCTCCTCCATGGACACGGAAAAGGGCTTCACCTCGCAGTACACGCTGCACTCTCTGACTCTGCGGGCTATGAGCTGGTTATACTGTCCGCCGAAATCCAGTATCAAGACCTTCTGCATATGCTTACCTCAAAACATGGTGATATAGGCGTCCCGCTCCGCGCCAACGGAGACGTACTTTATGGGACAGCCTACGGATTTCTCGATATACCGGATATAATCCAGCGCCGCCTTGGGCAGGTCGCTTACCTGGCGGCAGCCGCTGATATCGCAGTGGAAGCCGGGGACGTATTCGTATACGGGCCTGCAGGCCTCCAGCTCGTCGATGTCTGAGGGGAAGTGATCTATGCGCCTGCCGTCCAGCTCGTAGTGGGTGCAGACGGGTATCTTTTCCAGATAACTCAGCACGTCCAGCTTGGTCAGGGCTATATAGGTGCAGCCCTGCATCAGCGCCCCGTAGCGGGAGGCCACCACGTCGAAGCCGCCCACCCGGCGGGGTCTGCCTGTGGCGGCGCCGTATTCTCCGCCGGCCTCTCTCAGGGCCTCGGCCTCGTCCCCGAACAGCTCGCAGGTGAAGGGGCCCTCGCCCACGCAGCTGGAGTAGGCCTTCATTATGCCTATGCTCTCGTCCAGCCTGGCGAAGGGTATCCCTGCGCCTATGGGGGCGTAGGCCGCCAGAGTGGTGGAGGCGGAGGTGTAGGGGTAGATGCCGAAGTCTATGTCTCTCAGCGCGCCAAGCTGGGCCTCAAAGATGACGCTCTTGCCCTCTTTTATGGCGGCGCTGAGGTATTCGGTGGTGTTGCAGATATAGGGGGCAAAGCCGCTGCCGAATTTATCCAGCCAGTCCAGCATCTCCTCCGTCTCTATGGGCGCGTGGCCGTAGCCCTTCTCCACGCTGAGGTTTTTCCACTCCACTATGTCCGCCAGCCTTTGGCGCAGAGTATCCCTGTGCAGCAGGTCGCCCATGCGCAGGGTTTTCTTCATATACTTGTCGGCGTATACCGGTGAGATGCCCCGGCGGGTGGAGCCGAACTTCTTGTCGCCCAGCCTGTCCTCCTCCAGCCCGTCCAGCAGCTTGTGGTAGGGCATACATATGGTGGCTCTGTCGCTTATCCTCAGATGCTCCGGGCTTATCTCAATGCCGCCCTGACGCAGCCGCTCCGCCTCGCCGTACAGGTGCTCCAGGTCGATGACGATGCCGGGGCCCAGCACGTTCACGGTATCGTCCCGCAATATGCCCGAGGGCAGCAGATTCATGATGAACCGGCCCTTCTCGTTAATGACGGTGTGCCCGGCGTTGTTGCCCCCCTGATAGCGCACCACTATGTCGAAGCTCTCGCTCAGCAGGTCCACCATCCGGCCCTTGCCCTCGTCGCCCCAGTTGGTCCCTACGATAGATGTAAGCATATTTGTATCTCCTATTATTTATTACACGTTTATCTCAGCCCCGGCGCCCAGACAGTCGGCGTATTTCTCCAGAACCGGCCTTACCCTGTCCTGCAGGAAGTCCTCGCACTGTCTTTGGGCCATGCCTGTAAAGCCGCCGGGGTCAGTCAGCTCGCCCAGCTCCTCCCCGCTCAGGCCGAAGCTTTCGTCCGCCATTATGCGGGAGAGCAGGTCGTTGTCCCGGCCGTAGAGCTTCACCTGCTCCGCCGCCGCCACGGAGTGCCGACGTATGGCCTCGTGGAGAGTCTGCCTGTCGCCGCCCTTGTTTTTCACGCAGTACATAAGAATGTTCTCCGTGGCCATAAAGGGCAGCTCCGCATCCAGGTTCTTCTTTATCACCGCCGGGTACACCCGCATTCCCCTGGCCACGTTGATGTACAGGTTCAGCACCCCGTCGGTGGCCAGAAAGGCTTCCGGTATGCTTATGCGCCGGTTGGCGGAGTCGTCCAGCGTCCGCTCGAACCACTGTGCGGAGGCGGTGACGGCGGCGTTCTGCAAATCGCAAATAACGTAGCGGCTGAGCGAGGCTATCCGCTCTGAGCGCATGGGGTTTCGCTTGTAGGCCATGGCGGAGGAGCCTATCTGCCCATCCTCAAAGGGCTCGTCCAGCTCCTTGAGATGGCTCAGCAGCCGGATGTCGCTTGAAAACTTCGCGGCGCTCTGGGCAATGCCGGAGAGCACCTGCAGCACCGCAAAATCCGCCTTGCGGGTGTAGGTCTGACCGCTGACGCTCTGGCAGGCGTCAAAGCCCAGCTTCGCCGCTATCAGCCGCTCCAGCTCCAGCACCTTCCCGGCGTCGCCGCCAAACAGCTCCAAAAAGCTGGCACCGGTGCCGGTGGCACCCTTGCAGCCCAGCAGCTTCAGGTTATCAAGCTGAAACTGCAGCTGCTCGAGGTCGAACAGCAGGTCGTTCATCCACAGGCAGGCCCGCTTCCCTACGGTGGTGGGCTGGGCGGCCTGAAAATGGGTGTAGGCCAGAGTGGGCAGGGTCTTGTACTTCTCCGCGAATTCCGCCAAAGCCGCCACCGCGTTCACCAGCAGGCCGCGGATAATAAGCAGGGCCTGACGCATATTGATAATGTCGGTGTTGTCTCCCACGTAGCAGGAGGTGGCCCCCAGATGGATGATGGGCCGGGCTGCGGGGCAGGCGTCGGAAAAGGTGAGCACGTGGGCCATAACGTCGTGGCGCACCCGGTGCTCGTACTGTCCTGCGGCGTCGTAGTCTATGTCCTCCAGATGCTGCCGCATCTCCTCCAGCTGCGCCTCGCTTATCTCAAGACCCAGCTCCTTCTCACTCTCCGCCAGGGCCAGCCACAGCCGCCGCCAAGTGGAGAATTTCACGTCGTCGGAGAACTGCCGCTTCATGGCCTCGTCCGCATAGCGCTGGCACAGTGGGTTTTGGTAGTACTCGTGCATGGCGTCTCCTCTCAAGCAATGTAAACAATAACAATATATTATCCCGCGTTTGCCTTAGAAAATCAACATAAAGTTTTGCGCCCGCAGGAAAATCGCAAAAAAGACACCGGAGAGCTTTCCTCCCCGGTGTGTTTTCAGCCGTCGTAATACTTGGCCTCGTACTCGTTGATGTCGTAGCTGGCTGTGCTGTACTGGAACTGCTCCCGCAGCAGGGAATAGCGCGGCACCTCTTTGCCGCTGCCGGGGCCGTCCTCGCCCTTGAAGCGCCAGCCGTCGGCGGTGGGGTCCGAGGTGGTTATATTTATCTCGCAGCCCGGCACACACTCCTGCATCTGCGCTATCTGCTCCGGCGACACCGGGTCGTAGCAGCCTATCCACAGCCGCTCCAGCCCCGTCAGGGAATGCAGGGGGCTTAGATCGGTAAGGGCGAAATTGTAGCAGATGTTCAGATGTCGCAGATTGCTGAGCCCGGACAGCGGCGTCAGGTCGTGGAGCCGGGTGGTGAACAGCTCCAGATACTCCAGTTTAGGGCAGTCCGCCAGAGCGGAGAAATCCTCAATATCCGTCATGGCCAGGATGGCCACCTCCAGGTCGGGCATATACCGGATGAAATCCAGCGTCCGCAGATGGTTGTTGTGGCCCAGGTCCAGATACTTCACCTTGGTGCAGTAGTTCAGGCCCTCCACATTACTGTCCAGCAGCTCGCCGCCCCAGTCGGGAGCGGAGGCCAGTATCCGCACCGTGTCCGTGCGCACACTGTACCTCTCACCGAAAAAGACCCGCCATATTATCTCTATATCCGGGAAATCGTCCCGCAGCTCTGCCATTACATTGTCCCGCAGACCGCAGCTGTCCATGTCCACCGTGCGCAGGTTTTTCATCAGCGGGATTATCTGCCGCAGCTCCGCGCCGCCGTCGGTTATCATGTTGTATTTGATATCCAGCAGGCTGTCGCTCAAATCGTGCTCCTGCTCGAAAAGTGTGAATTTGCAGCGTATCTCCGCCTGAGGACTGGCCTGGCGAAGAAGAGTGATGCCGTCCCAACCCAGAGTCTGGTTGGCCTCATCGTCCAAAACCACGGTCTCCAGCTTCGGCAGCCCGCTTAAGACCTTTGCCGCTTCCTCCAGCTCTCCCGGCTCCAAGCCTTCCATCATGACCGTCGCAGCCTCCGGGCCGCAGCTTCTCCAAGAGGGCTTGAAGATGCGGCTGCTTACGGAGGAAAAGCCGCAGAGCAGCAGCGCCGCGGTCAGCACCCCGACAGCTATGATACTGTGACACAGCTTCTTTTTCATCGCTACGACCTATCCTTCGGTAATTGATAAAAATAAGTATAGCATCCCCGGCCCGCTTTTGCAAGACGGTGGGGAGCCATTTTACCCCGGCGGTACCTGGGGCGCAAAAAACTCATGAGCTCCAAAAGCCCATGAGTTTTCCGAAACACGACAGTGCGTTATCCTATGGCGGTCCAGCCGGAAAAAGCGGCGGTCGCAGTTAGGGTGGCCCCGGTGAGGCACTTATTGTAGCTGCCTATCTTGATCTCCTCCCACTGGTCCTTGCTGCCGTAATAATAGACGTCCTTGAGCTCGCTGCAGGAATTGAAGGCGGAGCTCTCGATCTCCTCCAGAGAAGCGGGGAGATGTATTTCTTTCAGCGCGGTGCAGCAGTTGAAGGCGGCCTCCTTGATAACGGTGATACCGTCGGGGATGATTATGCTCTTCAGCTGCGCGCAGTGGTCAAAGGCCTGCTCGCCCAGCTCCTCCAGCCTTCCGGGGAGCACCACGGCCGTCAGCTTCCCGCACTTGTAGAAGGCGGCGTCGCCTATCTCCGTGACAGTATAGGGTATCGAGACGCTTTTCATGTTGGAGCAAAACTCAAAGCTCTCCTGCCCTATTCTGGTGATACCGTCGCCTATCACCACGGCCTTCACCTTTTCCCGCTGCGAATCCCACGGTGTCACCGTCGCGCTGTAGTCCGGCATCTCACCCTTGCCGTAGATATACAGCGTACCGTCTGACTTCAGCTCCCAGCGGATCTCGTCTCCCTGCCCGTCGGAAGGCCAGCCAGAGCCGGAGCCGCCGCTGACGCAGCGTATGGAAGCGTTGGTCAGAGATTTATTATAGCCCGCGATCTCTATATCCTCCCACTGCTCCAGAGTGCCGGTGTAGTTCACGGTCTTAAGCTTGCTGCAGGCGTTGAAGGCGGAATCCTCTATCTCCTCGAGACTGGCGGGAAGGGTTATCTCCTCCAGTGCGGAGCAGCAGTTGAAGGCGGCGTTGCGTATAACTGTCACGCCCTCCGGTATAACGATGCTCTTGAGCTTGTCGCACTGATCGAAGCACTGCTGGCTTATTTCCGTCAGCCCGTCGGGCAGCTGGAGGGTCTTAAGTCCCCGGCATTTGTAAAAGGCGGCAGGGCCGATGGCCTTCACGCTGTCGGCAATGCTCACCTTGGTCACGCCGGTGCAGAACTGGAAGGACTCCTCGCCTATATAGGTCACCCCGTACTGCACGTCGACGCCCTTTACATCGCCGCGCACATCGTACCACGGGGGAAGCTCCTTGCCAAAATCCGGCATCTCGCCGCTGCCGGAAATGATAAGCGTGTCGGCTTGGTCGATCCCCCAAAACAGGCCGCCGTCGGCGTAGGCTGCCGCGCCCAGTGAGAGAAGCAGAACAAGTGCCAGCGCACAGGATAAGAGCCTTTTTTTCACGGGAACATCCTCCTTACATTTTATAATATAAGTATACCTCTCATCCAGAGAATGTCAATAATGTAAAAAATATATTGACAACAGCATATTATGGTGATATTATTTTGATATCAAATTCATAGGAGGTATTGATATGAGCGAAAAGATACTTACAAATAAAAAGCACGGCATGGCGGCGCTGCTGGTGATAACAGCGCTGTACCTGCTGGCCATTGCGATGATGATAGTGGGCGGCATAGGGATGGACAACGGCTCCGGCCTGGGCACGGCGGTGTTTGTTTTCGGCGTGGTCTGGGTGAGCCTTGGCTGGTTCCCTGTCATGGGACTCAAGGTGCTCAAGCCCCAGGAGGCGCTGGTGCTGACCCTGTTCGGCGACTACATAGGCACCCTCAGAGGCGAGGGCTTTTACTACGTCAACCCCTTCTGCGGCAGCGTCAATCCCGCCGCCAAGACCCGGCTCAGCCAGAGCGGCGATGTGGACAGCGGCAGCACCGGCGGCAAGGCCATGCTTTCCGTGGCCCTGAATGCCGCAGGCGGCTCGGCGTCGGCGGAGACGGCCAATAAGAAAATATCCATGAAGGTCATGACCCTCTCCAATGCCCGCCAGAAGATAAACGACTGCCTGGGCAATCCCGTGGAGATAGGCATTGCGGTCATTTGGCGGGTGGTGGATACCGCCAAGGCCGTGTTCAACGTGGATAACTACAAGGAATACCTCTCCCTCCAGTGCGACAGCGCGCTGCGCAATATCGTGCGCATATACCCCTACGATGTGGCTCCCGGAGTGGACACCACCGGTGACGGTCAGGCGGACGAAGGCAGCCTGCGGGGCTCCAGCGAGACTGTGGCGGAGCGGATAAAGGACGAGATACAGCAGAAGGTAGGCGAGGCCGGTCTGGAGATACTGGAGGCCCGCATAACCTATCTGGCCTACGCGCCTGAGATAGCCGCGGTCATGCTCCAGCGGCAGCAGGCTTCGGCCATAATAGACGCCCGCAAGATGATAGTTGACGGCGCGGTGGGCATGGTGGAGATGGCACTGTCCCGGCTCAGCGAGAACGGCGTGGTAGAGCTGGACGAGGAGCGCAAGGCCGCCATGGTCTCCAATCTGCTGGTGGTGCTCTGCGGCAACAGAGACGCCCAGCCCGTCGTGAACTCCGGCAGTCTGTACTGATATGGCAGAAAGCGCCAAGAAGCAGGTGCCGCTGCGTCTGTCCACCCGCCTGTACGACGCTGTGGCCGCCTGGGCCGAGGATGATTTCCGTTCCATCAACGGTCAGATAGAATATCTTTTAAGCGAATGTGTGCGCCAGCGCAGAAAAAACGGCGGCTACGTTTCCACGGAGCTGGATAAGCCCCTGGACGTGGACATATAAAGAATCGATATTGGGAGAGAAGAAAAAATGCTGAGAATAGAACATCTTAACAAGACCTACGGCGGCAAGAAGGCCGTGGACGATCTGTCCCTGCACATCCTGCCGGGGGAGATATACGGCTTCATCGGCCATAACGGCGCCGGCAAGACCACCACCATCAAATCCTGCGCGGGCATATTACAGTACGACAGCGGCAGCGTCTACATAGACGGCATGGACGTGGCAAAGCAGCCTCTGGACTGCAAAAAGCTGCTGGCCTACATTCCGGATAACCCCGATCTCTATGATTTCCTCACGGGTATAAAATTTCTCAACTTCATTGCCGATATCTTCGGCGTGGAGGCGGAGGTACGGCAGGAGCGCATCCGCCGTTACGCCGAGGTGTTCGGTCTGACTGAGGACCTGGCCCAGCCCGTCTCCGCCTATTCCCACGGCATGAAGCAGAAGCTGGCCATCATCGCCGCCTGGCTCCACGAGCCGAAGCTCATCATCATGGACGAACCCTTTGTGGGCCTTGACCCCAAGGCCTCCCATCAGCTCAAGGAGATGATGCGGCAGCACTGCGATAAGGGCGGGGCCATATTCTTCTCCACCCATGTGCTGGAGGTGGCTGAGAAGCTGTGCGACAAGGTGGCCATCATCAAGGAGGGCCGGCTCATAGCCAGCGGCAGCATGGACGAGGTAAAGGGCAACGAGTCTCTGGAGGCCGTGTTCCTGGAACTGGAGGGCGACGATGCTTAAGGCGCTGCTGGGTGTGCGCATGACGGCGCTGGGCAGCTTCTTCACAGGCGCCGCCACCGGCAAGAAGGCCCCCTCCAAGGGCAAGCTAATCGGCTTCAGCCTCTTGATGCTGTACTCCTTCGCCGCTTTGACCTTTATGTTCTGGCACTATTTCTCCTCCGTGGCCCAGCCCTTTCATATGCTGGGGCTGGATTGGCTGTACTACTCCCTCACCGGCGTGGCGTCCTTTTCCGTCATGTTCATCGGCAGCGTGTTCTTCGCCAAGGCCCAGCTCTACGAGGCCAAGGACAACGAGCTGCTGCTGAGTATGCCGGTGCCGCCGGGGAATATCCTGCTGTCCCGCACGGTGATGCTGCTGGTGGTGACCGCGGCCTTCGGGCTGCCGGCCATAGGCCCGGCAATTATCATCGGCATAAGCACAATGTCGCCCTCGCCTGCGGGGATCGCGGCAATGATCGCCCTGTTCGTGCTGCTGCCCGTCTTTACGCTGGCGATGTCGGCCCTGTTCGGCTGGCTTTTAAGCATAGTCACCGCCAGAGTCAAGCACAAGTCCCTTTTCGGCACCCTGCTGTGCGTGGCGGCCATAGTAGGCTACTCCCTGCTGGTGGGCAAGGTCAACACCGCCATCATGGATATAGCCGCCCATGCCGACGCCATCGCCGGCTCTCTTGGCGGCATAGCCCCAGTGTACTGGTTCGGCAGCGCCATGGGCGACGGCAGAGTGGACCGCCTGCTGGTTATGGCTCTCATCTTTGTGGCAGTGGCGGGCCTGACCTACGTCCTGCTTTCCGCCACCTTTATCCGCACCGCCACCACCCGCCGGGGCTTTGCCAAGACCAGATACGTGGAGAAGCAGGCCAAGTCCGCCTCTGCCGACGCTGCCCTGCTGCGCCGGGAGCTGGCCCGGCTGGGCTCCAGCTCCGCCTATATAATGAACGCCGCCATGGGCGCGGTGATGCTGGTCATCGGCTGCGCTGTGCTGCTCATAAAGCGCCGGGCCGTGGTGGAGCTGCTGTCCGCCGCGCCGGAGCTGGCGTCCATGCTGCCCGCCTTTCTGATTTTGGGCCTGTGCCTGTTTTCCAGCATGAATCTGGTCAGCGCGCCTGCGGTGTCTCTGGAGGGGAAGAATCTCTGGATAGTCCAGAGTATGCCGGTGGAGGCGTATCAGGCTCTGCGGGCTAAGCTCCGGGTGCATCTGCTGGTTTGCCTGCCGCCCATTATTCTCGCGGCGCTGCTTTGTGTGCTGATACTCAAGCCCTCTGCGGTGATGGCCTCCCTGCTGGTGGCGGTGCCCTCGGCCATGACGGTGTTCATCGGCCTTCTGGGTCTGGCGGAGGGCCTGCGCCATCCCAATCTGGACTGGGCCAACGAGGCTCAGGCCGTTAAAACCAGCTTCGGTGTGCTGTTCACCATGCTTATAAGCTGGGGCGTCATCGCCCTGCCCGCTCTGGCGGTGCTGCTTCTGGGCGATATGGGCGCTGCTGCGGCCGCGGCGGAGCTGTTTCTTGCCGCGCTGGTGATCGCCTCACTACTGCTGCGCCGGTGGCTCAAGACCCGGGGGGCGGAGCTTTTCAGGCAGCTTTAATAGTATCGAAAAGGCCAAGAAATTATAAAAAACCCTTGACAAAGATAATGGCGTTTGATATTATAACTGAGCCGTGGCCGAGTGGTTCAGTCGGTTAGAACGCCGGCCTGTCACGCCGGAGGTCGAGGGTTCAAGTCCCTTCTCGGTCGCCACATATGCCCCTTATAGGGGCATATGCTTTGCTGATATAGCTCAGTCGGTAGAGCGCATCCTTGGTAAGGATGAGGTCCCCAGTTCGAATCTGGGTAACAGCTCCAAAAACCTTCATGCTCCGGCATGAAGGTTTTTTTATTACGCTGAGGGAGGCCGCAGTCATGCATTATGTCACAGTCAAGGGCATACTCTCCGCCCATAACGGCATGAACCTGTACCGGGGCTGTACCCACGGCTGCATCTACTGCGACTCCCGCAGCCGCTGCTATCACATGGACCACGCCTTTGAGGACGTGGAGGTAAAGGAAAACGCCCTGGAGCTGCTGGAGCAGGCCCTTGTGCGCAAGCGGAAGAAATGCATGATAGGCACCGGCTCCATGACGGACCCCTATATGCCTCTGGAGGCGGAGCTGCTGCATACGCGTGGCGCTCTGGAGCTCATATATAAATACGGCTTCGGCGCCACCCTTATCACCAAGTCCGACCTGGTGCTCAGGGACATCCGGCTGCTGGCGGATATAAACCGCCGTGCCAAGGCCGTGGTGCAGATGACTCTGACCACGTATGACCAGGAGCTTTGCCGTAAGCTGGAGCCGGGGGTCTGTACCACCGCAAGGCGGGCGGAGGCGCTGAGGGCGCTGAGGGACGCCGGTATACCCACGGTGGTCTGGCTTTCCCCCATCCTGCCCTTTATCAACGACACGCCCGAGAATATAAACGGCCTGCTGGATTACTGCGCCGACGCCGGAGTGTACGGGATCATCTGCTTCGGCATGGGCATGACCCTTCGGGAGGGGAACCGGGAGTACTACTACCGGCAGCTGGACAGGCTGTTTCCCGGCATGAAGGAGCAGTATATCCGCCGGTTTGGGGAGCGGTATTCCATCGAAAGCCCTCGAAGCCCTGAGCTGATGGCCCTGTTTCACGGGCGCTGCGAGGCCGCCGGGATAGTCCATGACAACGGCCGCCTGTTCGCGTACCTGTCAAGCCTGGATACCGGCGGCCCGGAGCAGCTCAGCCTTTTCTGAGGACATAACAGGTCAAACAAGCTATTATTTGCTTGCCTGCAAAGGAAATCCATGATATTATTTTTCAACATGGATAGATAGTTTTCGAGAGGATAGATATATGGAAAAGGGCAAACGATTCTCCTTCGGGATGTTTCTGGTGACCATAGGCATAGTCTACGGAGACATAGGCACCTCGCCGCTCTACGTTATGAAATCTGTCATCGAGGGCAACGGCGGAGTGTCCGCTGTGGACAGCGACTTTATCATCGGCTCGCTCTCGCTGATAATCTGGACAATAACGCTGCTGACCACGGTGAAGTATGTGATAATCGCCATGAAGGCCGACAACTGCGGCGAGGGCGGTATCTTTTCTCTGTACTCCCTGGTGCGCAGCTGCGGCAAGTGGCTGATAATCCCGGCCATGATTGGCGGCGCCGCGCTGCTGGCGGACGGTGTGCTTACCCCCGCGGTGACGGTCACCACGGCGGTGGAGGGCCTGCGCAGCATCCCGGTGGTCAACCGTCTGCTGGGGCCGGGTCAGGCAGTGGTCATATGCATAGTGCTGCTTATAATCATCGTGCTGTTCACGGTGCAGCGGGCGGGCACCAGCAAGATAGGCAAGGCCTTTGGGCCGGTTATGCTGCTGTGGTTTTCCTTTCTGGCCATCTCCGGTGTGCTGAGCATCGTGGCCACCCCGGCTGTGCTGAAGGCGTTTAACCCCATGTACGCGGTGCGTGTGCTGCTGAGCCCCTATAATAAGCAGGGCTTCATGATATTGGGCAGCATTTTCCTTGCTGCCACCGGCGCGGAGGCGCTGTACTCCGACATGGGCCATGTGGGCAAGCGGAATATCTATTTTAGCTGGCCCTTCGTCAAGCTTTGCCTTATCCTCAACTATCTGGGCCAGGGCGCCTGGGTGCTGGCTCGTCAGGGGGATTCTGTGCTTGCCGGAATAAGCGATATGAACCCCTTTTTCATGATGCTGCCGGAAACTCTGCGTCCCTTTGCCATACTTCTGGGCGCGGCGGCGGCGGTAATAGCCTCTCAGGCGCTTATCACCGGCTCCTATACCCTGGTGTCCGAGGCCATCCGGCTGGATCTGATGCCCCATCTGGAGATAAACTACCCCTCCGAGACTAAGGGCCAGATATATATCGGCACGGTCAACACCATACTGCTGGTGGGCTGCACCGCAGTGATACTGTATTTCCGCTCCGGCTCCCGTATAGAATCGGCCTACGGGCTGGCCATTACCCTGACCATGCTGATGACCACGGTGCTGCTGACGGTGTATATGTGGAAGGTGCTGAAGCGGCCGGTGACGGCGGTGCTGCTGCTTGCGGTGTTCGGCGCCATAGAGGGCGTGTTCTTCATCTCCAGCCTCAGCAAGTTTGCCCACGGCGGCTATGTTACCGTGATAATAGCGCTGCTGCTGTTCCTTATCATGGTCATCTGGCACAGGGGCACCAAGCTTGAGCACAAGTACGAGACCCAGCTTCGCTTCCGGGATTACCTGCCCAACCTTAAGACCCTCCATGAGGACGAGACTATTCCCTATACCGCCGACAATATCGTGTATATAGAAAAAGAGACGGACCTTGAGATGGTGGACAGGGATGTGCTCTACTCCATTCTGGACAAGGACCCCAAGCGCTCCAAGGCCTATTGGTTCATCTCCGTCAATGTGCTCAACCAGCCCAACACCATGCAGTACAGCGTGGAGTCCTTCGGCACGGACTTTGTATTCTGTGTGCGGCTGGACCTGGGTTTCAAGGTGCCCCAGTATATAAATGTCTATCTGCGTCAGATAGTGGGCGAGCTGCTGGCCAACGGCGAGCTGCCGCCCCAGGAGCGGAAGTACTCCATCTACGGCCAGTCCGACGTGGGCAGCTTCAAGTTCTGTACCCTGAAGAAATCTGTGCCCACCAAGAGCTCCCTGACCACTATGGACGTGGTTATACTTAAGGCCAAGTACGCCATACGCCGGGCCGCCGGCTCCAAAATGAGCTGGTATGGGCTGGACACCTCTCCCCAGATCGTGGAGAGCGTACCCATAATGGTGTCCGACGGCGCAAAAAAGACTGAGAGGCTGAGCAGAATAGAGCGGGCAAACGCAACTTAAAGTTGTCACGGTTGGCTTCGTCTGCTATAATGTCCGTAATGTGAGTCTACCCGGCAGGAGGGCGAGAGATGGCGCTGGACAGTGAATATTTTGACGGGATAAGCATTGACCTGGTAAAGAAAAAATACTATAACGCCGGCAAGGTCAACGCTCTGCTGGAGGATATCCGCGCGCGGGCTCAGGGGCTGCTTGAGGAAAACCAAAGTCTCCGGCAGGAGCTGGAGGAGCTCAGGTGCAGCAGGGATGATATCGGCGAGGTGCTGCTTGCCGCTCAGACCCAGGCCCGGCAGATACTTGCCAGAGCGCGGGACGAGGCGGACAGGATAGTCCGGGACGCCGAAAGCAGGGCGGGCTCCAACAGCCTGGACGCTCAGGAACACGCCGCCAGATGTGTGGAGCGTTGCTTTGAGATGCTCCGTCGGCAGCAGCGGGAAAATGCGGACGCCCTCAACGGTCTGTGGCAGGACTTCCTTTGCGGCCTCCAGCCGGAGGAGCTTCAGGAGGACGGCGAGGACGAGCCCGACGTGGAGGACATTGAGCACAAGGTGACGGTCATAGCCAGCGAGCTTAGAAAGATAAACGGCAAGGAGCAGAAATAGCGCCGCATTCCCGCCTGAGCAGCCTGCCGGGCGGGAATTATTATGTGGCCCCTGCTTTGGGCGATAATACATTGTGAGAGGATTGGAGATGTCGACGCTGGATATAAAAATGATAGCCTTTGACCTGGACGGTACCTTTCTGGACGACGACAAAAAAATACCCGAAGCCAACCTTCGGGCGCTTGAGCGGGCGGCGGAGCGGGGCGCCCGTATCGTCCCCGCCACCGGCCGGATATATCAGGGCATACCGGAGGAGATACGAGGCCTGCCCTTCGTCCGTTATTTCCTTACGGTGAACGGCGCCTATGTGTACGACGCCCATGAGGACGCGGTACTGCGTCGGGCAGAGCTCACCGCGGAGCTTTCGCTGCGGATAATGGAGTACGCGGACAGCGAGAACGTCATATACGACTGCTATCAGGACAACTGGGGCTATATGAGCCGCGGTATGCTGGCGCGGGTGGAGGACTATGTGGATGTCCCCGGCATCATCCGGCTCATCCGCACCCTGCGCGCCCCGGTGGACAGCCTGCCGGACAGTGTACGTGAGAAGGGCGCGCCGATACAGAAGCTCCAGCTCTACGTGAAGGATCAGCAGCACAAGGCCCGGATAATAGGGGAGCTCAAAAGCCGCTTCCCGGAGGTCAGCGTCAGCTCCTCCTTCCGCTGCAACATTGAGATAAACAGCAGTGACGCCACCAAGGGCCAGGCGCTCATGGGCCTGGGCCGCGCTCTGGACGTGGATATGAGCCGGGTCATTGCCTTCGGCGACGGCAGCAACGATATTGATATGCTCCGGGCCGCCGGAATGGGCGTGGCAATGGCCAACGCCGAGGAGGAGGTCAAGGCCGCGGCGGACTATGTCACCCTGAGCAACAACGACGCCGGCGTAGCCGCCGCCCTCACGCGCTTTATGAGTATATAAAATGCAGAGTGCCTCCGCCGATCACAAGGCGGGGCACTCTGTTTGTTAATTATATCAGCTGTCCAGATATGTGCAGGCGGCCAGAGCCGCCACGGAGCCGTCGGCTGCGGCGGTGGTCAGCTGCCGCACCTGCTTTTTTCGGCAGTCCCCGGCCACAAACACCCCGGGGGTCTTTGTGCGGCAGTCCTCGGCGGCGTCGGCGCTGCCGTCGGGGGCCAGGTCTATTATCTGGGAAAAGCGTCCCAGCTCCGGGGCGTGTCCGATGGCCACGAACAGCCCGGTCACCGGGATATTCCGTTCCCGTCCCTCCTGCGTCACCGTCACGCCGGAGAGCTCGTCCTGACCGTGGAGCGCCGTTATCCTGGCGTTCAGCACCAGCTCCACGCTGCTTTTCCCTCTCAAAGCCTCCGCCAGCTTTGCCTCGCCCCGGAAGCTGTCCCGCCGGTGTATCAGATATACCCTGCGGCAGCTCTCGCTTAGCAGCATGGCGTCCTGCAAAGCGCTGTTGCCGCCGCCGGTCACCGCCACGTCCTGCCCTCTGTAGAAGGCCCCGTCGCACACGGCGCAGAAGCACACGCCGCTGCCCATAAGCTCCTTCTCGCCGGGAAGCTCCAGCAGCCTGGGCTTGGCTCCGGCGGCGATGATAAGGGCGCGGCACCTGAATTCCGCCCCCGAAGCGCAGCAAAGTATCTTTACCCCGTCCTCAACGGTGACGGACTCTACCTCCTCCAGCTCCACCTCGGCCCCCTGCTCCATGGCCTGATTCAGCAGCCTGTCACCCAGTTCTGTCCCGCTTACGGACAGCTCGCCGGGGAAATTTTCCACCTTGGGCGACCAGGTTATCTGGCCCCCGAAGGCGTCCTTCTCTATGACCAGCACGCTTTTGCCTGCCCGTCTTGCGTAGGTGGCGGCGGTGAGCCCCGCCGGGCCGCCGCCGATGATGATTATATCGTACATATTGCCTCCGGTGGGACAAGTAAGAGGTAATAGTGAATAGTGAAGATGTGTGGTGTCGGCGAAGCCGACTATTGCAATTCGCCGCCGAAGGCGGCACCGCACATCTTCACTATTACGTATTACTTTTTACTTATCCTTTAAAAATTCCTTTATAGCTCCCGCCCCGGCGTACTTCTCAAAGCTGTCGCCGTCGGTTATCACCAGCGTAGGCGCCTGCTTTACGCCGAAGCTCAGCGCCAGCTCCGCGTTCTCCTCGGCAAAGAGCTTCTCATAGGGGAAGCCGGCCTTGTCCAGATAGGAGCAGGCGATGCGGCAGTTGGGGCAGGTGGGCGTGGCAAAAAGTATATGCCTGCTGCCGACGTCCGCTGCCGCGGCGGGAGTTTCCTGCTTTGCCGCTTCCGGTGTCGCGCCTGCGGGCAGGGGCCCCTGATGGCGCAGCACGGAGCCGTCAATGTCGTACTCCCGGCGCTCCTTGTACTCCTGGGTCTTGCCCACGTTCCAGTTTTGCACCGGGCGGTAGTAACCGGTGATACGGCTGTATACCTCGGCGTTCTCGCCGCAATGGGGGCAGGTGAACTGCTCGCCGGTGAGGTAGCCGTGGTTCTTGCAGACCGAGTAGGTGGGGGAGAGGGTGTAGTAGGGCAGCCGGTAATTTTCCGCGATCTTTCTCACCAGCCTTGCCGCGGCCTCCCAGTCCGGCAGCTTCTCGCCCAAAAAGGCGTGGAACACCGTGCCGGAGGTGTAGCGGGTCTGCAGGTCGTCCTGAATGTCCAAAGCCTCGAAAATATCCTGGGTGTAGCTGACGGGCAGGTGAGAGCTGTTGGTGTAGTACGGGTCGCCGCCCGGCTCCGCCGCGGTGATGATGTCGGGGAAGGCCTCCACGTCGTGCTTGGCGAGGCGGTAGGAGGTGGATTCGGCGGGGGTGGCCTCAAGGTTATACAGGTCGCCGTACTGCTCCTGATAATCGCTGAGCCGCTCACGCATATGGTCCAGCACCTGCTTTGCAAACTCCTGACACTCGGGATGGGTCATGTCCTTGCGCAGCCACTTGGCGTTGAGCCCGGCCTCGTTCATGCCCACCAGACCTATGGTGGAGAAGTGGTTTTCAAAGGTGCCCAGATAGAACTTGGTGTAGGGATAAAGCCCCGCGTCCAGCAGCTTGGTAATAACGTCCCGCTTCACCTTCAGAGAGCGGGCGGACAGATCCATCATCTTGTCCAGCCTTGCGTAGAAGTCCTTCTCGTCGGCGGACAGGTAGGCGATACGTGGCATATTGATGGTCACCACGCCGATGGAGCCGGTGCTCTCGCCGGAGCCGAAGAAGCCGCCGGATTTCTTTCTCAGCTCCCGCAGGTCCAGCCGCAGTCGGCAGCACATTGAGCGCACATCGGAGGGCTCCATGTCGGAGTTGATATAGTTGGAGAAGTAGG
>CAYSFK010000028.1:0-19124 GCA_964430345.1 uncultured Oscillospiraceae bacterium | reverse complement strand
TTGCAGCGGCCGTTGCCGGTGCTCAGCAGCTTGCGGCCCAGCCGCTGCTGCCGCTCCAGCAGTATCACCCGGCGCTCACGTACCTCCGCCGCCGTCAGCGCCGCCATGATGCCGGAGGCGCCGCCGCCTACTACTATTACAGTCTCCATCTGTTCAACCTCTGTGTAAAATATCATGGGCCACCGGCGTATAGAACAGGCGGCTCACCTCTCCCGGCTCTCCGGTGCGCCCCAGTATCCACATGAGCTTGGCGTACACCGCCTCTGTGGTCATGTCGAAGGCCTCCAGCACCAGCGGGTTATCCTTCAGCCCCTTGCCCACGGAGTACACCGAGAGATCCGAGCCCTCGTTCTGCACCTGCGTGGTCATGACCACGAATTTCCCCGCCGCCGTGTGCCGCTCCACCAGCTCTAAAAGCCGCCCGTCCTCATAGGAGGGCAGTCCGCCCACGCCGAAGCACTCGATAATCAGCGCGTCGCTGCGCTCAAGCATGAAGTCCAGCAGCTCCGGCTCCGTCCCCGGCGCCATCTTCACCAGACCCACAAGGGGGTTCAGCGTCTCGCAGAAAACCGGCCCGTCGGTCTCGTCCGGCGCGATGTAGCGCATCAGGGCGTGGTCCTGCAAAATGGCCAGGTCCGGGTAGTTGATGCTGGAAAACGCGGCGAAGCTCTTGGAGCAGGTCTTTCGGGCCCTTGTGCCCAGTATCACTCTGCCGTTGAATACTATGTTCACCCCCGCCAGCTCCCCGGAGCAGGCGCAGACAAAGGCGTCCGTCAAATTGAGCTTGGAGTCGGTGGAGTCGTAGTTGATGGGCTTCTGGGCCCCGGTGAGCATGATGGGCTTTGGCGAGCGCTGCACCATATACGAAAGGGCCGCCGCGGTGTAGGCCATGGTATCGGTGCCGTGGCTGATGACAAAGCCGTCGTACAAGTCATAGCGCTCCCGGAGCGCCCGGACGGTTTTCGTCCAGTGGGCAGGGGTGATATTGGTGCTGTCGATATTGAACAGGGACAGACAGTCCACCGTACACAGCCGGCTTATGGCGGGTACATAGCGCAAAAGCTGCGCCGGGGTAAGCTCCGGAGTGAGCCCGCTTTCGGTCATCTCCGAGGCGATGGTGCCGCCGGTGCCCAGCATGAGTATCTTCTTCAAAGCCGCCCTCCTTTCAGGATGGTTTAAACCATCAGTGATACGCTGAGGCCATGTTCATTATAGCAACCGCCGGGGCAATTGGCAATCGGTAAATAAGCGGCGAATATTGACACCTTGTGGACTTTCGGAGTACAATGTAAAAATAAATGTGAGAAGAAAGCGCCCGGAGGAGTCAATGAGCAGAGTACAAAAGATACTGATAGGGGCTCTTGCCGCGGCTGTCGTCCTGCTGGGCGGGGTGACGCTGTGGCTGCACCTCAGCAAGCCCCGGCCTCAAACCCCGCCGGAGCCTACCGCCGTGCCGACTCCCATGCTCCCTGAGCAGAGCAGAGGGGAGCTTATCATAAGCGAGTTCATGGAGAAAAACCGCACCCTGCTCCGGGACGGCGACGGGGATTTCCCGGACTGGATAGAGCTGTATAATCCGGGCGCGGAGCCGGTGGCCCTTAAGGACTGGAGCATTTCCGACAAAGAGTCCGGCGAGGGCTGGCGCTTCCCGGAGGTGAGCGTGGGCGCCGGGGAATACCTGCTGGTCTTTGCCTCCGGCAAGGACAGGCGCGGCGGAGAGCTGCACACCGACTTTGCCGTATCCGGCGACGAGGGCCTGTACCTGAAGGACGCCACGGGTAAGCTGCGCGGCTGCGCCCTCTGCGGCGGCTGCGATAAGGACGTGTCCATGGCGCTGACGGCGGAGGGTACATACGCGCCCAGCCTCTACCCTACCCCCGGCTATGAAAACAGCGCCGCCGGTTATGAGGCGCTGCAGCAGACTCTTATGCCCGCCGGACCTCTGGTGATAAACGAGGCCATGGTCTGGAACAACAGCTATTTATGGCAGGGCGACAGGGGCTATTGCGACTGGGTGGAGATAAAGAACATCTCCGGCAGCGCCGTGTGGCTGGGCGACTACTATCTCTCCGACGACGACGGGGACTACCGCCTCTGGCAGCTGCCGGAGCAGGACCTTGCTCCCGGCGCCATGCTGCTGGTGCTCTGCGACGGGGAGGCGCTGCCCCTGCGGGGTGAGCTGGCCTTCGCCAACTTCTCTCTGGACAGCGAGAACGAGCAGCTATACCTGTCCGACGGTCAGGGGCTGGTTGACTGCCTCGGCCTGAGGGACATCCCTATGGGCGGCTCCGCCGGGCGCATGGACGGGCTGCCGGGCTGCTATTACTTTGCCAAGCCCAGCCCCGGCGAGAATAACCGCAATGGTTATCTGCGGGTCAGCGCCCAGCCGGTGAGCCTGCGGGCCGACGGCGTGTTCGACGCTGTGGACGCGGTGACGGCGGAGCTCTCGGCGGCGGGGGAGATACGCTATACGCTGGACGGCTCCGCTCCCACCGAGGGAAGCGCTCTATACACCGGCGAGCTGACGATAACAAAGACCTGCGTACTGCGGGCGGCGTCCTTCGAGGAAGGCGCTCTGCCCAGCCGACCGCTGACGCTGAGCTATATCATCAATGAGGGGCACAGTCTGCCGGTGGTCAGTCTGGCCGCCGACAGCCCGGAGGAATTCCGCCAGATGTACAGCGCCGGAGCCAAGGACGTGGAGCAGCCCGGCAGCCTCTCCTATTACGGGCCCGACGGCAGCTTCACCATAGGCTGCGGCGTGTCCATGAACGGCATGACCAGTCTTATCCTGCCCAAGAAAAACATGGCCCTGCGCTTTCGCGGGGCTTACGGGGACTCCACCTTGAACTACGACCTGTACGGCGGCGGGGTCACGGAGTTTACCAATCTGCTGCTCCGGGCGGGGCAGGATTTTGACAGCGCCATAGTCCGAAACGAGCTGTGTCAGGAGCTCTGCGCCCTGACCGGTGACAACGTGATAAACCAGCGCAGCCGCTTCGTTATCCTGTATATGAACGGGGAATACTCCGGCATTTACACCCTCAAGGAGAAGGCCAACGAGCAGCTTTATGCCTCCATCGCCGGGGTCAGCCGGGACAGCGTGGAGCTGCTGGAGCCGCTGGTGGACTTCCAGAGCGAGTTTTATCAGGAGATAATCCGGTTCAGCATTATGAACGACATGACCCTTGAGTCCAGCTACCGGCATATCTGCGACAGGGTGGATATAGACAGCCTCATCGACTTCCTTATCATGGAGGGCTTCTGCGCCAATACCGACGTTACCATGGGGAATATGCGTTTCGTCCGCTCCCCGGAGGCCGACAACAAGTGGCGCTTCGAGTTTTACGATCTGGACGCCGCCTTCAACCACGAGGGCAGTATGTATTATAACCTGATGAGCGGTTATTCCTACGAGAACATCCAGATATCGGGCTTTATAGTCCCCCTGATGCGAAATGCCGAGTTTAAGGACGCCTTCCTCACCCGGGCAAATCAGCTTTTCAGAGACGTGCTGACCAATCAGACGGTGGTGGACACTCTTGACAGGCTCTGCCTGGAGATAGCCCCGGAGGTAGCCCGCGATTACGGCCGCTTTAACCGCAGCGTGGCCGACTGGGAATATGACGTGGAGCTTATCCGCCGGATGGTGGAGGACCACAACTGGCGTCAGCTGAATATTGACGCCCTGTCGGACGTGTTCGACCTCAGCGATGAGGAGCGGGAGAAGTATTTCGGAGAGATAGACGGGAAATAGGTACGCGCCATGAAAGAAACCATACTGAGCTTTGCCCGCTACGAAAGTAAATATCTGCTCTCCGCCGAGAAGTACGCCGCCCTCTGGACGGAGCTGGAGCCGCGCCTTGTGCCGGACCGGTTCTTTTCCAGCACGGTCTGTTCCCTGTACTATGACGACCCGGACTTCTCCCTTATTCGGGCCTCCATAGAGGCGCCGGTGTTCAAGGAAAAGCTGCGCCTGCGCAGCTACGGCGTCCCCGGCCAGGACGAGCCGGTGTTCGTGGAGCTGAAAAAGAAGTTCCGCGGCATGGTCTACAAGCGCCGTGTGCAGCTTACCGAGAGGGAGGCAATGGCCTGGCTCGCCGGCGAGGCACCGGCGCCGGATTTGGGCCAGACCGCCAGAGAGATAGACTGGGTGCTGGGCCGGCATAATCTGATGCCCGCCGTCTATATCGCCTGCGACAGACAAGCCTGGGTGTCCCCGGAGCAGCCGGAGCTGCGGATAACCTTCGACAGCGGCATCCGCTTTCGGGACACGTCGCTGCGGCTGTCGGCCGGAGACGTGGGTCAGGAGCTGCTGTCCGGCGGGCAGCTGCTCATGGAGATAAAAATGCCCGGCAGCGCCCCACTGTGGCTGGCGGAGCTGCTGAGCCGGTACAGGGTGTTCCCCGCGGGCTTTTCCAAATACGGCCAATGCTATAAAAACAGCCTTATCAATAAATTCTGTGTTAATGGAGACTACTATGCTTAACAGTGTGATTTCCGGCGGCATGACGCTTGCCAGCTTTCTCATATGCGTGGGCGCGGCCCTGATTCTGGGCGTGTCGGCCTCGCTGATATTCACCCGAGGCGGCCACCATACCGGCTCGCTTACCCTGTCGCTGGCCCTGCTGCCGGCAGTGGTGACGGTTGTCATTATGCTGGTCAACGGCAATATCGGCGCGGGCCTTGCGGTGGCGGGTACCTTTGCCCTGGTGCGCTTTCGCAGCGTACCCGGCTCCGCCAAGGAGATAACCAGCCTTTTTTTCGCCGTGTCCTTGGGCCTTGCCTGCGGCATGGGCTATGTGGTCATCGCCGCCATATTCTTCGTGATAATGTCGCTGGCCCTGCTGCTGCTGGAGAAGCTGGGCCTGGGCGCCAAAAGCGCCCACCGGCAGCTTAAGATAACCATTCCGGAGGATCTGGACTACGAGGGGGTCTTTGACGACCTGCTGAAAAAATACGCCAGCAGCTACGAGCTGGTGCGGGTCAAGACCACCAACATGGGCACCCTGTTCGAGCTGACCTATGACGTGGCCATGAAGGACGGCAAAATAGGCAAGGAATTCCTGGACGAGATACGCTGCCGCAACGGCAATTTGAACATAGTATTCGGCCGGGAGACAGACAGGGATATGATGTGATGAAAAGACTGCTGAGCCTGCTTACGGCGGCGCTGCTTATGCTGTGCCTCTGCGGCTGCGCGGGGACAGAGATAAGCGGCAAGGATAATTCCGGGACAGAAAGCGCCACGGTCATAGAGCTCAAGGGCTCCGCCGCCGAGATAAAGGGCGGGGGCGCGTCGGCGGACGGCGCCGTCATAACCGTCTCCGCCGCCGGGGCCTACACTCTCAAAGGCAAGCTGGACGAGGGACAGATAATCGTAGACACCGGGGAGGACCCGGGCTATGTCACCCTGTTTCTGGACGGCGCGGAGATAAGCAACTCCGCCGACGCCGCCATATTGGTGCGTCAGGCCCGACAGGTCACCGTCTCCACCGTCAAGGACAGCGAAAACCTACTGCGCTCCGGCACTGTGGGCGAGTTTTTGCCGGCGGACGAGAACGTAAGCGGCGCGGCGCTGTTCTCCGAGGACGACCTTATCCTTGAGGGCGAGGGTCGGCTTCGCATAGAGGGCTATATCAACAACGCCGTGACCTGCAAGGACGATGTGGAGCTGCGTGGCGGCTATCTGGAATTGCTTTCGGCCAATAACGGCCTGCGTGGCTCCGAGTCCGTCACCGTCTCCGGCGGAGCGCTGGACATCCAGAGCGTCAACGACGGCATAAAGTCCAGCTCCGCCAAGAAAGCGGGCAAGGGCTACGTGGAGATAAGCGGCGGCGAGATAAACGTTGCGGCCACCGGTGACGGCGTTTCCGCCGAAACGGAGCTGCGTATCTCCGGCGGCAGGCTCACGCTCATTACCGAGGCGCTGGGCGACAAGAGCTGCAAGGCCATGAAGGCCAAGACCGCCGTGCTCATATCCGGCGGCGTCATACAGACCAATTCGGCGGACGACAGCCTGATGTGCGACGGCGACGTCACCGTCACCGGCGGCACACTGGAGCTGCTGTCCGGGAAGAAGGGCATTCAGGCGGGCGCGAAAAACAGCACTGTGGGCACGGTGGATATAAGCGGCGGAGAAGTCAGCATAATCGCCGCCGGGGACGGAGTGGACGCCAAGGGCAGCCTGAAGGTCAGCGGAGGCCTGCTGTTCTCTCTGGGCAGCTCCAAGCGGTTCAAGGGCTTTTCCGAGGACTGCGCCCAGGCGGTGCTGGAGGCGGATATAGCCGCCGCCAAGGGTCAGCGGGTCACCGTCGGCGCCGCGGACAAGGAGCTTGTGAGCTCCCGTGAGTGTCAGGCTCCGGCCAATGTCCTGCTCCTGTCCGCGCCGGAGCTGCAGCGGGGCGGGGAATACACCGTCACCGTGGGCGACAGCAGCTTCACCGTCACAGCCAGATAGAAAGCATGGAAAGCATATCCGGGAGGGGCGAGCCCCTCCCGGATTTATATTACCTATTATAGCAGCTTGCGTATGCCGGGAATGCGCTTGGCCAGGGCGGTGAGGGCGAAGCAGCCCAGCGCCAGCACCGTCACGAACACAAACAGACTCAGCAGGGGATAGTCCCCGCTCAGACCCAGACCAAAGCGCTCCAGAATATTTATCCCCAGCGGGTGCATCAGATACACGCCCAGAGTGCAGTCGGAAAGATAGACTATGGCCTGCCGGTGCTTGAAGTCGTGCTCCCTCAGCGCCAGGAAGAAGCAGAACATCGCCCCGGAGAGGATGAAGTTGGGCAGGGAGAAATAGGAGAACAGCCAGCCGTCGGCCATGCCCTTGTAGGAGGAGTACCATAGGTTCCCCGCGGTGGTCACGGCGGCGCAAAGCACGAAGATAAGCGGCGCCAACCACAGCCAGCGGCGGGAAAAGCTTTTGGTGCTCAGCCACCAGCCCCATACGGCATAGCCCAGATAGCCCAGATAGCTCATGTTGAAATGCAGGGTAAGCCGGTTGAGGATATAGGTGGGGTCGGGGGTCAGGTTGCAGTTGGCGCACAGCAGCGTCACGGTAAAGAACAGAAACAGCAGGTAGCCCGCGGAGATCCGCTCCCCGTGGAGTGCCGACCACACCGGGGGCAAGAACAGGTAGCACATCAGCATGGCCGGCAAAAACCACATATGATAATGCCCGCCTGCCACATCCATAAAGAACTCATAGGCCCCGCCGAATTCACCGGCGGCCAGGCGGCTGCCCAGAGCGTACAGCAGGGACCAGAAGAAAAACAATAGTACCAGACGCAGCACGTTCTTTTTTAACAGCCGGGGAATATCCAAAACCGGCCGGGAGAGAAACACCGCGCCGGTTATCATGAAAAAGACCGGTACACTGGCCCTTACGAAAGTGCTGACCGCCATCAGCGCCGGGAAGGCGGAGCCGCTGGTCGGATAAAAGTGGAACAGGGCGGAGCCAGTATGTATCACCAGCACCATCAGGCAGGCGCATATCCTGCACAGGTCCAGCTCGGTTCTGCGGGTCGTGGTCTGGGTCATGTCAGGGCATATCCTTTCCGGAGACCAGCTCCAGTTTTTTCTCGTGGGACAGGCGCTTCAGGGCCCATTCCCGGCTCATGGCCTCCCGCTTCGTGGGGAGCTTCTCGCAGTAGACCAGCTCCACCGGCAGATGGGCGCGGGTATACTTCCCGCCCAGCCCCGCCTGATGGGCCTTTACGCGGGCCTCAATATCGTTGGTCCAGCCGGTGTAAAAGGAGCCGTCGGCGCAGCGCAGCATATATACGCAGTTCATTCCTTTTTCTTCACCTGCCGTATGCTTTTTTCCAGCTTGCTTCTGGGGCCCATGAACTCCCGGCCGCAGCCCATGCAGCGCAGCTTGAAGTCCGCCCCTGTGCGCAGCACCTCCCAGTCCCGGCTGCCGCAGGGGTGGGCCTTTTTCATGGTGAGTATGTCGCCCACTGCGATGTCCATGGCCATGACCATTCCCTTCGCTTTCTCAAGGCACAAAATGACCGTGAAAGGGAATGGTCATAATGCGCATGGTTTTCGGCTGCCGCTTCAGCGGCGAGATAATCGCGCGTAGATCTGCTGAGGTTTGAACTTGCTTTAAACTTCAGCCCTTCTTTATCTCGTCCCAGTACCGCTTTGCGGCCTGCTCGGTCTTGTTGTCGCTGTATTCGTAGTACCGGGCGCTTTTCAGCTCCTCCGGCAGATACTGCTGCTTTACCCAGTGGCCGGGAAACTGGTGGGGGTACTTGTAGCCCTGCTCCCGCTGGAAGCCGGTGCCGTCGGCGTGGACATTTTGCAGCTCTCTGGGTATGCTGCCCACCCGGCCGGAGCGCACGTCGGCAATAGCCCGGTCTATGGCCACGCAGGCGCTGTTGGACTTGGGGCTGGTGGCCAGCAGTATGCAGGCCTCCGCCAGTGGCAGCCGCCCCTCCGGCAGACCCAGCTGCAAGGCGGAGTCCACGCAGGCCTTCACTATGGGCACCGCCATGGGGTAGGCCATGCCTATGTCCTCGCTGGCGGAGCAGAGGATGCGGCGGCAGGCCCCCAGCAGATCCCCGGTCTCCAGCACCCGCGCCAGATAGTGCAGGGCCGCGTCGGCGTCGGAGCCCCGCAGTGACTTCATCAGCGCCGAGAGAATGTCGAAATGCTCGTCCCCGGCCTTGTCATAGCGCATGGCGCTGCGCTGGGTGACGGCGGCGGCGTCCTCAACAGTGACGGCCTCCCTGTCCCCCGCCGCGGAGAACAGCAGCTCCACCGCGTTTATGCACTTGCGCACGTCGCCTCCGCAGGCTCTGGCGATAAGCTCCGTCACTCCCGCCTGTATAGCCAGCGGCTGTTCCCGCCGGGAGTTCATTATCTCAAAGGCCCGCGCTACCGCAGGCTCCGTCTCCGAGGCGGTGACGGGTTTGAACTCGAACACCGTGGAGCGGCTGAGGATGGCGTTGAATACGCAGAAGTAGGGGTTTTCCGTGGTGGAGGCGATAAGGGTTATCCGCCCGTCCTCTATAAATTCCAACAGGCTCTGCTGCTGCTTTTTGTTGAAGTACTGTATCTCGTCCAGATACAGCAGCACACCGCCGGGGGTCAGCAGGGTGTCCAGCTCGTCGATTATCTGCTTAATATCCGCGATGCCGGAGGTGGTGGCGTTCAGCTTTCTCAGGCTGCGGTTGGTGCGCTCCGCGATTATCCGGGCCACGGTGGTCTTGCCTGTGCCGGAGGGGCCGTAAAATATCATGTTGGGTATCTGCCCGCTCTCCACGATGCGCCGGAGCATACCGTTTGTCCCCAGTATGTGCTTTTGCCCCACCACGTCCTCCAGAGACAGCGGCCGGATATCGTCCGCAAGAGGTTTGTACATAGCGCCCCAGCCTTTCCGAAAAGATGGAACAATTATACCACCGCAGCGTCCTTTTGTAAAAGGCAGTTATTAGTGAATGGTAAATTTTTCGCCCCCGCCGCCGGAGCTGTGGACTTTTTCCGGGCCTTGAGCTATAATCGAGGGGCAAAATCGAAGGGAGTGTTCTCTGTTGAGAAAAGGAAAATTCAAAGCCATACTGTTTATAATCGTTTTTCTGCTGATGCTGGCCATAATAATCAATCTGCTGGTGGATATGAGCTCTGAGAAGAAGGACAAGGCGGAGGTCATAGCCGACCCCTATCTCAGCACCCCCGCCGTCACCCAGAGCGTGAACACGCCGGAGCCTGTGCAGACCATGGCGCCGGTAGAGACGCCCGCCGCCGCTGCCACGCCGGTGCCCACGCCGGAGCTTACCCCTGCGCCCACGCCTACCCCGGAGCCGGTGCCCACGCCGGAGCCCATCCCGGCGGACACCGTAATAGGCAGCGGCCAGTTCGCCTCCGAGACCGGCGTGCCCATGAACGTCCGGGCAGTGTGGACGGCCAGCGTATACGACGCGGAGACGGTGCTGGTGACGGTGGAGGTCTATCTGGACTCCTACCAGCTCAGCATACAGAAGGTCAGCAACTCCGTCAACGTCAGCGTGGGCGACCAGTACGTCTCCGCAGACTCGCCCACGGTGGAGTGGGACAAAAACGAGAAGCTGGAGACCCTGCTTGCCACAACACAGCATTACATAAAGCTCGCCGCCGGACAGAGCGACAGCTTCCCTCTGGCGGTGGAGTACCATTTCGGCGGCGTCTACAGCAAGGTGGAGCTGCCGGTGATAGAGTGCGGCGGCAGCATTGCCCTGAGCCGCTGATACGCAGGAAAGAGAGACGCTATGCGCACGAAGGAAGAAACGGCGGAGATAGTCAGGCTGCTGCTGGCGGAATACCCGCTGGCGGACTGCACCCTGGAATGGCGAAAGGACTATGAGCTGCTGTTCTCGGTGCGGCTGGCGGCTCAGTGTACCGACGAGCGGGTAAACAAAATCACCCCGGCCCTGTTTCAGCGCTTCCCCACGCTGGAGGCCTTTGCCCAGGCGGACGTGGCGGAGGTGGAGGAATATGTCCATTCCACCGGCTTTTACCGGGCCAAGGCGCGGGACATCGTTGCCTGCGCTAATGTGCTGCTGGAGAAATACGGCGGAGAGCTGCCCCGCACCATGGAGGAGCTGACGGCCCTGCCCGGCGTTGGCCGCAAGACCGCCAACCTCATCCTGGGGGACGTGTTCAAGGTGCCCGGCTCCACGGTAGTGGACACCCACTGCATCCGCATAGCAAACCGGCTGGGGCTGGTGGACGATGTGAAGGACCCGGCAAAGATAGAAACGGCGCTGCGAGAGCTGCTGCCCCCGGAGAGCTCCTCGGACTTCTGCCACTGCATAGTCCTCCACGGCCGCGCCGTCTGCGACGCCAGAAAGCCCCGCTGCGAGGGCTGCTGCCTCCGGCATCTGTGCAAGTTTTTCTCCGGCTGACGGCTTCTGTACAGCAGTCCCCGGCCGGAAATTGATATGCTCCCCCTGTGAGACAGTGACGACTGTTTCAGACAGGGGGAGCATTATTATGGGACGCAGGTCAAACGGGGCTGCGTTTACCGCTTCCAGAAGGAGGGAGTGAACAGGGCCAGTATGGCGTATATCTCCAGCCGCCCCGTGAGCATGGCCAGGGTCAACACCAGCTTGGAGGGGTCGGAGAATATGGCGAAGCTGCCGGCGGGGCCCACCAGACCCATGCCCGGCCCGATGTTGGACAGGCAGGATATGGACGCGGTGAAGTTGGTGGCGATATCGAAGCCGTCAAAGGATATGAGCAGGGTCACCAGCAGAGCCAGCAGCGCGTACAGGGTGCAAAACAGGTACACCGCCCTCACCGTGGGCTCGTCCACGGGCTTGCCGTCCAGCCTTACCCGATACACCCGCCGGGGGTGGACTATCTGCATAAAGTCCGCTCCTGCGGATTTCACCAGTATCATCAGCCGGGACAGCTTTATGCCGCCGCCGGTGCTGCCGGCGCAGGCGCCCATCAGCATCAACAGCACCAGCGTCCATTTGCTGAACTCCGGCCACAGGGTGAAGTCGGCGGTGCCGAAGCCGGAGGTGCTGGTCACCGTGAGCACGTTGAACACCGAGTATCTCAGGGCCTTGACAAAGCCGCCGTACATATGGGCGATGTTCAGGGCGATGGCGGCGGTGGCCAGGGCCACGATGGCCAGGTATACCCGCAGCTCCTCGTTTTTCAGCACGTCCCGCACACGGCCCAGCAGCAGCAGGTAGTACAGGTTGAAGTTCAGGCTGAACAGCAGCATGAAGGCGGCTATGACCATCTCCACCCGCAGGTCGTTGAAGGCGGCGATGCTGGCGGCTCTGGTGGAAAAGCCGCCGGTACCGGCTGTGGCGAAGGCGTGGAGCAGGGACTCATAAAAGCTAAGTCCGCAGAGCTTCAGGGACACAGTCTCCAGCACGGTCAGGCCGAAATATATAAGGTATAGTATGCGGGCGGTCTGCCGCACTCTGGGCACCAGCTTGCCCACGGTGGGGCCGGGTACCTCCGCCCTGAGTATATGCATGGAGTGCTCCCCGCTCATGGGCAGCACCGCCATCACGAACACCAGCACACCCATGCCGCCCAGCCAGTGGGTGAACAGCCGCCAGAACATACAGCCTCTGGACATGGCTTCCACATCGGTAAGTATGGAGGCGCCGGTGGTGGTGAAGCCGGAGGCCGTCTCAAACAGGGCGTCTACGTACGAGGGGATATCCCCGCTTATGACAAAGGGCAGGGCCCCGAAAACGGACAGGGCTATCCAGCCCAGCCCCACGATGGCCAGACCGTCCTTGGCGCCTATGTCCTGCCGGGAGGGCTTCAGCAGCGCCAGCAGCAGCCCGAAGGCGGCGGAGACGGCCATGGTGATAAGGAAGGGCCGGGGGCTCTCCCCGTAGCAGAGCCCGGCGATAAGGGGCAGCGTCAGCAGGGCGGCCAGGCACAGCAGCAGCAGGCCCAGCACCCGGAATATCATCTTATAGTTCATGCCTGACCCTCGACTATGGAGTCCAGCTCCTTGAGCCAGCCGGCTCGGGTCACCACCACCGCGTGGTCGCCGGGACGGATGAGGGTTTCGCCGTCGGGGATGAAGCTTTTGCCGCCCCGGACAACGGAGCTTATAAGCACATGGGGCTTAAGCTTTAGAGTTTTTAAGGGCACCCCGGCGCATTTGGAGTCCGGCGCCACCTTGAATTCCAGAGCCTCCGCCTTGCCGTCCGCCAGCCGGTACAGGGTCTCCATGCTGCTGCCCTCGGAGTTGGACATGGCACGGACGTAGTGGGCAAGCTGCTGGGCAATAAGGGTCTTGGGCGTCACAACGCTGTCCAGCCCCGCCCCCAGCAGTATGTCCGTATAGTACTCCCGGTTGGCCTTTACAACGATTTTTTCAACATTGCACTGCTTTGCGTACATGGAGGTTATAATATTATCGCCGTCGTCCCCGGTCAGCGCAACGAAGGCGTCCGCCGCACGGAGGCCCTCCTCCTGCAGCACCTCGCTGCGGGTGGCGTCGCCGCAGACTATCCTCGCTCCCGGCACCAGCTCGCACAGCTCCACGCTGCGCTCCCTGTCGGATTCTACCAGAGTCACCGTCATACCGCAGTCCAGCAGCAGCCTGGACAGATACACGCCAATCCGGCCGCCGCCCATTATCATCACCTTGCGCACGGGCTTTTTGTACTGGCCCACGGCCATGAAAAACTTCCTCAGCTCCCGGGCGTCCCCGGTTAGCTCCAGCACGTCCCCGCCCTGGAGCACGAAATCGCCGTTGGGTATCACTGCCTCGCCGGAGCGCTGCACCACGCCCACCAGCACCCTGGCGCCGAAGCTCTGGGCCAGCGCCTTTAGCTGCACACCGTCCAGACGGCCGTCCTTGGCCACCCGGTGCTCCGCTATCTCAAGGCTGCCGTTGGAGAAGGCGTCCACCCGTATGGCGCTGGGAAAGCGCAGGATGCGGGATATCTCCTTGGCGCACTCGTACTCCGGGTTCACCGCCTTGGAAAGACCCAGGGCCTCCCGCAGAAACTCCGTCTGGCTGAGATAGCCGGTGTCACGTATGCGGGCGATGACGTGCTTTGTGCCCAGCTTCCTGGCGGAGATGCCGCATACCATGTTCATCTCGTCGCTGCGAGTGGCGGCGAATACCAGGTCGGCCCCGGCGGCTCCGGCTTCCCGCAGGGTCTCCGCGTTGGTGGCGCTGCCCTCCACACAGATAACGTCCAGATTGTTGGACACCATGTTTATCTTGGCCGCGTCCCTGTCTATTACGGTTATGTCATGCCCCTCCGCCGCAAGAATATCCGCGGCGGAATAGCCTATCTTGCCTGCGCCGGCAATTATTATCTTCATGCCTTTACCTCCGGGAGTGTTTATGCGTGAGATTATATCACCTTTTTTCGGCTTTGTACAGGGCGGCGGGCGGTTGCCAATCGGCTGCGGCTGTGATATTATAGGGCGAAAATACAAAAAAGGACAGTTAACAATGTTTAAAGGATTTACGGAGAGGACGGGCTCCTTCTTCTGGGACCTGGCCTTCAATAACGAGCGGCCTTGGTTCATGGAGCACAAGGAGGAGTTCGAGCGGGAGGTGAATCTCCCCTTCAAGGCTCTGTCAGAGGATACCATGGCTCTGATGGAGCAGCGCTGGCCGGAAATGAGGCTCAAGCTCCACATCTCACGGATATATAAGGATGCCCGACGGCTCCACGGCAGCGGCCCCTACAAGGACCACCTCTGGTTCTCCATAAAGGTGGACGACCAGCTGCTCACCGGGCCTATGTTCTGGTTCGAGGTGGGCGCCCGGGACTACGGCTGCGGCATGGGCTTTTACAGCGCCACCGCTGCCCAGATGGCAGAGCTGCGGGCCGCCATAGACGCAAACCCCGCCCGCTTTGAGCGTATCGCCTCGGCGGTGGAGGCGGTGCCGGAGCTGGCGGTCACCGGGGAGGAGTACGCCAGACCCAAGGCCGTGCGGGAGGGCGTTATAGGCCGCTGGTACAACCGCCGCCGCATGGGTGTGGAGCTGGAGCGGGATTTCGGAGTCGAGCTTTACGACCCGGAGCTGCCGAAAAAGCTGGTGGCGATATACGAAAAGCTGATGCCGCTGTATATGTTTTTGCAGGAGTCCTACACCCCCGACCCCAAGGAATACACCTCCCGGCGCTGACACCGCATACGGGAGGGACTCTTACAGGACCGGCTTCGCGCCGCAGAGTCTCTCCCCTGCGGTATATGCCGATTTGTATAGATGCAGCCGTAGGGCGGGATGCCCACATCCCGCCGCGACCGAGCGCCGGATACAACGGCGGGATGTGGGCATCCCGCCCTACATACTCCGACGGATAAAGCATCGCTTATCGCAGAACACATCAGGAGGAAAAGCTATGGACGGCGCTGCCGAGGCAAGGCTCACTGTAATAATCCCGGCGTACAACGCCGAGGCGTATATCGAGGACTGCATACGCAGTGTGCTGGGCCAGAGCTTCGGCGCGCTGCGGCTGCTGGTGGTGGACGACGGCTCCGCCGACAATACCGGGGAGATACTGTGCCGTCTGGCGGCGGAGGACAGCCGCCTTACGGTACTGCGTACGGAAAACCGTGGCCCTGCCATGGCCCGGAATCACGCGCTGGATATGCTGGAGAATGAGGACGGCTATGTGATGTTCATGGACGCGGACGACCGACTGCTCCCCTCTGCTGTGGAGCGCGCCATAGACGGGGCGGCGCAGGCGGATGTAGTCATCTTCGGCTACGTCATAGAGAATCTGGACGGCTCCCAGCGGCGGTATTTTGAGCCGGAGCAGCATCTTACGCCGACGGATATGGGCGGCGCGCTTACCCGGCTGTATAAGGCCAACCTGCTCAATCAGGTCTGGGGCAAGCTGTTTCGCGCCTCCCTGCTGCGGGAGGGCGGCGTCCGCTTTCCCGATTACCGCTGGGGCGAGGACAGGCTGTTCATCTTCGACTGTCTGGAGCGGGCCCGCAGGGTGACTGTGCTGCCGGACTGCGGCTACTGCTATGTGATGCATCAGGGGGAAAGCCTGATAACCAAGTATTACCACAAGAAGTTCCAGGTCTGTCTGGAGGCGGACAGAAAGATGGGCCAGCTCTGCCAAAGCTTCGGCGTGACCGACGAGGGGGACGCCCGCTATATGTTCGCCAAAAGCGTTTTCTCCTGCATTACCACGCTTTTTACCCCCGGCTGCCCCCTCGGCGCAGGGGAGAAGCGGGACTACGTGCGGCGCATCGCGGAGAACGAGCAGGTCCGCTCCCGCTGCCGACAGGTGTTCGGCGGCTTCGCGGTGAATTTCCTCTGCGCCGTGCTGCAAAGCGGCAGCGTGACGCTGATACTGGCGGTATTCCGCATGGTTGCCCTGTCGGGGCGGCTGGCTCCGGCGCTGTTCACCAGCCTCAAGCACAGAAAGTAGGGGGAACAAGGACTATGGATATCAAAAGCGAATCAAGGCTCAGCTTCTTTGAGGCCACCAGCATCATCGTGGGCCACGGCGTGGGTGCGGGCATACTGTCGGTGCCCTATCTGGCCTCCCGCAACAGCCTGAGGGAGATACTGCTGATAATCGGCTTCTGCTATCTTTTCAATGTGCTTTTGCATCTGCTCATAGCGGAGCTGAGTTACAATAACGCCGGGGCGCAGTTTATCGGCTGCTTCCAGCGGGAGCTTTTCGGCGGGAAGCTGGGCAAGCTGCTGACCTGGGCGGCCTTCGCCCTGCTGGGCGTGTCGGTCATCGTCAACGTCAGCGCCTTCCTCACCGGGGCGGCGGCGGTGTTCCGCTCCTGGCTGGGCCTGTCGGACACTCTGGGCATCATCATCTTCTATGTGCTGGGCGCCGGTGTGGTGTTTGTGGGCATGAAGCTGGTGGGCATCTGCGAAAAGCTGGCCGTCAGCTCCATGGTGGCGGTCATAGGCATACTCATGGCGGCCACCCTCATGGGGGAGACCAGCCCTCTGCCCACGGGCTGGCGGGGCTTCAACAACGCCCTGGCCCTGTTCGGCATGGTGTCCTTCTCCCTGTCGGCGGTGATGTCCACCCCCCAGGTGGTCAAGGGGCTGGCGGGCGACGTGAAGCGCATCCGGGCCTCCATAGCCTCGGGGCTGGGGATAAACGCCTGCCTCATACTGCTGATAACCTTTATGACCCTGCTGGGCGCAGGCTCGGAGATAACCGAGGACGGGGCGCTGGTGGACCTGGCGGCACATCTGGGCGGCTGGGTCAGCGTTATCGGATATCTCTTTACCCTGCTGGCGCTGGCCACCTCCTTCTGGGCCAACACCCTAAACCTCCGGGATATCGTCAGCGAGCAGACCGGCTGGCCCCTGCGGTTGAGCTGGCTTGCGGCTTCGGCCCCCTGCCTGCTGCTGGCCTTTCTGGGGCTGTCCAGCTTTGTGGGCTTCACCCGCTTTGCCAGCATCATTCAGGTGGTGACGGGGCTGGGCATAATCGCGGCCTATAACCTGTCCAGAAAGCGCACCGGCTCCTCGGCGCTGCTGGGCCGCTTCGGCGCGCTGCCTTTCCAGCTGCTGGTGGCTCTGTGTACCCTGCTTGCCACCGTGGGCGCGGTGCTGCCTGTACCATGAAAAAGGGCGTTGTATTCGCCGGTGCTGGCCTGACAGCGGGGCTGGCGCTGGGCGCGTTTTATCAGTATGTGTTTGGCCGGGAGCCGGGCATCCTCTCGCTGATGGACAAAAAGGGCCACCACGCGGATTATTACGAGCACCGGGACCGGGACGCGCTGCGGCTGCGGCAGGAGGAAAACTGCCTGCGCCTCACCATGTACTCGCCGGAGGGCTATGAGCTGAGGGGCTTCTACTACCCCTGCGGGGAGCGGCCCTGCGGCAGAATAGCCTTTCTGGTCCACGGCTACCGCTCCGACCACGCGGAGGCCGCCGGGATGTACTGGGATTACTACCGCAGTCGGGGCTTCGACCTGTTTTGCTGTGACAACCGGGCCTGCGGCGAGAGCGGCGGGGCGCTGATAAGCTACGGCGTATATGAGAGCGATGACTGCCTGCGTTGGATAGACCTTCTGCGTCGGCGCTTCGGAAACGATGTGCGGATAGTGCTCCACGGCTTCTCCATGGGCGGGGCCACGGTGCTGAGGATGTGCGCGCGGGTGCCGGAGAACGTGAGCTTCATCGTGTCCGACAGCGGCTTTACGGATATGCGCCCGCTGCTCAGGCCGAGACTGGGGCCGCTGTACTGGCCTCTGCGGGTGATAAACCGGTTTGCGGCGGGCTACGGCTTCAAGGACTCCGACGTAAGGCCGGAGCTTATGAAGGCGAAGGTGCCCATACTCTTTGTCCACGGCTGCCTGGACAGGACGGTGCCCACATGGATGGGGCGTCGGCTGTATGAGCTGTGCCCCGCGGAAAAGGACTGCCTGTTCGTGGAGAACGCCCGCCATGTGGAGGCCTTCCACCGTGCCCCGGAGGAGTACGCCCGAAAGCTGGACGGATTTATCGAAAAATATGTAAGATAGATGAGATAACACAACCCCGCCGGTCAAGTGACCGGCGGGGTTTTACTATATATTCGTCTGCTCTTTACTCGTTTTCCTCTTCGCTGAGGTCGAACTCAAGCTTTTCGCCGCAGCCGGGGCACTCGATGAAGCCCTTTTCCAAGGTCTCCTCATCCAGACTCATCTCGTTTCCGCAGACCGGGCAGGTCACGTCGTAGATAACGCCGTCGTACTCCAGCTCCTCGTCGTCGTCATCGTCCTCGTCCTCATCGTCATCATCCTCGTCGTCCTGCTCCATGCAGCCCCGGCAGCGGCCGCAGCCGGCCTCGTCGAAGTCCTCGGGGCAGTCCAAATCACAGGTGAGCTCCTCAAGGTAGCTCAGCTCCTCGCATACGTCGTCCAGCGCCTGGGCGTGGTCCATATCGTTCGCCTGAAGGTCTTCCAGCTCGTGCGCCACATCAGACAGCAGATCGTTCAGCGCGGCCCACAGCTTACCTTCCTTGGACTCCGGCTCAACGCCAAGGCCTTCCACCAGACCCTTGAGATACGCCGCTTTTTCCACTACGGTCATTTTGAAAACCTCCTTCAGCAAAATATATTACTCAGATTGACTTCCTTCCCGACTTACGCTCTGGACAGATACTCGCCTGTGCGGGTGTCCACCTTTATCTTCTCGCCCGGCTCTATGAACAGGGGCACCTTTATCTCCGCGCCTGTCTCCAGGGTGGCGGGCTTGGTGGCGTTGGTGGCGGTGTTGCCGGCAAAGCCCGGATCCGTCTCCGTGACCTCCAGCTCCACAAAGAAGGGCGGCTCCACGTTAAAGACCTTGCCCTTGTAGGAGTAAATGGTGCACTCCATGTTCTCCTTGACGAACTTGAAGTTGTCGCCCAGGACGGCCTCGTCCACCGGCTCCAGCTCAAAGGTCTCCGGATTCATGAAATAGTACAGGTTGCCGTCGGCATAGCTGTACTCCATGGTCATGCGGTCCACTGTAGCGTTCTCAAACTTCGCAGTGGGGTTGAAGGACGTCTCTGTGACGCCGCCGGTTATGACGTTTTTCATCTTGGTGCGGACAAAGGCAGCGCCCTTGCCGGGCTTAACGTGCTGGAACTCCACCACCTGCATGACCTGTCCGTCCATCTCAAAGGTAACGCCGTTTCTGAAATCGCCTGCTGTAATCATTTATA
>CAYSFK010000027.1:1249-20259 GCA_964430345.1 uncultured Oscillospiraceae bacterium | reverse complement strand
CCGGAAATATCGCCAGTTATTAAATCTCTAAGTCCGAATAGATTAAGGGCATATGTGTGCGTATTTCGATAAATATGCTGGCCTCATCGAAGTAGATCTCGGTGGTCTTATCACGCTTATGAAGTCCTGTTTTCATTTCTATCCTTTCCGCGCCCACATAGGGAAAGTGGGGCAATTTTGAGCTGTTTTTCCCGGCTCATGACCGGGCGAAAATCGGGTTTTTCAAATAGGAGAGCGCCGGATGATGCGTATTTCATCCGGCGCTCTCCTATTTGAAAATATGTTATTTTTTCAGGTCTTGACCGCTGTTCATTTGTTATTCCGAAACGATGACAGTATAGGGAATTACACTCAGCTTATCGGGGTCAATCGTAATGACTGCCCGATGCTGCTCGTGGGCATACTGCACAGTGTAGGCTGTGCCGCCTCGCCCGGAGCCGTTATATACCGCGATAACAAAGCAGGCATGGTCTACAAGCCAGCGGTTACGACGAAACATACAGTCGCTCGTATAGTGCCTGCTGATGTAGACAGTATCATCACATTGGGCAAGAATATCGAAGTACCGCTCCCTCTGCTCAACGCTCCATCGATCGGCCTGCGTCTCACAGGGCAGCGCAGCGATAAGTCGAATATCCGGGAAGTCCTTCTTGAAGCGCAAGACCAGCTCAGCTCCCCATATATCTGCGCCCAGCGCCATACCGGTGAGAAAGGTTCTCAAACCGTTGCCGATAAGCGCGCCGATCTGTTCGGCCATCAACGATTTGAGCTTCATACAATCCGGGTGTTCCTCGTCATAGCCGAAGCGATAGCTTGACGGGCGATGTCCTGTAAAGGCACAGGTGAGTTCTCTTGTCACAATAGTTTTGCCTCACTTCCTGAGATTAAAAAGCTGTACAAAGCAAATTATATATCCTCAATTTCCCAACGTCAACAATAATCGAGCATTTCATTCCGTATAATCACCTATAGTAGAGCTTATAATCATATACAAGGTGGTGATAACCGTGAATGAGGATTTTATTGCCAAGCGCATTGCGCAGCTCCGTATGCAAAAAGGCGTTTCGGCAAGGGATATGAGCTTGTCACTCGGTCAGAGTGAGAGCTATATCAACAAAATAGAGAACCAAAAGGCTCTGCCGTCAATTAACGGCTTGTACTATATTTGCGAGTATTTCGACATTTCCCCGGCAGAATTCTTCGACGAACATAACCCAGCGCCGGACACATTGAGAGAGGTTATTTCAGATTTGAAATCTCTGAACGGCGACCAGCTTACAATGGTGTCAACGCTTATAAAAGAAATCAAGCGTAAATAAAAGAACGACCTGCGTTTCTAAAGGAACGTAGGTCGTTCTTTTTATTAAAACTTTATCCGTAAACTCTCTTGTCTCACGCTCCATAGTTCGCTCAAGGTACTCGCGCCCAAGCTCCCAATCCTCGCGTGTTATCCCATACAGGCCGTTGTGTAGGTCTATATCGTCCACATCAAAGGCCATCCCTGCGCTGTTGTCGGGATAGAGCATATACACGATCATATCCTTCTCCATGAACTCGACCGCCTTCTCATGGGACAGCGGCAGCATATCTGCATCGGTATAACCGTAGGCATTCATGGCTTCTATTGAAACGTCGGGATCTGGCATGGGATATTCTACTGGCAATGAACTGGCTTTATCCGGGTCATAGACCTCCACCTTCACATCCACAATTTCACCGCCGCCGGGAGGCGGTTCATCCGCGATGCTCTCCGGCTGCTGTTCTATATCCGCCTCCGTCTCGGCCTTGTCCAGTCCGCGTTCCTTCATTACAACGGCATAGTTGCGGTCAATGTCGGTAATAAGGCTGCTGGCTGTCAGATTGATGGTCTCAAGCGATGCTTTCAGCTCGGATAGCTCCTTGTCTTTGCTCCAGGACGCTATATAGCCGAAGCTGTTTTCGCCGGTGGCGATGCCGTAATAGGCGCAGACCGCGTAGGACACGCTCTCGGCCTCTACCTCCTTAGTACTGCTGCTTTTCTTGACAGTCGCAGCATCATCGGCCAGTTCACTTTTATTGTGGAGCTTGGAATGGGCTATTTCGTGGACGGTGGCACTGACTGTCTGAACCTCGCTCATGCCCTCGCGGATGGCAATGCGCTGGCCGTCATTGGAGAAGTACCCGTCCATATCTTCGCTCATGGATTCAAACGCGATGGGGACAGGCGAGGAGCGTTTCAGTGCCTCCATAAACGCCTCATAATTCTGGACATTGCCCTGCAAATCTGCCGCCAGCTCCGGCAGCGGCTTACCCTCAGTCTGAGACACATCGAATACCGGGACAACCTTGAAGCGCGGTATTTTGACCTTCTTCTCCACGGTGACGACTTTGCCCTCCGCATCAAGGACGGGCAGCCTTGTATCCGGGTCGAGCTTTGTTTCCTCGACAGTCTTTGTAAAAGGCGTGGGCGCGATGATCTTTATGCTCTTTTCGCCCTTGAGGACGTTTCTGGAAAACTGATCTTTCCACTTATTAAACCCAGCAACCAGCGTGGCGTTGGGACGCTGCATATAGATGAGCATAGTGTTGTTGACACTGTATCGGTGGAAGCGGCTCATGGTAGTGAGATACTGCTGGTATTTATCCGACTGGAACAGGTCTTTGATGCCCTGCTCAATGCTGTCGGTTATCTCTTTGAGCCGATCTTTATTACTCTGTGCTTCGGCCATAAATTCTCCTTTCATATAACGTTGCCCTGTACAAGACCAAAGTCCTGTACAGGGCGTTTCTCCGCATGTAGAACACACTTTGCGGGTTTGGGGATAAAACTACACCGGCCTGTCAAAACCGGTGCTGAGAAAGCCTGTGTTTTCAATGGCTGGCGAGGCGCTATTTGCGGAGATTCCAGTAGCGTTCACGCTTGCGTTTTGCCTCCTTTTGCTTCCGTACTCTCGCAGAGCAGGCAGGACAATACTTGGCAAAGTTAGATGTTGAGAATATGGGTTTCCCGCAGACCTGACAGCTCTTGCCGCTGCGTGTCTGCTTCAGCTCATTCTCCAGCTCGGTATCTGCCGGCAGCACAGCCGCGCGAAAGTATTTGCAGATGAGGGTGTAGGACAGCATTTGTGGGCAGAGACACCGCTCGTACCCTGTGTCCAGCGGGAGGCAGTAACCCTTGTCTTTATTTTCTACATTGGCGCAAAGCTTCATAATGAGCTTCTTGGCGCGGCGAAGCTGCTTTTCTGTCATGTGCGGCAGTTCAGCCATTGGGAAACTCCAGCTTGAAGCTTGTGCGCTCTCCGTCATCCTGCAATAACAGATTGGCGGAGTAGGTCTTGCCGGTTTTCTCTGAAAACACGTCTTTTACATGGACACGTCCGTCCCGCAGGAGCTTGGTCACATCGGTTTTACTGAGACGAATGTGCTTAGAGGCCAAATACTTGTTGTCCAGCCACAGCCCGAATCGGCAGGCACGGTTTTCACAGAAGTACCCTCTTTTACTTTCGGTCACACTTCCGCCGCAGCGTGGGCATTTGCCGATGACCGCTCTATCTGATGGGAACAGAGCCTCCGCGCCCTCGACCGTGGTATAGGTCTTAGTCAGCTCCCGCAGCATCTCCGTTATCCCATGAAGGAACGCCTCCGGCTGTAACTCGCCGCGTTCCACATCCTTGAGCCGATGCTCCCATTCGGCAGTCAGCAAGGGCGATTGAAGCTGCTCCGGCAGAACGGTAATCAGCGACGAGCCTATTGGGGATGGTATGAGATTGACGACTTTCTTGGCCTTTTGCCGAGATACAAAGCCTGTTGATACCAGCTTCTCCAGCGTGGCAGCACGCGTCGCGGGCGTACCTAGTCCTTTGCGCTCGGTATCATCTGGCATATTCTTTGCCCCGGCCACCTCCATCGCGGCAAGGACGGTATCCTCGGTATAGTGCTTGGGTGGAGCGGTTTTGCCCTCCTTGACGACCACGGATGTAACCGTCAACGGCTGGCCGCTTTCCAGCTCCGGCAGGGGCTTATCCTCCTGATCTTGCTGGACATATTGCTTCCAACCGGGAATGAGAACGTTCTTGCCCTTGGCGGTAAAATAATGGCCGCCACATTCAACGGTAACGGCGGTTTCGGCATATTTGTGTGCATCGCTGACAGCACAAAGAAGCTGGCGGGCGACAAGCTGCAAGATATTTCTCTCACCTGCGGGCAGTGCCGACACATCTGCTTTCCCGGCACTCTGCGTTGGAATGACAGCGTGATGGTCACTGACCTTTTTGCTGTCGCATACTTGGGCGGCATGAACAACATTAGGGGCATTCGCCCCATAGATGGTCGCTGCAACGGGAACCATCGTTGGAACGGCAGCAACCATATCATCGGTGAGATACCGGGCGTCTGTGCGGGGGTAGGTGCAGAGCCGCTTTTCGTATAGGCTCTGGAGATAATCCAAGGTCTGCTGTGCCGTGTACCCCAGCAAACGGTTGGCGTCCCGTTGGAGGCTTGTCAGGTCATAAAGTGCGGGCGCTTTCTCTGAACGCTCTTTGCACTCCACGCTCTTTATATGGGCTGTCTGTCCCTTGCAGGAGGCAACAACAGCATTGACCGCGGACTTGTCCATAAGTTTTTCTCCGCCTACGGTGATGCCGCCGCAGTCCAGATTAACCGTATAGAACGGCTCTGACTTGAATGCGTTGATCTCTGCCTCACGCTCTACAATGAGAGCCAGCGTCGGGGACATGACCCGTCCTACATTCAGTGTGCGATGGTACAGTACGGAGAACAGCCGCGTGGCGTTGATACCGACCAGCCAGTCAGCCTTGGCGCGGCATAGCGCAGACTGATAAAGGCCATCGTAATCGCTGCCCGGGCGAAGTGTATTGAAGCCCTCGCGGATAGCTTCATCCTCCATACTGGAAATCCAGAGCCGCTTTATGGGTTTAGTACAGTCTGCCAGATAATAGACTGTGCGGAAGATAAGCTCTCCCTCACGCCCAGCGTCGCAGGCATTGACCACCTCGGTCACGTCATCACGCTGCATAAGGCTCTTGAGAATATCGAACTGCTTGTGCTTGCCCTTTGAGATTTTAT
Organism: uncultured Oscillospiraceae bacterium; assembly: GCA_964430345.1. Classification (GTDB taxonomy): domain Bacteria; phylum Bacillota; class Clostridia; order Oscillospirales; family Oscillospiraceae; genus Limivicinus. The sequence goes on along the minus strand of CAYSFK010000027.1, from coordinate 15,195 downwards.
AGCGCCACGGCTCCGGCACAATGGGCAGATCATCGTAGCGCCACTTGGCGAATTGAGCGTTGTAGGTCTCGGCGCTTGCCAGCTCTGCCAGATGCCCATAGCACCATGAAACGACCCAGCTGTTGCCCTCAATGTAGCCCTCATGCTTATTCCCCGCGCCAAGAACGGCGGCAATACTCTGGGCTACCGAAGGTTTCTCCGCAATTATTAATTGCATAATATATCCTTTTTGATTAGTGTTTTGACATGCAGACATGCATCATGTGCTACATGCTTTCTTTGGAATTTATTGTCGAACTCAGCAGAAAATTCCGAACTCGGAATTTGTTGTTGCTTTTTACGTTAGCCTGTGAGATAATCGCAGCATGAAATGAGGTGGCACGATGATCGAAAGAACACAATACCTACAGAAACTGATATCATGGAAGGACGAGCAGGTTATTAAGGTCGTCACCGGCATCCGACGCTGCGGTAAATCCACGTTGCTTGAGCAATACCAGGGCTACCTCAAACACTCCGGCGTTGCGGAGGAGCAAATCATATCCATAAACTTTGAGGAACTGGAATATGAGCATCTGCTGGATTACAAGGTACTTTATCAGTATATTAAGGCGCACCTGTGCCCCGGAAAAATGACGTATATCTTCCTTGATGAAGTTCAGAAGGTCGATAACTTTGAAAAGGCCGTTGACAGCATCTATGTCAAGGACAATACGGACGTGTATATAACAGGCTCTAATGCCTATTTGCTTTCCGGCGACCTTGCTACATTTCTGACCGGCAGATATATCGAAGTATCGATGCTTCCGCTTTCTTTTAAGGAATACTGTGCTGCATCAAATGCTGCTTCGTCAGAGCAGACCTTTGCGGAGTATCTGAAAACTGGCGGAATGCCCTATGTGGCAACAATGGACAGAACTTCTGAAAAAATAGACGCCTATCTGGAGGGCATCTATAACACTGTAATCGTAAAGGATATAGAGGATCGCCAAGCCAGAAAAGAGAGCGATCCGGACAAGAGAAGGATAACGGACATTGCGCTGCTGAAAACAATTGCGAGATTCCTGGCCAGCGTAGTTGGCAGTCCGGTTTCCGTCCGCAGCGTAACGGATTATCTGGTGTCCGGTGGCAGGAAGATATCCCCGAATACAGTGAACGACTATATGGAAGCGCTGGCTCAGTCCTTTATTTTCTATCCCGTGGACAGATTTGACATTGTGGGCAAACAATTATTAAAGGCAAACAAAAAGTGGTATATGGTGGACTTGGGTCTTCGCAGCCATATATTGCCGCGTAAAAGCTACGATCTTGGCTTCTCGATTGAAAACATCGTATACTTCGAACTTGTGCGGAGAGGATACAGAGTCAGCATTGGGAAATATGGCACCGCAGAGGTAGACTTTGTAGCTCAGCAGGGTGACATATTGACGTACTATCAGGTAACAGCGGATATGACCGCACAGGAGACCTTTGAGCGAGAGATGAAGCCCCTGCAAAGCATCAAAGACAACTATGAAAAGACTGTGCTTACCCTCGACAGATTTACTGTCGGCAACTATGACGGAATAAAAGTAGTCAACATTTTGGATTGGCTTCTTCAATAACCTAAAACCGGAGGCTGCTTGCCTCCGGTCTCTTTTTACATTGGCTTATGGCGTGTCGTCATTAATGCAGCAGGAAGCAGCCATCCGAGGATAGCTGCTTCCTGCAATGATTATTCTATTTGATGGTTAGATTAGCTTCGCGTATTCTCTTGCACCATAAAAATAGCGCAGCACATACACGATCATGTTAATCTCATCAACTCTGTATACGAGAATATAATTACCTATGATTGCCCTGCGGTAACCCAGCTTTTTTAGCCTGACGTCTCTGCATTGCTCATACATTTTCGGTGAGACAGAAAGCTCCTCATAGCACTTAGTTACGTTGTTAAGAAACGCAGAGGCGGCTGATGGATTGGCCAGCTTAACGGAAATGTACTCGATTATACTGTCCAAATCTGCATTGGCAGACGGGGTGACTACAACATCATAGGCCATACTTGGTCCTCAAGTCCTTTAATGCTGTCCGTGCATCCAACAGCTGTCCGTTTTGTACTTCGTCCTCAGCTTCCGCAAGCTTGCCATATACGTCTAGCATCCACATTGTCTCATCATATGCTTTCATACTCATAAGAACCATATCACCGTAGCCGTTTTTCGTGACATAAATAGGCTCAGCAGACTCATTACACATTTGAGAGATAACAGCAGTATTCTTCAAATCCTTGATTGGAATAATGCGTGGCATAATATGCGCCTCCTTTCATGGCCTTATTATACCATTATTATGCCACGGACTCAAGTTATTTTACACTGGGAAATTATGATTTTTCTTCTTCATCCTCTGTCTCATATTCCTCGTCATCGTCGTCCTCACCAAAGTCGTAGCTGTCGAGGTCTGTTTTACCCTTGCTGTCGGCCTTGCCCTTTTTGAGCTTAACGACACATACGACGCTGCAAATGCCCAAAGCGAGAACGAGGACGATCATGGCAGTAGTTTTCTTCATATCCGCATTACCGCTGTTGCCCTGAGTGTCGTCTGGCTGAGCTGTGGAAGTAGGCTTTGCCTCGCCGTCGCACTCAGACATATTGACCTTGCAGACTGGGCATGAGGTGTTAACATGACCGGCAACGCATTTATCTGAGCAGGTGCAGACTGCGGGCAGCTCGTCCCCGGCCTCCTCCATCAGCGCCAGCAAGTCGGCCTCGTCCACCATGTTCAGAAAGTACACGTTTTCCGAACTGCCGCTGCGGTCGATGATGATGTAGTAATAGTTGCCGTCCCTCGTCTCCACGGTAATGAATTGCTTATTGGCGCTGCCGCTGTAATCGTCCACCAGTGTTAGATTGCCGGAGGGCGTGAGCGTAGAGCCGGACACTATCGGCGCAGCCGTAGGTGTGGGCGTCGGGGCCGGAGTGGTCAGCGGTGTATCGTCCTCATGGCTCTCCGCATAGGCAAAGGCCGGAACGGAAAAGGCCGTCACCATACAGATGACGGCCACAAGGCAGGCTGTGAGTCTCAGTTTAGTTTTCATCGGTTTCCTCCTTGACGGCAAGCGGCAGCTTGCCGGACTTCATGGCGTTCAGCAGCTCGGCAAGCATATCCGGCGTGAGGCTGTATTCTCTCACCATGCCGATGATACTAGTATTCTCAAGCTCGGTTATCTTGGCGTCTATCTCCTTATTGCGATTCTGGAGCTTGGCAATCTTCGCAAGATTACCCTCGCGCTCACTCTGAAGGCTCTGGACTTTGGTGTTCATAATGCTCCTTTCATGGCCGTGTTAATCGGCCATAGCACATAAAATGTTGTTGAAAATAGCTGGATTCCACGCTGGCATACTGGACCGGATCTCCGCAATGGATCATCATTCCATTGCCGACATACAGCCCTACGTGGGATGGGCCGGTGGTATCGTAGGTTCCCTCAAAGAATATGAGGTCGCCGGGTTTTGCCTCGGTTGGGCTGACAACGGTACAGGCGTCGAGCAAGCCCCAAGTGCCTTGTCTGCCGATGTTCCAGCCCTGCCCGCAGTTGTTGATGACCCACGACACGAAGCCGGAGCAGTCAAAGGATGTGGAGGGTGTGCCGCCGCCCCAGACAAAAGGCAATAGGGAAATACGTTTGTCCCAGCTCCTATATCGCGGCTCTCTGCGTTGTGATTTGATACCTCTAATTCAACTGTCAGCAAGCGGACTCCATTTATAAGAGCTCCTGTGCTTTGGTCAATATAATCGGGATAAGAAAATGCCTCTAATGCTCCCGTGCTGTCATATGCAATGGCATAGGAATACTCGTCGAAGTTCTTGAGCTGCCACCCAGCATCAAACGCATTATCTGAAAGGGTCATTCCAGTGACGGTTATCTCGATCTTGTCCATTTGCCCGATGGAATAGAAACTGTCGCCAATTCCAACAGTCGAGGAGTTTATCGCGTCTATGTCCACAGGCGGAGTTGGAGTGGCAGCCGGCTGATACTCAGCGTTGACCGCGGAGGCCAGTCCAAGATAGGCGAAGTCTATACTGTCGGCAGCAATCTTGAGTTCGTCTGCTGTCACTGCCATCCCATGCTCTTGCTTATCCTCTACGCCGTTTGCTATTGCCGTCACTACGGCGTCCGCCCCGTCATACATAATAGCGCAGCTATTTTCACCCATTATGATGAGCACTGCGTCTCCCCTCGCCGTAGTGTACTGCTCCTCGCTAATGCGCTCATCTGCATCGAAGCTGATATAATTTGTAGAAAACCAGCCCTTCATATTGCGCTTGAGCCAGAGGGAAATGCCATGATAGTAATAATCCGTTCTGAAGCTGCCATCGTCAAAGGCCGTAAACTGCATTGGACTATCCCCGCTCTGCTCCGGCAGAAAACCGTCCAGCCCGGTATAGGCGCGAAAGTCGGCCAGTGTATTACCCTCGAAAATTCCGTCACGTGTCTTCAGGGAATAGCTGTCGCACAGCGCCAGAATCTTTTCTTTTAATGTAGTTGTATAGCCAAGATACATTCTGTGTGTCTGCATCCATTCATCCTGTGGCTGGGGTACAGTGTCTCCATAATAGTTGCCCGCGATATAGTCGTTATAGAAGTCATTGAACTCCTTAGCCGCCATGAATTCCGGGCTTTCGGAGAAGCCCTGAAGCGACACTGTGACGGCGGGTACGGCCACCTTCACATAATCGTCACCTACGAACACCCCGTCTGGAACTCTATCGCCAATAATCGCGTCCTTGAGGCCGAACAGATTCAGTGCGTATGCCGCAGCACACATTGCGGCAAACAGGGCTACTATCACAGCGGCTATCAACAGCGTCTTACCGAAGCGTTTATGCCGGTATTTTACCGTACCTTCTCCGGCTCTTGTATTTCTATTTTTGCAGATACTGGACTTGCCCGGTTGCATATATTCGATTGCGTTTTGCACTACTTCCTGATCTATGAAGCCAAACGCCAACAAGAAATCAAACGAATTCACAGCAATCCCTCCTTTGTGATATAGTGTTGAAGCTTCTGCCTTGTTCGATAAAGTGAAGTCAGCACCTTGCTTTGTGAGAAGCCTGAACGCCCCGCGATCTCTGCCACCGGTGTGAAAAGCCAATATCGGCTGACAAAGATATTCCGGTCGGTGTCGGAAAGCGTATAGAGAAATTGATTGACGGTTTCTGTCAGTTCCTTCAGTTCATATTCATGCTCGACAGAGAAGTCGGAAGAGAAACTGTCAGCAAGCTCGTCAAGCACTAAGTCAAGCTCACCGCCGCCGCGTTTTTTTGAATACCTGTCACGCACTCTCATTAGACTGATGTTTCTGACGATGGCAGCAATAAAAGCCTGAAAACGTGTAGGCCGCTGTGGTGGCAGCTTGTTCCAAACAGCCATATATGTATCGGATACACATTCTTCGCTGTCCTCTTTGTTTGACAGAATATTATAAGAGATATTCTTACACAGTCTGCCATACTTTTTATCGGTCTGGGCTATGGCGTCTTGACTCCGCTGCCAATATAACTCAATTATCTTTTCGTCCTCCATAATGGCCTCCTTTATCTTTAAGAGTACTCTCATATATTAAGTTGCAATTTTCACCTGTTTTATCACATAATTTTTTACTTTTTTTATCATAACACAGAGAAGTTTAAATCGCACTGCTGAGATGGGAAGGCCGTAGACTTACCTATGTATGTGAAAAGAGCCAGCATCCACTAGTTATAGGATACTGGCTCTGCGCTTTAAGCGTCTGGCTCTAACCGATTTCTACGACGTATACCAGAATTATATATGCTTGGATACTTCTTTGGGATACCTCACCTGAGGTTATGAGTCTGGATGAACGCCACTGTCTGTGCCTTAAGCGATATCTTACCCACCCGCCAGCTTGAACAGAGCATCCGCCATTACCTTTTCCGGCTTGATTCCACCGGCGTTTACGCCTACTGTCCGGTAAAACTCATACAGATAATCATCCATAGTTATTGAGACTGTTTTCATTTTCTGTTTCTCCTGATTTGACTGGACTGATATTAGTCCCATTATATCAAAAAACGCCTCTACAATCAATACATAAATGGACTTGTTTTAGTCCTTGATTGGAGAGGTGTTATGAGTACATCAAAAATCAAGCAGGATGAAATCCACATTGGCGAAAATATACGCAGGATACGGCTTGAAAATGGCGTTGGGCAGACAGAATTAGTGCGCCGCTTGCAGCTGGTCGGGGTCGAGATGACAAGAGAAACCCTTGTTAAAATCGAGCGCGGCATCCAGCACATACAGGCAGCACAGCTGCGCGGCATAAGAGATGTGCTCAGCACTACCTATGACGAGCTGTTAAAATGACTCTCCTGATAACTTCATATTTTTCGCAACCCCAAATCGAAGCCCAGCGACGCGCAGCTAGTCCTGTAAGGGCGAAGCGGGTTCGATTTGGATAAGGAAGAATGACCGAGAACCTTGGAGGATTGCCCGTTTCGGCTATCCGACCGGTTCTCGGTCATTCTGACGGTGGCGGAGAGAAAGGGATTCGAACCCTTGCCCGGGGTGAACCGGCTACCGGTTTTCAAGACCGGACCCTTAAACCACTTGGGTATCTCTCCTTATATAGCAAACTTGCCCATTTTCATGGACAAGTTCGCTGGCGCAGAAGAAGGGATTTGAACCCTTGCGCGCTTTTTAAACGCCTACTCCCTTAGCAGGGGAGCCCCTTCGGCCTCTTGGGTACTTCTGCAGGTCGAGCCGCTAGAGTATGATAGCACAGGGGACGCCCAAAGTCAATACCAAATCAACCGGAGAACGCCGCCAATTCCCTGTCCAGCGCCTCCAGATACCTCTGAAAATGCAGCCCGTCCACCAGCGCGTGATGGCACAGCAGGGTCAGGGGCAGCAGCGTCCTGCCCTCCCGCTGAAGGTATTTGCCCCAGGTAATGCGGGGATTGGAGTCCGCCGGAGAGGGCACCGGCTGCACAAGGGCTGTATAGCTGACGCCGGGCTGAGTGGATATGAACAGCAGGGAATCCGCGTCCTCCCCGTCCTCCACGCTGTTGCTGCGCTTCGCCGCCTCCTGGGCGGCCTTTGCTTTAGGCAAATACTCCGTAAACGGCAGGCGGCTGTCGGTCACGCAGTAGCAGTAGGTGCCGTCCTCCAGCGCCACCGTATGGGAACCGTCGCACCAGTCGTACTCCACAACAGCCTCGTCCCTTATCCTCTGCCGAAACTCCGGCACAGCGTTGGCCGCTCTCACGGCACAGTAGCAAAAGCTGAGGAAAAAGGGCAGACGCCTCTCTTTTATACTGGCCAGGAATGATGTTATGTCAACTTCTACGGTAACGCCTACGTAGGGATAGGCCATATCCCGGAAGTATTCAAAATGGCGGCGGCGCCTGTAGGCGTCCATATCTATATAGCGGAAGCTCATTGCCACTCCTCACTTTCCCACGCAGAAGCGGGAGAATATCCTGTCGGTCACGTCCTCCCGGACATTGCGGCCGGTCAGCTCACCCAGGGCGGCCATGGCGCTCTCCGTCTCGGTGAGTACTATATCCGGAGTGCTGCCCAGGTCCATGGCGGCTATGGCAGCTCTCATGCTCTCCAGCGCCCGGCCCACGGCCTCGGCCTGCCGGAGATTGGTAAGTATATGACCCGCCGGAACCTCCGGCAGGGGGAACAGCCGCTGTATTTCCGCCTCCAGCTCCCGGAGCCCCTGCCCGGTTACGGAGCTGACGGTGACGCAGGGCAGCTTTGTATCCGGTAAAGCCCCATCGCGGCAAAGGTCGCTCTTGGAGATCACAACGATGGCCCGCTCCGCCCTGGCCGCCTCACTGAGCACACCGGCGTCCTCCTCGGTAAAGGGCTCACTGCCGTCAACGACCGCCAGTACCAGCCTTGCCTGGTCCATGGCCCGGCGGCTGCGCTCCACGCCCAGACGCTCCACCTTGTCATCGGTGTCCCTCAGCCCCGCCGTGTCGCATAGCCGCAGAGTCAGACCGCCGATGCGCAGCTTCTCCTCTATAGTGTCCCTTGTGGTGCCGGGCACATCGGTAACTATGGCCCTGTCGTAGCCCAGCAGGGCGTTGAGCAGGGAGCTTTTCCCCGCGTTGGGGCGGCCCACAATGGCGGCGGGTATGCCCTCCCGCATGAGCTTGCCCCGGTCGAAGGTGTCCAGCAGGCTCTGCAGATCCTCAGCAGCGCCTGCTATAACGGCCCTGTATTCGCTGAGCCGGAAATCCTCTATATCCTCGTCCGGATAATCCAGCACCGCGTGGTAGTGGGAGCTGATGTCCGCAAGCAGATCATATATCCTGTCCGTGCGCCGTGAAATAGCGCCGGAGAGCTGGGCGGCGGCGTTGGCGGCATACTCAGCGCTTTGGGCGTCGATAAGATCCACCACGGCCTCGGCGGCGGTGAGCTCCATTCTGCCGTTGAGGAAGGCCCGCTTGGTGAATTCACCGGGCCCTGCCTGTCTCGCGCCCTGTCGGAACAGCTCCTCCATGGCGGTGCGGAGCATCACCGGCGAGCCGTGGCACTGGAGCTCGGCGGTGTCCTCGCCGGTGTAGCTGTTGGGCCCGCGGCTGACGGTACACAGGCACACGTCCAGCAAAACTCCCCCGCCGGTATACAGGCTGCCGAAAACCAGCTTTCTGTCCGGGCTGGATGACATCACAGCGCCGGAGGCAGGGCGGAACACCCTGTCCATGATGCCGAGCGTCTCCGGGCCGGAGAGCCGAATTATGCCAATGGCGGATATCTGGGCGCCGGTGGCGATGGCGGCAATGGTATCTGACATAATTTCACCCGTCCTTTCGCTCTGCAGCCACAGGCTCCAGAAGTCCTATAAGCTCGTCGAAGGAATCCAGCTTTACGCAGGGCTCAGAGACGCTGCCGTAGCCGTAGGCCGCGTGGATAAAGGGGCAGCGGGCTTCTGCGGCGCTCTGCCTGTCCAGCTCCGTGTCGCCCACATAGACCGGGTATTGAAGCCTCCGCCTGTCTATCATCTGCCGGATGTTCCCGGCCTTTTCCAGACCGGTAATCCCCGGATTCAGAAAATCCCTTATATACTTCCCGAAGCCGGAGTACTGGAGAAAGCCCTCGATATAGCCCTCCTGGCAGTTGCTGACGATGTATACGCCGCAGCGCCGGGAAAAGTAATCCAGAGTCTTTTCGACGCCCGAAAATATTATCCCCCCGTGTTCCGCAACGTGGGCGCACTCCTCCCGCAGCGTCTCGAGGCATATGTCCAGAGCCCTGTCACCAAAATCGGAGTAAAGCTTCTGGGCTATCTGCCAGGCCATCATGCCCATTACGCCCCGCACGTCCTCCGTGGTTATCACTCTCTGTGGGTCGTATTTACGCACGGTGTTTTGCCAGCTCTCGGCCACGCTGTCACAGGAGTTCCACAATGTGCCGTCCAGGTCAAGTATCAATCCGTCTGCCTTCATAGTCTCTCCGCCCTAATATTGATATAATTACAAAATGCGAAACCGAACAATGTCCGGCTTCGCATTGGAGTTGAGCTGGAGCCCGCTTTACTGCCGCTCCGCTCTTGCCGCTCTGGCGGCTTTCTCGTCGTTGTTCTCAGCTATATAGTAGCTCAGAGACAGGAGGCTGTCCGAAAAATGGATGTTCTCCACGATGGTATTGCTGTTGGGCTCAGTGAGCTCTACATTGGTGAAGTTCCATATGGCGTTTATCCCGTTCTTCGTGAGGATAGACGTCACCTCAATGGCCACATCCTTGGGCACCGTCAGCACCGCCACGTCCACCTTGTTCTGGGAAAGGTAGTCCACCAACTCGTCCATGCTGTATATGTTGACGCCGTTGAACTGGGTGCCGATAAGCCTGGGGTTTACATCGAAGGCGCAGAGGAGCCGGAAGCCCCACTCACTGAAGCAGAAATTATCCATCAAAGCGCGGCCGATATTGCCCACGCCTATAAGAATCGCGTTAAAGCCCCTGTCCATACCCAGTATGGAGGCTATCTGCGAGCGCAGAGCCGCAACGTTGTAACCGTAGCCCTGCTGGCCGAACTCGCCGAAGCAGGAAAAATCCTGCCGTATCTGGGAGGGGGTAAGGCCCAGCTGCTGGCCCAGGGCAAATGACGAAATGCGGTTCACTCCGCTTTCTGTCAGCTCGTCCAGCTTTCTCAGATACCTGGGCAGACGGCGAATAACATTATTAGAAACCTTGAGTCGCTTCACGTAAAATCTCTCCTTAAACTGCTGTCGGCCAATGCCGACAGGCACAACTAAATATGAATTATAGCATGATAATATGTATATTTCAAGGACAAGCCGTCAATTTTATCATGAAATTATTGTCATCTTGTCAAAGAAGGCCACGCGGCCTTCTTTGACAAGATTACACCGCCGATCATTTTGGCCGTACACAAAACGCAGCCGCCACAGTGTGACGGCTGCGTCTATATTCTTGCTGCGGTGGCTCAATCCGATGTTTCCGCCTTTGCTTGGTACTCATCGGCCAGCTTTGTGACAGCCTCCGCTTCGCACTTTGCCAGATGCAGACCGGCTCCTTCAAGGGGCTCGGGTATGCGGTAGTATATTGCGTCGTCGTACAGGTATACGCTTATCTCGTACCGCTCCTTGTCCACGGTGACAGCCAGAGTGTATATCTTCTCCGCCCGCTTTTCGGGAAGCTTCAGCTCCTGGGACTCCTGCGCGGCCTCCGGCTCTCCCTGAGCCGCCCTGGCCGTATCCTGAGCCGCCGGAGGCACATTCTGCACCTCCTCCGTGGGCTGGGACTTCGCGTCCTTCTCCGCCGCGGTTCCGGTAAGCAGCCCCATCAGCTTATCCAGTTGTTCGCCCTCGGTCATATCGACCGCCACCGGCTCCGGCTCCTTCGTATCCATGAGCGCGGGGCTCTCAGCGGGTGCGGGAATCTCCATGGGTACCGGACTCTCCGCAGGCGTCGGTGTCTCAACGGGCGCGGCGCTCTCCGCAGGCGCCGCTGTCTCAACGGGCGCGGCGCTCTCCGCAGGCGTCGGTGTCTCAATGGGCGCGGTACTCTCCGCAGGCGTCGGTGTCTCAACAGGCGCGATAACTTCCGCAGGCGCGGCAGTCTCTATGGGAGCCGCCGGCAGAGTGGGCAGAGGCGTAGGTGCCGCCGCCGGCGCTCTCTCCGGCTGGGCTGTGGGCGCTGTGCTAAGATATGGGTCAACGGTCTCCGTCGGCAGATACTCCGCAGGTTCTTCCGTCAGGTATTCGTCCGGTACATAGTACACATTGGGGGACGCCATGCTGGCATATACCGAGGCGTTGGCCGCGCCGGCCTCGTCGATGGAGAAGTCCGACGTAGCCGCCTGAGACGAGCCTGTGCTGACGCTGGCAGCCTCCATGGCGGCACTGCGGGACGACATACGCAGAATATTGCCTCCCCCGGATATCTCCCCTGCCACGCCTACCGCCGCCAGCATAACCACGGCAAAGCAGGCCGCGGCCGCCAGATAGTAGCGGGCCTTCACCGGCAGACGGCGGCGGTTGTTCTTCACTATATTACTGCGGCGCACACCGGCCATGATATTCTCATGAAGGCCCTCCGGCAGCTCCGGCAGGTCCTCCCGCATAAGTCTGGCAAGCTCAACAAAAACGGCGTACTGAGCGCTGCACTCCTGGCAGCCGGACATATGGGCCGAGAGTGCGGAATACTCGTCGCTGTTCAATTCATCGTCGGTGAGCCTGCTGATAAGCTCCCGATAGTATTCGCAATCCTTCATGTCTACTCTCCCCCCACTATCCTTCCAGACGATGTGAACTCCGGTTTGTTCCCATCCTCCGTCAAAAAAGCGCAGAGTCTTTTTCGCGCCCTGAATATTCTTGATTTTACGGTGCCCACCTCAAGGCTGAGGGTCTGGGATATCTCCTCATAGCTGAGCCCCTGTATCTCCCGCAGCAGCAGTATCTGCCTGTAATCCGGCGGCAGGGAGTCCAGCCCACGGCGGACGCTGTCCCTCGTCAGGCTCCGCTCCAGCAGCACCTCCGGCGACTGGCTCTCGTCCGCGATGTCCAGCTCCGTCTCCTCGCCCTCGTCGTCCTCCACGGACAGGGACACCGCGGGACGCCGGTTCCGGCTTCTGAGAAAGTCCAGGCACACGTTGGATACTATCCTGTAAAGCCACACCGAGAACTTGCTGTCTCCGCGAAAGCCCGACAGTGAGTTATAGGCTTTGATAAAAGCCTCTTGGGTCATGTCGGCCGCATCCTCGGGGTTGCCGGTCATGCGCAGGGCTATGCCGTACACGTTCTTCTCGTATTCCAGCACCAGCTTTTCAAAGGCGTTGCAGTCCCCGGCAAGCACCTTGCCGACGATTTGCGCCTCCTGTTCTCTTGTCAAGCTCTCACCTCCCTATTCTTGCCGGATCTCTCCGAATTAAAACAGGTCCCGCTTTATTCCCGCCGCGGCCTTCCGCACATCCTCCAGAGTCTCCACGTGCACAAGCTGCTGCCTGTAACAGCCGCTGTAAGCCACGCCGTGGAGATACCAGGGCAGATGGTGCCGCGCCTCCAGGCAGGCCGCCCGCTCGCCCCGAACTGAGGCCAGCCGCTCTATCTGGGCCACGGCGGCGTCTATCCGCTGAGAAAGCGGGGGCAGCGGCGGTATCTCCCGCCCCTCCAGAATGGCGTTGCCCTGCGTAAACAGCCAGGGATTGCCGAAAGCGCCCCGGCCTATCATGGCCAGCTCGCAGCCGGTATAGCGCAAAATATGCTCGGCGTCCTCCGGGGTGAACACATCGCCGTTGGCTATAACTGGGATGCTCACCGCCCGCCTGACCTCCCGGATAATATCCCAGTCCGCACGGCCGGAGTACATCTGGGCTCTGGTACGCCCATGTACGGCTATGGCGTCGGCCCCGGCGCTCTCCAGGATCCTCGCCAGCTCCACAGCGTTGACGCTGCCGCCGTCGAAGCCCTTGCGCAGCTTCACCGTCACCGGCGCGGCCACGGCCCTGCGCACGCTCTCCACAATCCGACCTGCCAGTTCCGGGTCACGCATGAGGGCGGAGCCGTCGCCGGACTTGACCACCTTACCCACCGGGCAGCCCATGTTGATATCCAGAATATCCGCGCCGGAAAGCTCCAGCGCCATAGGCGCGGCCTGAGCCATTATCTCCGGCTCATGGCCGAATATCTGCGCGGCGCAGGGGTGACCGTCCTCCGGGATATACAGCAGTTCTTTGGTCTTGCTGTCGTTATAAACCAATGCTCTGGCGCTGACCATCTCGGTGGTGACCATGGCCGCGCCCATGGACAGGCAAAGTCCCCGGAAAGCGAAATCCGTGACCCCCGCCATGGGCGCCAGAGTCAGCCGCCCCGACAGCTCCACGCCGCCTATCCTCACCATTTAAGCTCCAGACCCACCGGGCAGTGGTCGGAGCCGGTGATTTCCGGCAGTATGAATGCGTCGCTTATCCTGTCCCTGAGCCTGTCGGACACGACGAAGTAGTCGATGCGCCAGCCCACGTTCCGCTCTCTGGCCGCCGCCCGATAGCTCCACCAGGAGTAGGCGTCCCGGCGCTCCGGGTAGAGATAGCGAAAGCTGTCGGTAAAGCCAGCCGCCAGAAGTTGGGTAAACTTGCCCCGCTCCTGGTCGGAGAAGCCGGGGTTGCCCACATTGGTCTTGGGGTTTTTCAGGTCTATCTCCTCGTGGGCCACGTTCATGTCGCCGCAGACTATCACCGGCTTCTTTTCGTCCAGCCCGCAGAGGTAGGCCCTGAAGTCGTCCTCCCAGCGCATCCGGTAGTCTATGCGCTTCAGCTCGTCCTGGGCGTTGGGAGTGTATACGCACACCAGATAGAAGCCGTCATATTCCAGGGTGATACTGCGGCCCTCTGTGCCGTGCTCCTCCACACCTATGTTGTACGCCGTGCTCAGCGGCGGCTGCTTTGCGAATATGGCGGTGCCGG
>CAYSFK010000027.1:0-1239 GCA_964430345.1 uncultured Oscillospiraceae bacterium | reverse complement strand
GTAGCCCTTTTTCTCGGCGTAGCACCAATAGCTCTCGTAGCCCGGCAGCTCCAGCTGTATCTGTCCCTCCTGAAGCTTCGTCTCCTGCACACATACGAAGTCCGCGTCCATGCTCGTGAAGGCCTCGATGAAGCCCTTATTCACAGCGGCTCGGAGACCGTTGACGTTCCATGAGATGAATTTCATTTCGCAACTCCCTCCCCGCCTATGGTAACGGTGCTGACCGTGAAGCCTCTGGCGTCTGACAGGGCGGCGTTTCTCAGTCTGGGCAGCTCCCCCGCCTCCGGCCCCAGGGTCTCCGCCGTGCAAGTGGCCACCAGTCTGTTTATCTTTATTCCGCTCTCCATAAATTTAGCCTCGTAATCCGTCAGTACGGCGGGGGGCATACCGGGGGCATGGAGGTCGCGGCATATCTCCGTAAGCTGCCAGCGCTCCTGCCTGAACTGTTCCATGGACCAGTCGAACAGCGGGGCGTTGTCGGTCTTGAAATGTATCTGCCCGCCCACGGGCAGCAGGGCGCGGTACTTTCTTAAAAAGCCCGGCGCCGTCAGCCTGTGCTTGGCGTCCCGGCTCTTGGGCCAGGGGTCGCAGAAGTTTATAAACAATCTGTCTATCTCACCGTGGGCAAACATCTCCTGAAGCTGGGCGGCGTCTCCGTCGATGAAGCGCAGGTTCTTTATCCCCCGTTCCATTGCCCGCTCCATGGCTATGACCATGGCGCTGGGCTCCTTCTCCAGAGCTGCCAGCAGCACCCCCGGCTCACGCTCCGCTGTCTCCGCGGTGAAGCGGCCCTTGCCGCAGCCCAGCTCCAGATACAGCCGCTCCGCGTTTCCGAAGGCGGTCTTCCATCTGCCCTTGAGCTCCTCCGGCCGCTCCGCCAGCAGCTCCGCGCACCTGTCCAGTCGGGGCTCCAGATTTGGCCTTTTTCTCATTCTCATCGGTTCATGCTCCATATTGTGTCAAAATCATACTCAATAAGCATACCACAAGCTGAAAGAAACATCAATCAAGAAATCTCTTGCGGAGCGCCGGAATATGTTGTATAATGCTCAGGCAAATGATGGCACACATTTCCGGGTGTAGCGCAGCTGGTAGCGCGCGTGGTTTGGGACCATGAGGCCGCAGGTTCAAATCCTGTCACTCGGACCAGCGTCAGAATGACCGAGAACCGGTCGGATAGCCGTAAACGGGCAATCCTCCAAGGTTCTCGGTCATTCTTCCTTATCCAAATCGAACCCG
>CAYSFK010000026.1:0-20907 GCA_964430345.1 uncultured Oscillospiraceae bacterium | reverse complement strand
AGGTGCTAACCTTTTTGGGGACCTTTTGCTAACATTTTTACTTGACGAACACAGTTTTTTGTATATAAATGCGGAAAGTCACCGGCCGGGACTAACTGCGTTAATCAAACAAACGCACTGCTTGGTGCAAATGAAAGAAATTACGAGGAGATAAAAATGAAAAAAACATTAGCTATGATCCTTGCCGTTGTTATGGTCATGTGTCTGTTCACAGGCTGCGGCAGCACCGAAACACAAGCAAACGCTCCCGCCGCTGAGCCCGCTCCTGCCGAAGCTGCAGCTCCCGCCGAAGCGTCCGCACCGATAAAGGTAGGCGGTATTGGACCCACCACCGGCGGCGCTGCTATTTACGGTCAGGCGGTCATGAATGCCATGCAAATGGCTGTGGACGAGGTCAATGCCATGGGCGGAATCCAGTTTGAAATGAATTTCCAGGATGACGCTCACGATGCTGAGACTTCTGTCAATGCCTACGGTAATCTGATGGACTGGGGTATGCAGATGCTTGTTGGCCCCACCACCTCTACTCCCTCCGCCGCTGTTGCCGCTGAGGCCGCAAATGATAACGTTTTTATGCTCACTCCCTCCGCGTCCTCGCCTACGGTGACTGAGGGCAGGACCAATGTGTATCAGATGTGCTTCTCGGACCCCAACCAGGGCATCGCGTCTGCGGATTACATTGCCGACAACCAGCTTAGTAAGGCGGTTGCGGTCATCTACAACAATGGCGACGCATATTCCACCGGCATCTACGAGAAGTTCGCGTCCCGCGCAGCCGAGAAGGGTGTGGAGGTCGTATATGTTGGCACCTTCACAGAC
The DNA here is from genome assembly GCA_964430345.1 of uncultured Oscillospiraceae bacterium. GTDB lineage: Bacteria > Bacillota > Clostridia > Oscillospirales > Oscillospiraceae > Limivicinus. Next base: position 20,088 of record CAYSFK010000026.1, on the reverse strand, counting down.
GATTCCTCTACCGATTTTTCTTCACAGCTCACTGCAGCCCAGAATGCCGGCGCTGATATGCTGTTCCTGCCTTTCTACTACACGCCTATCTCTGTGGTTATGACTCAGGCTGCCGCCATGAACTATGAGGTAAACTACTTTGGCGTTGACGGTATGGACGGCCTGCTGGCACTGGAGGGCTTTGACACAGCTCTTGCCGAAGGCGCGTATCTGCTGACCCCGTTCTCCGCGGATTCTACCGAGGAAAAGACCGCTGCCTTCGTGTCAAAGTACCAGGAGACTTACGGTGAGACCCCTAATCAGTTTGCTGCCGACGCCTATGACTGCGTGTTTGCACTTTATGAAGCCTGCAACGCCGCAGGAGTTACCGCGGACATGAGCGCATCCGATATTTGCGACGCAATGGTGGCCCAGTTCTCATCCTCCGCGTTCTCCTTCAGCGGCCTGACCGGCGCAGACATGACATGGAATGCGAGCGGCGAAGTCTCCAAGAGCCCCATGGCGGTCATAATCTCTGGCGGCGTATACACCTCCGTAGACTGATCCGTCAAAAAGTCCGCGGCAGTTCATGCCGCGGGCTGAGTGTAAAGAGAGAAGCGGCAGTTGATTTGCCGCTTTGCTCTTTGCACCTGGGCACATATCAGACGTTAACGGAGGAAGCAGATGACATTTCTTACATATCTCATAAACGGAATAAGTCTTGGCAGTGTTTACGCGATAATCGCGTTGGGCTATACAATGGTATACGGAATTGCAAAAATGCTCAACTTTGCGCACGGCGACGTTATAATGGTGGGCGGTTATATTTCATATTTTGCCTTTAATACCTATGGCCTATCGCCGATAGTTTCAGTGCTGGCGGCGATGCTCGTATGTACTGCGCTTGGGGTCCTGATCGAAAGGCTGGCATACCGGCCGCTGAGAAGCGCGGCTTCGCTGGCTGTTCTTATTACCGCCATTGGCGTCAGCTACTTTCTGCAAAACGGAGCAATGCTTATCTGGTCGTCCAATCCACGCGTCTATTCCTCACTGGTAGAGCTATCACCCATAAGCCTGTTGGGCGGCAGAATAAATGTTTCCGGCGAAGCGGTCATGACCGTGCTGTCCTGTCTTGCGATAATGGCGCTCCTTATTTTTATCACACGAAAAACAAAGATCGGCAAGGCAATGCGCGCGGTCAGCGAGGATAAGGGCGCGGCTCAGCTTATGGGCATCAATGTGAATTTTACTATATCCGTTACCTTTGCCATCGGCTCGGCGCTTGCGGCTATTGCAGGCGTTCTGCTTTGCTCCTCATACTACACGATCATGCCCACAACAGGCTCCATGCCCGGAATCAAGGCGTTTACCGCGGCGGTATTCGGGGGTATAGGTTCAATTCCGGGGGCGTTTCTCGGCGGCATACTCATCGGAGTAATCGAGAAGCTTTCGCAGGCCTATATTTCGACACAGTTGTCCGACGCTATCGTGTTTGCTGTTTTAATCGCAGTCCTGCTTGCAAAGCCGGCGGGACTTCTCGGCAAGACGGAACGGGAGAAGGTCTGAGGTGAAGCATGAGTAATACGCTTTCAAAAATCGGTAAGCTTAAAAAGAATACCAGGCAGAGCCTTATTACCTACGCTATGGTAATAGTCCTGTATCTGACGTTTCAGATACTCAGCTCCGGCGGCCAGCTTACAAGGTCGCTGACAGGTCAGCTGGTGCCGGTATGCGTATATGCTGCAGCCGCAGTGGCGCTTAATCTGGTTGTGGGAATTTCCGGGGAGCTGAGTCTCGGTCACGCGGGCTTTTTGAGCATCGGCGCTTTTTCCGGCGCCGTTTACTGCCAGCTTTTTTCGGGCATTCCGATACCGCTGCTTCGTCTGCTGTTGAGTATGCTTTGCGGCGGGATAACCTCCGGCTTCTTCGGCCTGATAATCGGAATACCCGTGCTCAGACTGAGAGGGGATTACCTGGCGATAGTTACACTGGCCTTTGGAGAGATAATTAAAAACATTGTAAACTGCATTTACCTGGGCTATGACGCTCAAGGCTGGCATTTCAGCTTCTGCACCTCGCTTTCAATGGGTGAGGGAGCGGTCAGCGTCTTGAACGGACCCATGGGCGTTACGGGAAACACGAAGCTATCCACCTTTTTTGTGGGTTTTCTGCTTTTAATGTTCTCTCTTGCCGTTGTACTCAATATGAAAAATTCCCGCACAGGCCGCGCTATCATGGCGATACGGGATAACCGCATTGCGGCGGAAAGCGTAGGTCTGTCAGCCAGCCGCTTCAAAATGATCGCGTTCGTGACCTCCGCGTTTCTCACCGGTATGGCAGGCACTTTGTATGTGATGAATTACGCGTCTGTCGCCCCCAGCAAATTTAATTTCAACACGTCGATCCTGATACTCGTTTTTGTGGTCATGGGAGGTATGGGTAATATTCGCGGCGGTATTATCGCAGCTATCATACTCACCATACTTCCAGAGCAGCTTCGCGCGGTGGGCGACTATCGTATGCTTATTTATGCGGCGCTGCTGATTGCAATGATGCTTGCCACCGCCTCCCAGGGCGGCCGCCGGATGCTCGGCGCCACTGCGGCACAGCTTAAGAGAATGTTGTTTTACGGCAGGAAGTCAGAGAAGAAGGAGGCCGGGAAATGAATGAGCTTGTCAGAGTCGTCAATGATGACGCCCTGCTTCCGCGCAGAGATCTGGACAAAGCGCCGGTTCTGGAGACGAGGCACCTGGGCATCAACTTCGGCGGCTTGAAGGCCGTGGAGGATTTTAATATCACTATAGGCTGCAGTGAGATATCGGGTCTTATCGGCCCTAACGGCGCCGGAAAGACCACGGTTTTCAATCTGCTGACCAAGGTTTACCAGCCTACCAGCGGTACGATACTGCTCAATCAAAAGGATATTAATACCTATACCACCATCCAGGCCAACAGAGCGGGCATTGCCCGTACCTTTCAGAATATCAGGCTGTTCAATAACCTGACTGTCATGGAGAACGTGCTTGTGGGCCTGCACCACGAGATGGATTATTCGCTGGCGGCGTCGTTGCTGAAGCTTCCGGCATATAGAAGGTCCGAAAGAATAGCCCGCGAACGCGCCGCTGAACTGTTGTCCATATTCGATATGGAGGAGCTGGCCGATGTGGACGCCAGCAGCCTCCCTTATGGCGCACAGCGCAGGCTGGAGATAGTCCGCGCTCTGGCGACAAATCCATGCCTGCTGCTGCTTGATGAGCCTGCCGCCGGTATGAACCCGTCGGAGACGGCGGAGCTGATGGAGAATATCCGCAAGATACGCGACACCTTTCAAATTGCAATACTTCTCATTGAACACGATATGAATTTGGTCATGAGTATTTGCGAGGGAATAGCGGTGCTCAACTACGGTAAGATAATCGCCAAAGGCACACCCGCAGAGATAAAAGCCAACCCGGCGGTAATAGAAGCCTATCTCGGCAGAAGGGGGGCATGACTATGGAACAGCCAATGCTTAAGGTGGATGACATCAATGTGTATTACGGGGCGATCCATGCCATAAAGGGTATCTCCTTTGAGGTAAATCAGGGTGAGATCGTGACCCTCATCGGAGCCAACGGCGCAGGCAAGTCTACCGTGCTGAACACAGTATGCGGCCTGCTGCACAGTAAGACGGGAGACATTGGATTCGAGGGCAGAAGTATTGCCAGGCGTCCGGCGCATCTCATTGTCTCCGACGGGATAGTGCATTGTCCGGAGGGACGGCGAGTGTTTGCCCAAATGACTGTGGAGGAAAACCTGCAGATGGGCGGCTATGTCCGCCGCCGCAGCGAGCTTCAGGATGCTATCAAAGAAGTATATCAGAACTTCCCGCGCCTTGAAGAACGAAAGGATCAGCTCGCCGGTACGCTTTCCGGCGGTGAGCAGCAAATGCTTGCCATGGGCAGGGCGGTCATGTCCAAGCCCCGGCTGTTAATGCTGGATGAACCTTCCATGGGCCTTGCTCCCATACTTGTGGAGCAGGTATTTGATATGATAGTCCAGCTGCATAAGCAGGGCACGACCATACTGCTTGTGGAGCAAAACGCGCAGATGGCTCTCTCGGTGGCCGACAGGGGGTACGTGCTTGAAACAGGAAAGATAACCCTCTCCGGCACAGGCGCGGAGCTTGCGGCCAGCGGCGAGGTAAAGAAGGCGTACTTAGGCGGATGATCCTATATGCAGACAACACTTCAGCGCGCAGCAGTGCAGTTATTGCATACGAACTAAACTGACCGTTGACATGGAGCTCATTCATCTCTCAATCTACTGCTTCGGGCTTTTGATTAAGAGTGGAATAGCCGCGTCATCAAACTGTTCAGATATATCAGTAGACAGCCCCGCCATCGGCGGGGCTGTCTACTGATATATTAGCAGGTATGTGAACTTGCGACCTATCGACGGATGTCGCTGCTCGCAGCGAACACCCGCAAGCTCGAATCTTGCCGGGTATACCTTCATGCGTAACGTGAGTTTACTCCATAATCTCCGTTATCATGAGGGCCACTTTGTGAAAAATGATAAAACTGCCTGTGCGCCCTTGACAAATCTGTAAAACAGGCTTAAACTTCACAATGATAACACACTAGCAAACTAACACGGTAAAGCACCGAGAACGGGGGGCTTATGAAAAACTGGTATTCGGAGAGCACGGACGGTCTGTGCAGGGCCATCCTCTCCCTTTCCACCATGGAGGAGTGCTATGCCTTCATTGAGGATATATGCACCATAAAGGAGATTCAGGATCTATCCCAGCGGCTGGCGGTGGCCAAGCTTCTGAAGAAAGGGGAGAGCTATACGAATATTAACCGGCAGACAAGCGCCAGCACGGCCACAGTCAGCCGGGTTGCCCGCTGCTTCGAGTACGGCGCCGGCGGCTATAAAACGGTGCTTTCCAAGGAGGAGGACAGCGGCGATGATTGACGAGGCTCTGCTGAAAAGCGAGGAAAAGGCGGTGTACGCCCTGCGCTCCCTCTACAGGCGCTACGGTTATCTGCCTTATAAAATGAGCAAGTTCGAGGAATACGAGCTGTATATGCGCAACAAGGACTTTCTGGTCAGCGACAGGATAATCGCCTTTAACGACACCAACGGGAAGCTTCTGGCGCTGAAGCCGGACGTCACCCTGTCCATAATCAAGAATGGCCGGGACGTACCCGGCTGCAAGCAAAAGGTCTGCTACAACGAGAACGTCTACCGTATATCCGACAGAACACGGCAGTACAAGGAGATAATGCAGGCAGGGCTGGAGTGTATCGGAGACATCGACCTGTACGACATCTACGAGACGGTGACTCTGGCGGCAAAAAGCCTGGCTCTCATCTCCGGCTCCTTCGCGCTGGAGATATCCCATCTTGGCGTTCTCTCCGGCGTGCTGGAGGATGCCTGCCCGGACAAGGCCTTCGCTTCAAAGGCGCTGGGTTGTATAGCCCAGAAGAATGTCCACGACCTGCTGCGCCTCTGCTCTCAGTACGATATTGAGCCTCGGAAGTCGGAGTGTCTGGCGGAGCTCATCAGGGCCTATGGCGACAGGCAAAGCGTGATGCAGCGCCTGCGCGATACCTGCCCGGAGAGCGTGGTGCCGTATCTGGACGAGCTGGAGCGGCTTTCTGAAATGCTGGAGCAGTCGCCCTGCTCAGATAAAATTGTCTATGACTTCTCCGTGGTAAACGACATGAACTACTATAACGGCTTCGTGTTCAAGGGCTTTCTGGACGGCATCAGCGAGGGCGTTTTAGCCGGCGGGCAGTACGACAAGCTGATGGATAAGATGGAGCGGCGGTCCGGCGCCATAGGCTTTGCCCTGTATCTGGACCTGCTGGAGCAGTTGGAGCGACAGCGTCCGGACTACGATGTGGACGTGCTGCTGCTTTATGACGCAGAAACGGACAAGGCGGAGCTATTAAAAGCGGTGGAGCGGCTGATAAGCAGCGGCCGCAGCGTCAGCGCCCAGAAGGCCGTCCCGGAAAAGCTGAGGTACAGGGAGCTTATCAATATGTCGGGAGGTGCTTGCTGAGTGCTGAACATAGCGCTGCCCAAGGGCAGACTGGGAGAAAGGGTTTATGCTCTGTTCTCCGCGGCGGGTCTGGACTGCGAGGGCATAAACGAAAACAACCGCCGCCTCATATTTGAAAACGCGGAAAAGCAGCTGCGCTTTTTCTGGGTCAAGCCCTCAGACGTGTCCATTTACGTGGAGCGGGGCGCCGCCGATATCGGCGTGGCCGGTAAGGACGTGCTGCTGGAGCAGGAGCCGGAGGTGTATGAGCTGCTGGATATGGGTCTGGGCCGGTGCCGCATGGCGGTGGCGGCGCAAACGGATTTTTACGACGCAGGCACAAAGACCCTGAGAGTGGCCACCAAGTACCCTAATATTGCCTCTGCCTACTACGCAGGCCTGGGCCGGGATATAGACATCATAAAGCTCAACGGCTCCATAGAGCTGGCGCCCATACTGGGGCTGTCGGATGTTATCGTGGACATAGTGGAGACCGGCGCCACCCTCAGGGAAAACCGTCTGGAGGTAAAGGAGACCGTGCTGCCGGTCAGCGCCAGACTTATAGCCAATAAGGCCGCCTTCAAATTCAAGGGCGGACAGATAGAGGATATAGTTGAAAAGATAAGGGAGCAGGTGGAGAGAAATGATAAAGATATATAAATACGGCCAGAGCCCCGACAGTGAGATATTTGCCAGAGACAACATAGCCTCCGATGTGCAGTCTATTGTGGCGGACATAATCGACGCCGTTCGCAAAGGCGGGGACGCGGCGCTTTATGACTACACCCGCCGCTTCGACAAGGCGGAGCTGACCTCGCTGGAGGTAACGGAGGCGGAGATAAGCGCGGCTTTTGCCTCTGTGGGCGAGGAATACGTGTCCGTTTTGCGGGAGGCCGCCGCCAACATCCGCCACTTCCACGAAAAGCAGGTCAGGAGCAGCTTTGTCATAAACGACAGGCCCGGCGTTGTGATGGGCCAGAAGGTCATGCCCATAGAGAAGGTGGGCATATACGTTCCCGGCGGCACTGCGCCCTATCCCTCCACCGTGTTGATGGACAGCGTCCCCGCCAAGCTGGCAGGCTGTAGTGAGATAGTCATAGTCACACCTCCGGGGAAGGACGGCAGCATCAATCCCGCCATCCTTGCCGCCGCAAAGGTGGCCGGAGTGGACAGGATATTCAAGGTTGGCGGCGCGCAGGCCATTGCGGCCCTGGCCTACGGCACCGAGAGCATCCCCCGGGTGGATAAGATAGTTGGCCCCGGCAACGCCTTCGTGGCGGAGGCCAAGAAGCAGGTATTCGGCCGCGTGTCCATTGACATGATAGCCGGTCCCAGTGAGATACTGGTGGTGGCGGATTCCAGCTGCGAGCCCCGCTACGTGGCGGCGGATATGCTCTCTCAGGCGGAGCACGACAGGATGGCCACCGCCGTTCTGGTGACGGACAGCATGGACTTTGCCGAAAGGGTGGCCGGTGAGCTGGAAAGGCAGATACCCCTGCTGCCCAGAGCGGAGATAGCCCGGGCCTCCATCAACAATAACGGCAAGATAATCGTTGCCGAAAACGACCTTATGAAAGCGCTGGACATTGCCAATGAGCTGGCACCGGAGCATCTGGAGCTCTGTGTTGACAATCCCTTCGACTGCCTGGACAGGGTGAAGAACGCCGGCTCCGTGTTCATGGGCAAGAACTGCCCCGAGGCTCTGGGCGACTACTTCGCGGGGCCGAACCATACCCTGCCCACCAGCGGCACAGCCCGGTTTTCCTCGCCCCTGTCGGTGGACGATTTCGTGAAAAAGACCCAGTTCACCTACTATACGGCGCAGGCCCTGAAAGCGGACTCGGAAAAGATAGCCCGGTTCGCCCGCAGCGAGGGCTTTGAGGCCCACGCCCGCAGTGTACTGGTCAGATTTGAGGGAGAAGATACATGAGCAGGTTTTTGTCGCAGAGGCATTCGTCTCTCACGGTCTATACCCCCGGCGAGCAGCCCCAGAACATGGAGTACGTAAAGCTGAACACCAACGAATCCCCCTTCCCACCTACTGTGACTGTGCTGGAGGCGGCGAAGCTGGAGGCGGGACGGCTCCAGCTGTACTCCGACCCGGAGTGCAGTCTGCTCCGTGAAAAGATGGCCCAGGTCTACGGCCTGCGCCCGGAGCAGATACTTATGGGCAACGGCTCCGACGAGCTTTTGAACTTCGCCTTCATGGCCTTTGCCGACGAGAGCAGCCCTCTTGCGTTCCCGGATATAACCTACGGCTTCTACCCGGTTTTCGCGGGGCTGAATCATATACCATACACGGAGATACCCTTGAGACAGGATTTCACCGTTGACCCCGGCGATTACTGCGGCATAAGCCGGACCGTGGTGCTTGCCAATCCCAACGCGCCAACGGGTATCGCCTTGCCCCTCGGTGAAATAGAAAGGATCCTCCGCTCGAACCCGGACAATGTTGTGATAATAGACGAGGCCTATGTGGATTTCGGCGGCGATAGCGCGGTATGTCTGCTGGAGAAATACGACAATCTGCTTGTCATCGGCACCTTTTCCAAATCCCGCTCCATGGCCGGGGCGAGGCTGGGCTACTGCTTCGGCGCGCCGGAGCTGATAGCGGAGCTGAACTCGCTTAAATACTGCGTCAATCCCTATAACGTCAACCGCATGAGCGCCGCCGCCGGTCTGGCCGCGCTGAATGATAACTCTGTGTATATGGAAAACTGCCGCGTCATCGCGGAGAACCGCCGCTGGACAGAGCGGCGGCTTGCAGAGCTGGGCTTTTCGGTGCTGCCCTCCAGTGCCAACTTCCTCTTTGCCGCCTCCCCGGATATCGACGGCGAGCGGCTTTATCTGGAGCTGAAGCGCAGGGGAGTGCTGATACGCCACTTCACCAGAGAGCGGATAAAGAACTATAACCGCATCACCGTCGGCACCATGGCTCAGATGCAGGTGTTGATCGATAAAATCAAAGAGATACTGGAGGAGCAATACAGTGAGAAATGCCGAGATAACAAGGACTACCGCGGAGACGGATATCAGCCTCAGTCTGGAGCTGGACGGCAGCGGCGCCGATAAAATAGATACGGGCTGCGGCTTTCTGGACCATATGCTTACCCTGTTCGCCCGTCACGGCGGCTTCGATTTGTCAGTCTCCTGCAAGGGCGATATAAATGTGGACTATCACCATACCGTGGAGGACGTGGCTATCTGCCTTGGCGCTGCCTTTGACCGGGCTCTGGGCGACAGGCGGGGTATAGAGCGCTACGGCAGTATTATCCTGCCCATGGACGAGGCTTTGATAGTTGCGGCGGCGGACGTCTCCGGCAGAGGCGGTTTCTTCAGCGAGCTTTGCATACCCGCCCAGAAGGTGGGGGACTTTGATACGGAGCTCTGCGCCGAGTTCTGGCTGGCCTTTGCCCGGCGCTCCGGCATAACGCTGCATCTGCGGCAGCTGGCCGGGGCCAATTCCCACCATATCATCGAGGGCTGCTTCAAGGCGGCGGCAAGAAGCCTTAAGGCGGCAGTGCGCATAGACGGCGCGGACCCTGACCGCGTCCCCTCTACCAAGGGTGTTTTGTAATGATAGCCGTTATCGACTACGGGGTGGGCAATCTCTTTTCCCTGTGCTCCTCCTTGAAAAGCATTGGCGCGGATGTATGCGTCAGCGCCGACCCTATGCTGCTGCGCCGGGCGGATAAGCTGATACTGCCGGGTGTGGGCGCTTTCGGAGACGCGGCGCAAAAGCTCCGGGACATAGGTCTGGACGGACTGATAAAGGAGCAGGCGGCAGCGGGCAAGGACATTCTGGGCATTTGCCTTGGTATGCAGCTGCTGTTTGAAAAAAGCTACGAATACGGCGAGCATGAAGGCCTCGCTCTGCTTAAGGGCGGCGTTGTTTCCATGGAGGGCAGCGTTCCGCCGGAGCTTAAGATACCCCATATCGGCTGGAACGCACTGCGTTTAAAGAGGAACAGCCGTCTGCTCAGGTATATAAGTGAGGGCGACTGCGTCTACTTCGTCCATTCATATTACGCCGATGACTGTGATGAAAGCGTTATAGCCACGGCGGAATACGGCATAGAGCTGACAGCCGCCGTGGAAAAGGACAATGTGATGGGCTGTCAGTTCCACCCGGAAAAAAGCGGCAGCGTAGGTCTTGCTATACTGCGGGCCTTCTGCGAATAGGGGGAGCGTCATGATAATTTTTCCCGCCATAGACCTGTATCAGGGCAAGGCCGTGCGTCTGTACAAGGGCCGTTACGAGGATATGACCGTGTACAGCGACAGGCCCGTGCAGGTGGCCCGGTACTTTGACAGCTGCGGCGCCCGGTGGCTGCATATGGTAGACCTGGAGGGCGCCCGGGACGGCGCCACGCCAAACCTCTCAATAATCAGGCAGGCGGCGGCGGAGACTGGGCTTAAGGTGGAAGCAGGCGGTGGCGTGCGCAGCATGGAGACGGTGGAGGCATATATGGAAGCCGGCGTATCCCGGGTCATTTTGGGCACCGCCGCCGTGGAGGACCGTTCCCTGCTTTTGGCGGCCGTTGCCAAATACGGGGATAAAATAGCCGTAGGCGCGGATCTGCGGGACGGTATGGTGGCTGTCCGCGGCTGGCGGGAGACCAGCGGCTATACGGCGGACGGCTTTCTTAAGCTGCTCCGGGACATTGGCGTGAAAAACGTCATATGCACGGATATCTCCAGAGACGGCGCCATGAGGGGCGCAAACCTTGAGCTGTACGCAAGGCTCAAACGCGACTATGCTCTGGATATAACCGCCTCCGGCGGCGTGTCCTCCCTGGAGGATGTGAGGGCTTTGAGGGACATGGGCCTGTACGGCGCCATAATCGGCAAGGCCTACTACTCGGGAGCGATAGAGCTAAAAGAAGCTCTGGAGGCAGCCAGATGATTACAAAACGTATAATTCCCTGCCTTGACGTGAAGAACGGGCGAGTGGTCAAGGGCGTTAACTTTGAAGGGGTCAGTGATGTGTCCTCCCCGGTGGAGCTGGCGAAGCGGTATTCAGACTCCGGCGCGGACGAGCTGGTGTTCTATGATATCACCGCCTCTGTTGAGGGGCGGCGGCTGTTTACGGATATACTGGGCCAGGTGGCGGAGACTATCTTCATACCCCTGACCGTGGGCGGCGGCATCAACGCCGTGGAGGATTTCGACAGGGTGCTCAAATGCGGCGCGGACAAGGTCAGCGTCAATACCGGGGCCATCAAGGATCCCTCGCTCATCCGCCGGGCGGCGCTGAAATACGGCGACCAGTGCGTGGTGATATCTGCGGATGTGAAGCGCGTTGACGGTGAGTTTCGCGTCTTTGCCAAGGGCGGCCGGGAGGACACGGGTATGGAGGCCATCTCCTGGATAAGCCGCTGTGTCTCCTTGGGCGCCGGGGAGGTTGTGGTAAACTCCATTGACACCGACGGAGTAAAGGGCGGTTTCGATATTGAGCTGCTGGAGGCCGTATGCTCTGCTGTGAAGGTGCCGGTGATTGCTTCCGGGGGCGCAGGCTGCGCGGAGGATTTTGTGGAGCTGTTTCGCCGTCTGCCCCAGGTGGATGCGGGGCTTGCGGCCTCGGTGTTCCACTTCGGGGAGATAGCCATACCGGAGCTTAAGGCGGAGCTGAGAAGAAACGGGATAATAGTGAGGTTGTAGAATGATAAGCATAGACAAACTGAAATTCGACGGCAGCGGTCTTATCCCCGCCGTGGTGGTGGACGCGGTATCGAAGAAGGTGCTGACCCTGGCCTACATGAGCCGGGAGAGCCTTGAGATATCTATGGATAAGGGGCTCTGCTGCTTTTACAGCCGCTCGAGGCAGCAGCTATGGCTCAAGGGCGAGACCAGCGGCAACTATCAGCATATCGTCAGTATCACCGCCGACTGTGATATGGACGCCCTGACCGTGGTGGTGGAGAAGGACGGCCCCGCCTGCCATACCGGCAGCGACTCATGCTTTACAAATCCCCTATGGCACAGCGACAGCCTCTCGGAGTTCTCCCTTGACGGCCTGTACGGGCTTCTTCTGGAACGAAAGGAACAGAGGCCGGAGGGCTCCTATACCAGCTATCTTTTTGACAAGGGCGTGGACAAGATACTGAAAAAGGTAGGCGAGGAGTGTACCGAGGTCATAATCGCAGGCAAGGCCGGGGATAAACGGGAGACGGTGTACGAGCTGGCGGACCTGATGTACCACGCGCTGGTGCTGATGGCGGAGCTGGGCATCTCCGTGGAGGATGTGAAGAAGGAGCTGGCCTCTCGTCATGTTATCGACAGAAAGGTCAAGCAGGAGAAAATGACATGAATCGAATGTCAAACTTTCACACCCACACGTCATACTGCGATGGAAAGAGCAGTCCGGAGGAGCTGGTGCAGGAGGCCATAAGGCTGGGCTGCCCCTGTCTGGGCTTTTCCGGGCACTCCTATACAGCCTTCGATGAAAGCTGCTGTATGTCAAAGCAGGGGACAGAGGAGTACAAAGCCGAGATACGCAGGCTCCGGGAGAAATACCGGGGACAGATAGAGCTGTATTTGGGTATAGAGCAGGACTATTATTCAGATATGCCCACCGGGGACTATGACTATGTGATAGGCGGCGTACATTACCTATTTAAACACGGCGTGTACTTTTCCATAGACGCGGACAGGGTCAGCCAGAAGGAGGTCGTGGACAGGCACTACGGCGGCGACTGGTATGCGCTTGCGGAGGATTATTATGACACGGTGTCGCGGCTATATGAAAGGACCGGCTGTGACATAGTCGCCCACTTTGACCTTATCACGAAATTCAATGGAGACGGGTCCCTGTTTTTCACCGGGGATGAGCGCTACCGCAGAGCGGCAATGAAAGCGCTGGACAGCCTTATCAAGACCCCGGTCGTATTTGAGATAAACACCGGTGCAGTTTCGCGGGGCTACAGAAACCAGCCCTATCCCGAGCCCTGGATACTGGACTATTTGAAAAAGCGGCAGGTGAAGATAATATGGGCTTCGGACTGCCACCGTGCGGACAAGCTGCTGTACGGCTTCCCGGAGCAATAGGGGCATAATGAACTCCCGGAGCTTCAGACGTGCGTTCGTCTGAAGCTCCGGGAGTCGTGCTGAACCGGGTGTTACAGGTATTGCCGGATATCCACCGCCAGACCTTCCTCCAGCGCGATGAGACGCTTTGCCAGGTCCCTGGCCTTCTCCTCGGCGTATTCGTACTGGTTGAGATAGCGGTTGAGAGACTTCACCCCCATATTGCAGCCGTCGGTCATAAGCTCCGCAATGGTCTGGTCGGAGTTTTCCAGCACCAGCTTCATATTGGTCTTTATCCAGGACATACCCTTAGCCACCGGGCTGGGCTCCTTGCCCTCGTCCTGATACTCCCGCAGCAGCTCCTGCATCTCCCGGCGCAGCGTTTCGTGCCGGTCCCGGCAGGTCTTAAGTGTACGGCGCAGCTCGTCGGAGCGAGTATAGTCAAGCACGTCCTCAATGGACGAAACGCCCATCTTTATCCCGGAGTCACATTCTCTCAGCAGCTTTATAGTGTCGTCCTCTGCCATGCGTCATCCTCCTTGCATATTAGATTCCCTTATAATATGCCCGGTTTTCGCCGGTTCTTGCATGGCGGATAATATACGGCCTTTGCTGCTGACTCTTGACTTTGATAAGTGGAATAAATATAATCATTACCATAGTCCGAAGCAGGGGAGAGATATATTATGAAGCGCTCCGAAATAAACCGCGCTCTCAGGGAGATGGAGGCCATGTGCTCAAGGCAGGGCTTTTCTCTGCCGCCCTTTTGCCGCTTCACGCCGGAGCAGTGGCTTAAAACAGGCCGGGAATATGACGAGGTGCGGGAGTGTATGCTGGGCTGGGATATAACCGACTACGGCTCCGGCGATTTTGAGCGCTTCGGCTTCTCCCTGGTGACCTTGCGAAACGGCTGCCGCGCCCTGCCGGAGAAGTACCCCAAGGTGTACGCCGAAAAGCTGCTGTATCTAAAGGAAGGACAGTACGCGCCCAACCATTTCCACTGGTTCAAGACGGAGGACATCATTAACCGGGGCGGCGGCAACGTATTGATACGCGTGTATAACAGCCTGCCGGACGAGAGCATTGACAGAACATCCCAGGTCACCGTATACACAGACGGCCTTTGCCGCGTTGTGCCGGCAGGGACGCAGATACGTCTGACTCCCGGCGAAAGCATATATATCCAGCGCCTGCTGTATCACGACTTTTCAGTGGAGCCGGGGACAGGCTCGGTGCTGCTGGGCGAGGTGAGCCAGTGCAACGACGATAACTGCGACAACCGCTTTGAGCCGCCTGTGGGACGCTTCCCCAATATAGAGGAGGATGAGCCGCCGTATCGCCTTTTATGCAACGAATATCCAGAACAATAAATAATATCCCCGCCGAAAATGAACGGCGGGGACATTTCTTATTGTTCCGGCTGAACCGGCTTTACAACCAACAGCAGCAGGTTTTCCTTGGCCGAGAAAACCCCCTCATTGTCCTGTCGGCTCACGGTGTACAGCGCAAGCTTATATTCGCCGCACTGCTCATAGCGCAAAAGCACATCGCCGTAGGCCATCTCCTGGGAAGCAAAGCCCTGCTGCTTGACGGCCTGAGAGTATCTGGCCGCGTCATACCAGAACTCCGCCTTCAGGTCATCGTCCCCGTAGCGGCTCTGGTAGTAATACAGCATCGCGCCGCCCTCCCCGGTCAGAGCCTGATAAAGCTCGTAGCCGTTGACGCTGCCGAAGTCGGGTATCTGCGGGAAATCCTCGTAGCATACATAGCTTATAAGCTCGACGGGAGCCTCAGCTGAGGGATCTGCGGCTGTAACAGGGGCGCCTTCCTGGACGGACTCGGACACCGGAGTGGAATAGGGGTTCACCGGCACCGGCTGGGCCTCGACGACCTGAGCGTCCTTTTTGCCGCAGCCCCCAAGCGCCGACAGCAGCACCAGCGCCATAATTAACAATAGCAATTTCTTCATAACAGCCTCCAAACTGCATTCAGTTTACCACAAATATAGTCGTCGGGCAATCCCGGAAATATCTGCTGACAAAATTTTACGCTATTGAATTCTTTGCGGCGTTAAATTATAATGAACCATGTTTTTTATTAGAAAGGCGGCGGGGCATGAAAACTCTCAGCTACTCCTTTAAGCACAGCCTGCCCATAATGGTGGCGTTTTTTCCCATAGGTCTGGCCTACGGTATACTCATGCAGAGCGCGGGCTATAACGCCGTCTGGTCCGGGGCCTGCAGCGGCATAGTTCTGGCAGGCTCCCTGCAGTTTCTGATGGTCAGCTTTTTCGGCGGCGGCTTCTCCATCGTGACCATCGTGGTGCTGTCCCTGCTGCTCAACAGCAGGCATATATTCTACGGGCTCAGCTTTATCGATAAGTTCCGCAGCTTCGGCAAGGCCGCCAAATGGTTCCTTATCCTGACTCTGGCCGACGAGAACTACTCGCTGCACTGCTCCTATAAGCAGGAGGAGGGAGTCAGCGAAAGGGGAGCCTATGTGCTGACGGCGGCGCTGGTGGCCTTTTATTGGATAGCCTTCTCCGTGCTGGGCGGCATCGCGGGCAGCCTCATCACTTTCAACACAGAGGGCATAGACTTCTCCCTCACGGCTCTGTTCACGGTGATCCTTATAGACCAGATGCGCGGCGCTAAGAGCAAGCTGCCGGTGCTGGCGGCCATATTATCCAGCGTTGTATGCATAATCATATTCGGCAGCGCAAACTTTATTCTGCCCTCACTGCTGATAACCATGGCGGCAATGCTGCTGCTGCGGCGTCGTCTGGAGCCTACGCTGGTTCAGGGAGAGGAGGCGGAGCTATGATGATCTCAGTGGGAAGAAGCATACTGATAATAGCGATCTGCGCGCTGTGCACCTTCTTTGAAAGGGCGCTGCCCTTCCTTATCTTCGGCAGCAGGCCTGTGCCGCCGGTGGTGAGCTATCTGGGGAAGATACTGCCAATGGCGGTGATGGCTACGCTGGTGGTGTACTGCCTCAAGGGCATTAGCTTCGTGTCACCGGCGGGCTTTCTGCCGGAGCTTATAAGCATTGCGGTGGTAACGGGACTGCACTTGTGGCGGAAAAACACCTTTATAAGCATAGTGGGCGGGACGGTCTGCTATATGCTTCTGGTGCAGCTTGTATTTATATAGTAAAAGAGGAAGCAGATATGATAGCAACAGTGATAAACGCCCTGGCTATTATTGCAGGGGGCGTTATAGGAAGCCTGTTCGGAAACAGGATAGGCGAGAAATACACCAAGGGTATAATGACGGTGATGGCGCTGGTGACGGCCTCTATCGGCGTGCAGAGCGCGGTGGGCTCCCAGAACATACTGGTGATGGTGCTGAGCCTGGTGATAGGCACCATAGCGGGCATAGCGCTGAAGCTGGACGACAGGATAAACAACTCCGGCGAAGTATTAAAAAAGCGGCTGTCCGGCACGAAGCTGGGCAGCGGCAGGATAGGGGACGCCTTTGTCACCAGTACCGTGCTTTTTGCCGTGGGCACCATGGCCATACTGGGCTCCATCAAGGCGGGACTCAGCAGAGATTACAGCATAATACTCACCAAGAGCATAATGGACTTCGTAAGCGCCATAGCCTTTTCCGCCGCACTGGGGCCCGGGGTCATATTTTCCGCAGTGCCGGTGTTTCTGCTTCAAGGCGGGATAACCCTGCTGGCCTCAGCGCTGGAGCCTGTGCTGACAACGCAGGTCATAGCCGAGATGTCCGCCGTGGGTGGCGCCATATTCCTGGGTATGTCCTGCAACCTGCTGGAGCTGAAGCAGGAGCGGGTCAAGGTGGGGGATATGCTGCCGGCTATATTCATACCGGCCATATACTTCCCGCTGGCGGCACTGTTGGGGATATAGGAGGAAGATATGTACGAGCTGACAGAGCTGACGCCGAGAAGCTGTTACGTCCAGAGCCCGGCTAAAATAGGGCTGTTCCGGCTAGAGGGGGACGGGGTCTGCCTCATTGACAGCGGCAACGACAAGGAGGCCGGGAGAAAGCTGCGGCAGATACTGGAGGCAAATGGCTGGAAGCTTAAGGCCATATACAACACCCACGCCAACGCAGACCACATAGGCGGCAACCGCTATCTCCAGAGCCAGACCGGCTGCCGCATATTCGTGCCGGGGATAGACCGGGCCTTCACCCAGTACCCGGTGCTGGAGCCTGCATTTCTTTACGGCGGCTTTCCGCCCAAGGCGCTGAGGCACAAGTTACTTATGGCCCAGCAGAGCGATGCGGAGGAGCTGACGGCGGACTGCCTCCCGGATGGTCTGAGCCTGATACCGCTGCCGGGGCATTTCTTCGATATGTGCGGCTTTCGCACGGAGGACGGCGTGGTCTATCTGGCGGACTGCCTGTCAAGCAAGGAGACCCTGGAGAAGTATCAGATAAGCTTTATCTACGATGTGGGCGCATATCTAAGCACACTTGAAACGGTGGCGGCTATGGAGGCGCGGTTCTTTGTGCCAGCTCACGCGGAGGTGACGGAGAACATCGCCCCTCTGGCGGAACTGAATATCAGCAAGGTGCGGGAGATAGCCGGGAGGATAATCCAGTTCTGCGCAGAGCCTGTGATTTTCGAGGAGCTGCTGCGGCGGCTGTTCGGGAACTACGGACTGAGCATGAGCTTTGAGCAGTATGTGCTGGTGGGCAGCACCCTGCGCT
This sequence comes from uncultured Oscillospiraceae bacterium, assembly GCA_964430345.1. Lineage (GTDB taxonomy): Bacteria > Bacillota > Clostridia > Oscillospirales > Oscillospiraceae > Limivicinus. The sequence continues at coordinate 2,370 of CAYSFK010000026.1, read as the reverse complement.
CCTATCTTTCCTGGCTGTGCGACGGGGGACAGCTGGAGTGCTTCTTTGAGGATAACCGTATGCTGTGGCGGGCAAGGAGCTGAGATATCGCGCAAGACTATGCAATAAAGCAAACAGGAGAGGGCTTGGCGGCCCTCTCCTGATTTTATGTTCAGTCATAATAGCGGTTGCGCTGGGCGATGAAGCGGTCGTTTCGTGACAGGCGCTTAATGAGGCGCAGCGATACGAAAAACAGTATAGCTATAAATATAAGGAACAGCCAAGCGTAGTGGGCGCTGCCGCCGGTGGCGATAAAGTCATAGGCGCCGTGGAGCAGGGTGGGGCAGAGAAAGGCCAGATTTCGATAGCGCTTGCCGTGGGCGGCATAGCCCAGAGAATCATAGCGCTTGGCCAGCCCGTAAAAGGCGCCCATGAACACACCGAAGCAGGCGTGGCCCGGCACTGCGGTGAAGGCGCGGACGGCAGCGGTGCCCAGACCGTACATGGCCACATAGCTGATGTTCTCCCAAAGGGCGAAGCCCAGGGACACGAACACCGCGTACACCACACCGTCATACTGGCAGTTGAATTCCGGGGAATTCCAGGTGCGCCTTTTCAGCAGCAGATACTTGAAGCCCTCCTCGGAGCAGGCCACCACCACAAAGTACAGCAGCAGATTATACGCAGCGCTCCCCTGGGGCAGCAGAGCGTCCAGTATGGCCGAGCCTATCTGCTCCGTAAGCAGGGCGCCGAAGGTGGACAGTATACCGAACAGCACCAGCGCCAGCAGAATGCGGGGAGATTCCTTATCCAGTCTGTCAGACTTATATACATAGGACAGCAGCACCGCCGCGGGTATCACAGCCGCCACAAGGAGAATGGGGTTTATTGTGAAGATAGGCATTGGGTGATCTTCCTTTCTGAGTAAGGCTGGGGGATGAAATAATGGAGGGGAAGGTTTTAAAGCCCGTAGAAATCCAGAAAGGCACGGGTCTCGGGTTGAGCGGGGGAGTAGAGCAGGACTTCTTTTTTGCCGCGCTCCACCAGTCGGCCGTCCTTGAGGAACAGAGCCTCGTCGCATATGCGGCGGGCCTGCTGCAGACTGTGGGTCACCAGCAGCACAGCGGCGCCGGTGCTGTCACAGCGGCGGCGTATGAGCCTTTCGCTGGCAGCTGTATACTCCATGTCCATGGAGGCTGTGGGTTCGTCCAGCACCAGCAGGGGTCGCTCCAGCATGAGAAGCCTTGCCAGCGCCATACGGGCCGTCTCCCCGCCGGAGAGCCTGTGGGCGGGCATATCCGCCAGCGCCCCAAGCCCCAGCTCCTCCATAAGCCGCCCGGCCAGCTGCCTGTCGCGGCTGCCAAGAAGTAGGTTGGAGCGCACGTCCATTCTGAAAGCGAAGCTTTTCTGCGGCATATAACCCACGGGCACTTCCGGCAGTACGGGCTGCCCGTCGTCACATCGCTCCGCCCCGGAGATAAGCCGGGCCAGCGTGGTCTTGCCGCTGCCGTTGGCGCCTATTACCGCGTATATCCTGCCCCGCTCCAGGCTGAATTCCGGTGTGCGGAGCACCACGCGGCTGCCGTAGGTCTTGCTGAGAGCGCGTATCTTCATCGGCTCAGCCTCCTTTGCAGCAGGGAGACGGCGATATTCACCAGCAGGGACAGGCTCATAAGTATAATGCCCAGAGCGATGCCCAGGGAGAAGTTGCCTTTGTTGGTGTACTCCATGATGGCGGTGGTCATGACGTTGGTCTTCCAGGCAATGGCTCCGCCAACCATGGCCACCGCGCCCACCTCGGCGATGGCTCTGGCGAAGGCCAGAAGATACACCGAAAAGAGCATATACACACACTCGTTGCACAGCAGCAGAAAGGTCTTGCCCCCGGAAAGGCCCAGCCCCGCCGCCGTCTCCCGCAGTGATGGGGCGACAGCGGCCACGTAGGGCTCGGCATTGCCGGCGACGATAGGCGTTATAAGCACTACCTGGGCCAATATCATGATGTCCACAGTAAACAGCAGACCGGCACTGCGGAAGGGGCCCACGCCGGAAAACAGCATATAGAACAGCAGGCCGCAGACCACCGGGGGCATACCCATTAGGGTGCGGTTCAGCACCACAAGAGCGCCCCTGCCCCGAAAGCGGCAGGCACCCAGCCAGACGCCCAGAGGCGCGCCTATAAGCAGGGCGATAAGGGAGCTGGTGAGACTCATACGGGCAGTAACGCCCAGTATATCGCACAGCTCCCTGTCTGCGGACAGAATAAGATAAACGGCCTTTTCAAGCGCAGTCTGCATACCGGCTCCCAATATCCAAAAACTTCATAAGAATTATAAAGGTCGATTGTAAAATGAAGTTGGACACTTAGCAAAAATCCATAGTGATTTGCCC
>CAYSFK010000025.1:0-22407 GCA_964430345.1 uncultured Oscillospiraceae bacterium | reverse complement strand
TGAAGGCCGACGGGATATTGGAGATAGCCCAGGGTCTGGAGGGCTATGAGGCCGGAGAGACGGTCACGGTGCGGCTTCTCAGCAGTGAAAAGCGGCTGAGACGCACTCTCGTGGTCATCGGCAGCCATGACCCGCTGCTGGACGAGCTGGCCAATATGCTCCACTCGGATGACCGCTCTATATATATGAGCTCCTCCCATGTGGGCTCCATGGGCGGCATCATGGCCATCCGCCGGGGGGAAGCCCACGCGGCGGGCTGCCATCTGCTGGACAGCGCGACCGGCGAATATAATCTCAGCGCTATGCGCAAATACTTCCCCCAGGGCAGCGTGAAGCTGCTGCGCTGCGTAGGGAGGCAACAGGGACTGATGCTGCAAAGGGGCAACCCGCTGGGCATTGTGGAGTTTGCGGACATTGCTAGGGCTGGTGTACGTTATGTCAACCGTCAAAAGGGCTCCGGCACAAGAATACTCACGGACTATCTGTGCTGCAAGGCGTGGCTGGACACTGCGGCTATCTACGGGTATTCAAGAGAGGAGCTGACTCATACCTCGGTGGCGGCGCAGATAGCCTGTGGCTCGGCGGACGCGGGCATGGGCATATACTCGGCGGCGAAGCTCTACGATTTGGACTTTCTGCCGGTGTGCGTGGAAGAATACGACCTGATAGTCCCGGACTACGCCTGGGAAACGCCCATGGTGCAGGCTCTTATCCGGACGCTGAAAAGCGAAGCGTTCAAGGAACGTCTTATGAGTATGGGCGGCTACACCGTCGACAACCCCGGTGAAGTGATAGAGTATCTTTAATGTAAAGCTGTGACGAAACCGTGGGAGAGGAGCTTAGAGATGATAGATAGCTATAGCCGCAGCATTACATATCTGCGTCTGTCGGTGACGGAGCTGTGCAATCTCCGATGCCGTTACTGTATGCCCGAGGAGGGCATCTGTAAAAAGCCGCACGAGGAGATGCTCACCGAGGACGAGATGATACAGGCAGTCAGAGCCGCCGCCGCGCTTGGTATTCGCAAGCTCCGCATAACCGGCGGCGAGCCGCTGGTGAAGAAAAACATCGTCTCCATCTGCCAGCGCGCTTCCAAGGTCGAGGGCATAGACGAGGTTGACATAACTACAAACGCAACGCTGCTGCCGGAGCTGGCAAAGCCCCTGAAAACTGCCGGGGTCAAGCGGCTCAACATCAGTCTGGACACGCTGGACGCCGGGAAGTACGCCTATATCTCCCGTCGCGGCAGTCTTGAGGACGCCTTCAACGGTATTCGCGCCGCCTTTGACGCGGGCTTTGAGAAGATAAAGCTGAACACCGTGCTCATCGGCGGCTTTAACGACGGCGAGATACCGGCGCTGGTAGAGCTGACGCGGCGCTATCCCCTTGACCTGCGCTTTATCGAGCTTATGCCCATGTACGACAGCGGCGATTTCGGGCCGGAGGCGTTTATTCCCTATACCGTGGTGCTGGATAAGCTGCCGGAGCTTACGCCGGACGCCCCCGACGGCGGCGTGGCCAAGCTCTACAGGTTGCCGGGGGCAAAGGGCGATATCGGATTAATCAGCCCCGTCAGCGCCCACTTCTGCGCTGAGTGCAACCGCATCAGACTTACGGCGGACGGCAGGCTCAAGCCCTGTCTGCACTCTAATACAGAATACCCCATCAAGGGACTGGACTACGAGGGTATGCTAAGTCAGTTTAAGATTGCGATAATGGCAAAGCCCTCCTGGCATGGGGAGCTGTCTACTCAGAGCCGCAGTAAAGCCGGACGAAATATGAATCAGATAGGAGGCTAAGGAATGTCGGATTTTACACATTTCAACGAGCAGGGCCGGGCCAAAATGGTCAATGTGGGCCACAAGCCGGAGACGGTCAGGACGGCGGTGGCCGCGGGGCGTGTGCTGGTAAACAGGGAAACCTTTGAGCTTATCAGAACCGGCGGCATGAAGAAGGGCGATGTGCTGACGGTTGCCCAGGTGGCCGGGGTCATGGGCGCCAAGCGCACGCCGGATCTGATCCCCATGTGTCACCCGGTAATGCTAGACGGGATAGACCTAACGCTTTCGCTGGACGAGGCGCGCTGCTCGGTGGAGATAGAGGCGCGGGTAAGCTGCGACGGGCGCACCGGCGTGGAGATGGAGGCGCTCACGGCGGTGAGCACAGCGGCGCTGACGGTCTACGATATGTGCAAGGCCGTGCAAAAGGACATGGTCATAAGCGACATCCGTCTGCTTACAAAGACAGGCGGAGTCCACGGAGATTTTGTAAGAGGTGATAATCAATGAAATACACAGCAGCGGTAATTACGGTCAGCGACAAGGGCTATAGGGGCCAGCGCATTGATACCAGCGGTCCGGCGGTCTGCGCCATTGCGGAGGAAAACGGCTTTGAGGTGAAGTATAAATCCATCGTCCCCGACGACATGGAGATGATAAAGGCTGCCCTTATCAAATGCGCGGACGAGCTGAAGCTAGGCCTTGTGCTCACCACCGGCGGCACCGGCTTTTCCCCCAGGGATATAACGCCGGAGGCCACTCTCGCGGTCATAGAGCGGGAGACCCGGGGCATCCCGGAGGCCATGCGGGCCGAGAGCATGAAGATTACGCCCCGGGGCTGCCTGTCCCGAAGCGCCGCCGGCATACGCGGGCGCACACTTATCATCAACCTCCCCGGCAGCGAGAGGGCCGCGAGGGAGAATCTGCTGGCAGTCATTGCACCGGTGCAGCACGGCATGGATATGCTCTCCTCCCAGGACTCGGCAAATTGCGGGACGTCAAAACAGGCCTGATGAGCCAAGGGCCGCGCTGTGCACATCCCTCTGTCTCGGTCATGCCCGTTTTTCCTTTACCCCGGCAAGCCCACTGCGTTGGGCCTTACCGGGGACCCCATTTTCAAAGGAGATAGTGTGAAAGTTTCTTTCACACTAATATTACAAAATTATAATCATCTTATCATTCCTCTGCTTCGCGTGATAAGACGAGCTCTTTCATTACAATTTGTGCCGACGCGAAGCGGCGGAATGGATGATTATTATGAGTAAAAAAGAAGCGCCCTCAATGGACGCATGGATGAAAGAAGCAAAGGCTGACTCCAAGGCCGGCCAGTGCGGTATGTTTCTTTTTCATAACGGGATAGTCCGCGAGACTGCAAAGGCTAAAGTGCGGCGCGGCGACGCGGACGCCCCCAATGTCTGCGGTATGTCCTTCTCCTATGACGAGGCAAAGGTCAGCGCCGCAATGGAGAAAGCATACAGGCTGCCCGGAGTTTACTATGTGCGGGTCTGGCTCAACGAGGGTGAGCTTACGGTGGGCGACGACATCATGCTGGTGCTCATAGGCGGCGATATCCGTCCCCACGTTATCGACGCGCTCCAGAGCCTTGTGGGAGAGATAAAGACTTCCTGCGTGACAGAGACTGAGCTTTACTAAGTTTAACCGCCGGCAGACAAGAAGCGCCAAAAGAGCTTATTGTGCACCTCCGAAACGTCCTTGTCTGAGCCTGAAATATAAACCTCGGTTCTTGGGAGCGCAACCGGTTCGCAATCTGGAGGTCAGGGGTTCGATCCCCCTAAGGTCCACCAAACGGACAAATCCGAACTCGGAAACGAGTTCGGATTTTCTGTATTATACTCTGTCAAACGGGCATTGCGCTGCACTTATGCGGTTCTTGCCAGTGCCCCTGATAAGCTTACCATATAATATTCTCCTATGTATACAGTTCCTTGTTAGGCTCATGATAGCCCCTAAAAAATGTCAGTACTGAATACGATAATTAAAATGAAAAACATCAGGAACCACGTTCTAAATTCCTTTTCTCTTTGTTTCCATATATCCATTGGCAGACCTATTGTGAGCCGACTCGTCCTTTTGTACTCGCGGTATTGCCTCCCCAGACTATTACGATAGGACAAAACCGATATATAGGTTGTTGTGGCCATGCAAAGCACGATTCCGTAAATAAACAGATGATACGGGAAATTCGCAAAGCTCGTACCCATTTTTATATGATAGAATGCGTCGTTCAATGAATACACAGTGTATATATACGAGCATAACGTCGACAGTACAGGTGCTATAATGAGTATACTGAACCTGAATACCAAGAGGAAACCTGCCGCCGCAAATACTAAAGCAGTTAATAGCAACACCGGATCGGAGTCATATATGACTCCTTCAACTAAATACGCTATAACACTCATTATTGCAGCAGCAAAAAACATATAACTGGCGCGGTTATATGCATTGAGTATGGGACGGTATTTCGGGTCCTCTATGTATTGCTTCGCAAACTCCCGGTACTTCATAGGCCGTACAGGGGTGGGCTGTACCGGGGGTGACTGGACTGCAGCAGACCACGTTGGAATCGACTGCGTCGGTGTGGGCTGTGCCGGGATCGACTGGGCTGCAGCAGACCACGTAGGTGATAACTTCACTGGTGTGGGCTGTGCCTCTATTGCGGAGCTTTGTCCCACGCCGGTCGCGGGCTGTGAATACGAGCTCTGCCGCGTACCTGCCGTCCAATGCGTACCCGCATAGTCGGCGGCCTTGGCGGACGGGGCTATTTTTCCGCCCAATGCCTGCCAGAAAGCGTCGCAGACCATTTCACCGTTTTCAACAGACACGCCGTAGTCGTTTTCCATGCGCAGAGATATCTTCCGCTTTTCGCACTCATAATCCGGTGCGCGGGAGCTCATCAAATCCAGCAGCGAGGTATTGCCGCCGCAGCGGACAAAAACGGTGAGCAGATTCAACTCTCTCTTTTGCCCCGGCAGCAGGTCCGCCGCAAAGGACACCAGCTTCTGCCCATTCCGCAGCGCGTCCGCATCACCCAGCTTTACCACCTTCGCAAGCGCGTTCTGTAGCTCGGTCATATACTTTGCTCCTCCTGATGCAGCAGTCCTAATTTCTCCTCGATCTCCGCGCAGCGGTCCTTAAGCTGACGGTACAGCGTGTCATAATCGTTGAATTCGGACAATCGCTTTTCGTAGTCCGCGCGACAGCTGTCAAGGTCGTCCCTGTCTTCCACCGTCTCTGCCGCCGGAGCGCCGAGAAGCCTGCTCTCGCTCTCCTCGAGCCGTCTGCGGAGGTATTCATGCTTTCTGGACATGGACACCAGCTTTTCCCGATAGCGCCGGAGCGGCTCCAGGAGAGCATATTTCTCCACAGCATCCCGCATAACGTCCAGCAGCGACTCACAGGCCTGCGCGTTTACCAGCGCCGCCACGGAAACGTCGTCCCCGCTGCCGTCCCGGCTGAATTGTGGCAGATACTCGTCAAGCTGCTCCAAAAAGCTCTCCTCGCCCTTGTGCAAGAGGTCGGCGGTGAGCCTGCGGTAAAAACAGTAGGTGCCCTCCATGTCGGTGTACGCATCCTCCACGCCGTCCGTTCCCAGCCAGCAGGCGGCCACAGGCCGGTCCTCCGGCAAAAGCACCGCGCTGCGAAAGCTCTCCGCCGCGTCAGTGTCACACAAGGAGGTGGTGAGATTCTCAAAGCAGCGGTCATCCCAGGGGATGGGCTGGTCCATAGCGCCGTCGCCGTAGAGCACACAGCAGCGGCCGTCCCCCTGCTGCAAAAGAATAATCCGCTCCGGCAGCATCAGCGCGGCAATAAGCGTACTGCCGTATACGTGGGTAAGAAGCTGTCCACTCTGATAGCTCTCGGCATATTGTCCCGCCTGCGCCAGCTCCTCCGGCGTCAGCGGCTGGCTCTCCAGATGCTGCTGTACAGCGTTCCGCCAGCAAGCCAACACCGCGTCGGTAAAATCCCGCGGGCCCAGCTCGCCGGAGCGTAGCTGCCCGGCCAATTGGACAGCGCATTGGCCCACAGCCTGCACCGCAAGCTCCGCGCCGACGCCGCTGCGCATACACGCCGGGTCGCCGTGCCCGTCGGCTACCACTGCCACGCGCAGTCCGTTTTGCTCGTCAAAAAGGGACAGAGCGCTGTCCTCGCAGACAAGCTCCTTCCGAACATGACTGTAGCCCCGGACGCTTTTGCTCAGCGAAAGCGTCGATGCAGGGTCGAAAAGCGCCATTTTGTCACCATCCTTTGCAGCAGGCGCCACAGCCGACGCGGGGGAACACCCGCGCTGACACGCGCCGCAGGACTTATTTTTCCGCCGCAGCCTCTGCAAAAGTAAAAGGATGCAGCGTTTAACTGCAGAGAGCCAGCGGGAAAGCAGCAGTCTTATTCTACCATGCATCTACGTCGTCCCAGTCGCTGCTGCTGTCGGAGCCTGCAGTTGACTGAAAATCCGTTGAGTAGGCGCTGCCTCCCAAGGCGGGCGTGGGCTCTGCGCCCCAGCCGCCGACGTCGAGGTCGGGCTCATCGCTGCTTATGCTGCTGACTATGCTGCTGCCGCTGATATCGTTGCTGCTGGTGCGGGAGGTACCGGCCAGCATGGATGCGGTGACAGAGGCAAAGCGTATCATACGGGCAAACTTGTCAAGGTCGGTGGTCTGAATGACAGCCTCAGGACTGCCGACTATCTCAGATATCATGTTGACGTCAGGATTTTCACCGATAGCAAAGCCTATTTTGGTGCTCTTGGCAAACCACCTGTTCTCTCTTATCTTGGCGAGTGGACCGGCATAGTCGTCATTGGCAAAGCCGTCCGTCATGAAGATTATTACGGGCAGGTAGTTGCCGGTCATGGAGCGGAGAAAGGCGTTTCTCGACAGCTTGCTGTCCAGCTCCTTGAGCGCCGCGCCCATGTAGGTCATGCCGCCAGCCTCAAGGTCCTGCCAGAAAAAGTCCTCCACGTCCTCCGGTCCGCCGGACTGGGTCCATTTGCAGCTGGTGTTGAATTCCAGCACGGATATCTTCAGCTGCGCGTCGCTGTTTTTCTTGGCCAGATCCTTAAGGGCTTCTACAGTCTCCGTCATGGCCATATTCAGCGTGGCTATGGGAGCGTTGCTCATACTGCCGGAGGTGTCTAATACATAGAAAAGGTGAAGCGCTCTGCGCGGGACCGCGCTGAATTCGTTGATATCAGGCATTTTTATCTCCTCTTTTATAGTTTATTTTGTTTTATCAATACCCTATCATTATTGATGCTGATGCTCATTCCGTCTGCCAGCTGCGTCACATGGCCCGGTTCCACCTTCGTCTGCCGTCCGCCGCAGGACACCTCCCACAGACGCTCGCTCATGTTTTTCAGGCCGAATACCCCCGGATGGCTGCGATTCTCCACTATCGCCCCCACGGGCTCCAGCGCCTTATCCGCATTGCATATCCCCACCTGGCAGCGGTATACCCGCCCTCCGTTCATCGCCGGCATACTGTAATTCGTAAAGACCACAGAGAAGGGCGGGACCACGGCGGCGCCGCATTTCTCGCATCTCTGCCGTCCGTCAGCCTGGACAAAGACCTCGTTGCCGCAGCGGCATTTGTACACGGAGCTGCGAAAACGGGTCAGCGCGTTTATCCATTCCAGCTCCGTGGGTCTGGCGTTGGGCGTTGCGAAAGCCTTCTGGGAAAAGGCCTTGGTGAAGATATCCCGCATATAATCCGGCAGATACTTCCATATTTGACGCACATTGTCATGTACGCCGGGCACAGGGCAGTTTGAGGCGTCATTGGGGTCCATTATAAACAGGGCCTCGCTGCCATAAAGCCGCTCCTGCAGCTCCGGCGTCAGTGCCGGCACAAGGGAGTGCCTCCCTTCCAGCGGGTGTGCCATGCATATGAGAATGAAAAGTATCACCGACATAGAAAATCTGTCGCTCATATTGTCCGGCGTATTCTTCCGCAGGACTATCTCCGGCGCCATATATCTGGGCTTGCCCAGTATTCCCGTGTCGGTCTTGTTTGGCGCCACATTGTCGTTATCGCATATGAGTACCTTTCCGCTGGTCGGCTCAATGAAAAAGTTCCCATCGTTCAGGTCCTGATAACTCTGCCCGGAGTTATGGAGTATGCGGTAGGCGGAAACTATGTGCAGTGCCGCGTCCGTAATGGTGCGGTAGGAAGGAAAGCTCACTCTGCGAAGCATGAATTCACTTATCTCATGATAGCCCTCCGGGCGCAGGTCCATTATATAGCCAAAGCAGCCATCGCGCCAGCCGGTAAGATCCTGAGGCCATAGGAATTCCGGTCCCGGCGGCCCGTGCAGCGCGTTCTTTTTCAGATTGTCGTAAAAGCTCTCCGGCTTTTTTCCCATGCCGTCCGGCTTGTACCATTTGAGCGCCTTGGGCTCGCCGTTGTAGTCCACCGCGTAGACTGTGCCCTGTCCGCCCTCGCCGAGAAATTTCTGCACGGTGACAGTCTTGCCTAAGATAGTGTCCAGCCTGAAGCCGCTGCTGAACTGTCTTGCGTCCATATATCTTCTCTCCTTTATCGTCTGTCCGCAGCCGTGTTTACTGCGCTCCGGCGCTCTTTCCGTAGTTGGGGTTATTATCGGTAAATCTCAGGCTGACAATGGCGTCAGTGTGCCGTAGAGCCACCTTCATGGTGGGAGACGGATAGGCGGCCTTCATTCCCAGCACCACCCGCTTGGCCAGCGCCTGAGCCAGACCCTCGCACTGCTCAGGGCTGCCGAGCGTGGGGGCGTTTTCCTTGGCAAAGACGTAGCTCAGAAGCGGCTGGTCGCCTCCCCGCGAGTCCTGAACGGTGACACAGTCGCAGTTAACGGTGTAACCGAAAATGACGTCCACATACTTCACAGTACTGTCCCTGCTGGCATTGTCCACAGCCTTGCGGAAAGACAGCGTCAGGTGCTCCGCCATGGGTCTTATGTACTCGCTGTGTATCACGCTTTGGCAGTAGGCCGCCACGCCGTCGGCGTGGGCTTTCCGCTGCCGGTCCAGCTGGGCACACCGGTCCTTCCGCAAGCGGTCCAGCTCGGCATACTGGTCCCTCTGCCAGCAGCCCAGCTCCTTACATCTGGCGTCGCGCTTTCTTTCCAGCTCGGCACATTCACGGTCGGTTCTTGCGATGACCTCGCTTTTGGCAGCTATGAGCTTTTCCGCGAGGCTTTGGAGATTGGCCGCATACTCATCGGCCGCTTTTTCAGCTACAGCTTCCATCAGTTTTGCCTGAGCCCTGGCGCTTTGATATACCACGCGCTTGGATAAAAGCTCCAAATTCAGACGCCTCATACCGGGACCACTGATCAAATAGAAAAAGAGCGGAACCTGTAAAACCAAGAGCAGATACTCTTTAATACCCATTATTATCGCAAACAAGTAAAACCCCGCTATTACCGCCAGCAGCCTTGCCAAGATATACAGCAAACGATCGGCTTTGGCCGACAGGATAATCCAAGTCCTGAACTGATCGGTAATGGTATCATTGATATCTTTATCCTCTTGCTTGCTTTTCTCCGACATCCTCTGCTTGAGGTCGATCTCCTCATTATAGGATTGCGCATCTAAAGCCCGCAAGCCGTCAGCCTTGCGCATTTGCGCATGGAATTTCTGATCCTCACATTCACGGCAGGCTTTATCTGTCTCTTGCTGCACTGTCTGATCTATGCTGCTTTTCTTTTTGAGGAGCTGCTGTTCAAACGTAATATTCGTCATCTCTGCCATATTGAAAACCATCCTTCTCCCGGTCATCATGCCGTGCCGACGCCGGTACTGTGCGTCAGAACTTACCGTAGTTGGGGTTGTTGTCGGTAAATCTCAGGGATACGACAGCGTCGGTGTGTCTGAGAGCTATCTTCATGGTGCTGGAGGAATACACAGACTTCATATTGAGTACCACCCGTTTTGCCAGCGCCTGCGCAAGTCCTTCACATTCTTCTATACTATTCAGATCCGGCGCATTTTCGTCTGCAAATACATAGCTCAGAAGCGGCAGAGTGTCGCCCCGGTCATCCTGAAAGGTAACGGCGGTATTGGTAACGGTATAGTTCAGCCGCACGTCTATGTATTTGACCGCCGCGCTTCTGTCGGCCCCGTCTACCCCCCTCCGGAAAGACATTGTCAGGTGCTCCGCCATGGGCTTCACGTATTCCCTGCGTATCACGCTCTGACAGTAATTCGTGACCGCTGCCTCGTGTACTTTCCGCCGACTGTCCAGCTCGCTGTCCAGCGAGTCAATAAACCGCTTTTGCTCAAGAATATGTGCGTCCCACCTGGCGCTGAAATCCGCTTTCTCCCGTGCGTACTGTTCGTCAAGTGACTTCTTTTGTGCCTCGGTCAGTTTTTTATATGCTTTTCGCTTGACTATGGTATCGGTAAGAAAATCTGTTATTCCGGGCATTAGTTCAAGTATTACTAACGCCGCAGGTATCTGTATCCAAAGCAGCTTCAGCCTGCCTGTTTTAACAATAAAAACCAGAGACAGAAAACATATGGCTACCAAAACGATTTCTATTGTAAGTTTGACTTTACTGCGCTTTTTGAGGCCGTTTTCATAGGCGGTATTTCTTCTTCTCTCTTCGTCAAGGATCGGCAGCTTTTTCTCCTCGTCCTTAAGCTGCTCATCTTTACGTGTGTAACTGGACGAATAAGACATGAACGCCTCGACCATGTTCTTTCTCTCGTTTTGCAGATTCTCCTCAAAGGATATATACTTCTCGCTCATTATCCTCCTTGCATCTCCTTCCAGCTCAAAGTCCCAGCAGAGCCTCTACCTCGGAGGCCAAGCGGTCTATCCTGCCCGACAGCTGCTCTACCGAATCCGACCCGCCGTCTACGGCGCTTTTGACGGTGCCTACGACAGTCAGTATTTCTTCTGAAAAGCTGCCTAAGGCCTCCTGCTCGGAGTCTGCCTTCTTCCGCATATCGTCAGAGCTCTTGACGATATCGGCGGCGGATTTTTGCAGTTCATTTTTCATACTCCGCAGCGCCTCCACACCGGCGCGGTCTATCCCGAAAAATGCCATAATGCCCCTGCCCCCTTACAGTTTGGTGTCCTCGATGTTCCTGGCTTTCTTATTAAGCGCGTCTCTCAGGTCGCCCGCTTCTTTCAGCGCTGCCGGTATGCGTCTCAAGGATTCCTCCAGTTGGGTCAGCGCCTGTGCGCTGAGCACGTCGCCGCCCATGTTTTCCTCACATTCGCTGGCCGCTGCGCGCATCCTGCTCAGAGCGTCGCTGACCTCCTCTATGTAGTTATTGAGCGCCGTTGCAACCCGCCTCAGGGCTTGAGTATCCACATTATTGCTTGCCATTTTCTCTCCTCCTATATAGATGATCAGCTTACAGCTTCAGGCTTTTTTCGATATCCTCCGCCAGATCGCGCAGGCGCAGCACCAGCGTGAGCACTGCGTATTCCGATTCGCCCGCGGCGGCGCACACGTCCCGTATTACCCGCAGAATGGCCGTGTAATACGTGCCCAAGGCCTCCTCCTGTGTACCTGCAAAGAATTCAAGCTTTTTGGACTCCGTCAGTATTTGCTCCCGACAGAGCGCCAGCACATCCGCCAGCTCGCAAAGCTGTGCCGCGCCCTCCTGCGAATAACCGTAATAGGCCATGCCTCGATTTTCCTCTCTCTTATTCGTCCGGTATGTCTGTGCTGCCAAAGGCCATGCGGTATTTCATCTCCGCAGCGCCGCCGCTGTGAGGGCAGGCGCAGTGCAGCGCCCTGGGTACAAGCTGCATTGTGTGTCCGTCGGCGCATTCGTGCCAGGTCATCTCGGCGTTCTCCCGCCAGGCCTTGAATTCACCTGGCCCAATCCCCATGTCCCGGGCAATGGCCGCGTCCGCCTGCTGAAAGTTGCCCGGATCCAGATCCGCCGCGTCGGAGCGGGAGCGGGTGTGCGTCATGTGGCCGATGCTCACCGCGCAGTTTTTCCGGCCCCAGGGCGTATTATGACTTGTAAACTGTGAAAAGTCCGGCTGACCGCCGATGTACATAACGCTGTCAGCCGCATACCGGCGAAGCACAGCCAGGGCGGCGGCGCTGCCCGGTACAAAGGCGGAGCTGCCGCGCTGGCCCTCAAAGCGGCCTGTGGCGTCAGTAGGCAGGTGAGGAGAGCTCTGCTTCGGTTCTGCCGCCGCCGCGCCGCAGAATAAAGAGAGGCTTTCGTCCAGCAGCAGCGATATCTGTTCCGCGGTGCTGTCCAGTCTGGCTGCCAATTGATAGACGCAGTCACTGCCGTCTGCGGTCAGGCTGTCTATCCTTTGCAGCAGCGTCTCCAGTCTCTGAGCGAATACTCCGGTGTTTTCGCGTTCCTGTTCAAAGCAGTGCCGCAGCGCCTGCGCCGCCTGCCCAGACTGCCGCTCCGCCTGACGCAGCGCCGCAGCCAAGTCGCTCAGCGCCTTGCTGCCCTCAGCACTTATTGCATACTGTGCCATCTCAGACTCCTATACCTGGAACCACTTCTCCCTTATCGTCCACAGACCACCCGCTGTAGGGCAGCCCAGGGTGTATGTGGGGACGGAAGGTAAACGCAGCAGTGCCGCTTGAATAGAGTCCCACGCCGGGTTCCAGCGTACTTGCCCGGAAGTTTCCCGCTATGGTCACCGACTCGTCTCTGGTCAGCGTGAACAGCAGCTTATGGCGAAACAGTCTTTCGTTCAGCCCCAGGGAGACGAACTGGGAGCCGTGGACATGGCAGAACATAAAGTGTACACCACAGCTCGGCGCCTGCTTGAGCAGCCATTTCATGTCATCTGCGGCATTGTATATGCGCACTCCCGTCTCGTTTTGTCGGGCATTGTACTCCCTGACCTTTCGGTTGAACTCCGCCAGATACCTGGCCCGTTCCTCGCTGTCGGCTATCTCCCTGGATTCAGCTACAGCTTCAAGGAGGCTCATTGGCTTTTCTGCCGCGGGAGCTTCCCGCACTGGCGACGCTTCACCCATCAGCTCAAAATCGCCGACAGTAAGGTCGTAATCGAGACAGACTATGAGCCTGGGCTCGGCGCTCTTAGCCTGCACCTGTTTTTTCAGCTTCTCTATACGCCCGCACAGCTGTGCCGTATCGGCACAAATGTGGGTGTCGCCGCTATATTTTCTCAACCGCTTGTACAGAGGCGACAGCTTGTGTGACCATATCTCCGCCTGGCCGCCGCCCCGGCTGTAGCTGTTGAGCACGGAGCACAGCACGTTAAGCTCCGTTTCCCAACCGCCGCCGACCATCAGAATATGCTCCGCCGCGGCACTGCACAGCGTAAAGGGCCTCACCCTGGAAAAGCTGCACGGCACACCGGGGTAGATAGTTACGTCACCGTCCTCCAGCTCGTCGCTGTCCAGCGCAGCCTCATACTCCCTGCAGGCAGGCAGCAGGCTTTGGAAGCTCAGGGGACGCCGACCGTCGATGAGCACCCGCTTTTTATCGATATAGCTGTGCGCGCCCGCCGCGCTGCCGCCAGTCACGGCCGTCAAATCACTGTTCAGCTTTGAGATAAGCTGCTCCAATTGGCCGGTGTCTGCGTACATATTACGAAATCGGCCCAGACGCGGTCTGCCGTCGTCTGCGTCGGACCATTTGAACAGCGTCTGGTACACCGGCAGCGCTGCCACCCAGTCCTTTTCTTTCTCGGAGAGGGTGGAGCCCGTAAGGCCCAGCGTCTGCTTGACCTCCTCCGGCGTGTTTTTCATGGCAAAGCGCATTTGTATCTGATTGCGGGCATTCTCGGTCAGCCCGGCGACGCCGGAGTCGTAGGACTGGCTGGAGAAGATAAACTTCAAGCCCAGCGCCCGACCCTTTGCCAGCAGATTCTCCAGCGCCAGAGTGTAGTCCGTTCCGGTGCCGCCCCTGGTCTCCCTGAGTATCTGCGACATCTGCGCAAACTCATCGATTATTACAAAAACCGCAGGTATATTCTCCTCCGGCGGTATTTGGGTCAGCTTCTCGCAGTGATACTTGTTGGCAAAAAGATAGGCTCTCTCATCCAAAAGCCGGGTGAGGCGGTCTATAATATCAAATACCAGGTCCTCTGACCGCTCCAACAGCAGGTATCTAACGTGAGGCGGACAGTGATCCGCGTAGCGCTTGAACTCCAGCATTTTAAAGTCCAGCAGCCACAGCTCCACCTCGTCCGGGTGGTAGTTCATCAGCAGGCCGCTGATAATGGTATGCAGCAGCGTGGATTTGCCGGAACCCGCAGCGCCCATGATGTACGCGGCAAAGTTGTGATCCTCAAAGCAGCAGTATACGGGCTTGTCGTCATCGTCCACCGCGAAGGGAACGCTGATGGGTCGGCGCAGGCCCTGAGAGCGCTGCGGAACGCTTATTTTATATCGCTTAAAATAGCTGCAACCTATCTCGTTGGGCTTTGTCGCTTTCTCCACCGCAGCGATAAAAGCAGTCGGGACGGCGTCCGGCATATCCAGCCAGCGAAACGGCTGCCAGGCTCTTTCCGAATATATGAGGAAGCGCCCATCCCCGGTGCCGGATATGTTGATATTGGTGCTGTCTGCGGCGGGGAAGCTGTCTCGTACGCGGGACGTGTCCTTCACACGCCGGAGCTCGACCACCGTTATCCCGAAGCGCTGGGCGTTATTGATAAGGTAAGCAAGCTCCGCGCAGCGCGGGTCCTCCGCATGGTATATCAGAAGCCTGTACGGTATCCGCTCCGAGGCTGCGCAGCGCCGGTTATAATCAAAAACAGTGTCCGCCCCTATGGCGCGCTCCGCCTTGCGGTAGTACTCCGTCAGCACTCCCGCGCTTAGTCGCAGCGCCTCCTCGTTTGCCGGTACGCCCTCTATGACGCTGCCCTTAGATCCTGCCAGTGCGGACAGCGGCCCAAGCAGACTCGCGTTATAAAAAACACGGTCAAAGAGAGATATCTTCAGCTCCCTCAGCGGATAAAAACGCAGGCAGTTGACCGCCAGCGCCCGCAGTCCGTCCTGCGCGGCTGCCTCGTCAGCCCCCGAATACTCTATACATATATGCGCCGACCGCCCTGTAGACAGCCCCACCGGGCAATCCGTAAGGCAGTTGTTTTCGTCAAAGTGTCCGCCCAGGGCGGTCTTCATAGTCCCTCGCAGTACCCGTGGCACATCCAGCGCAAGCTGCTGATAGCCAAAGGTTATCTGCTCACGCAGGCTTTCCGCGCAGTGCCAGCCGGAGAGGACCGCCGCGCTCAATGAGGAGTATTTATCCTCCTCCTGCATCAACCGCTTGAGCGCGTCCATCTCCTCGCCCCGCAGATAGCTGTCGCAGCTGCTGAGAATGGCCCGCCGTTTCCCGGTTATCCGCGCTGACTCCGCGTTCTTCTCCGCCTGCAGCCGGTCTATTTCCTGCGCCTGCGCCCGGTCGAGTTCATCTTCTTCTCTATCTATATAAGCCAGGTAGTTCCCCGCCAGCTCTATCACTCTGCGCGCGGCGGGGTCGTTTCTGCTGCTGAGGTCAATGTCCATCGCCATGCTGTCCAGTCGGTTTATATCCGGCTCAAGCGGCACAGCGGCGGCAATGGCAGGACCTACAGTGCAGTAGTCCTTTGCCATAAGCACAAAGGCATTGATCTCTTTTCTACGCCCAGCCGATTCGCCCCGTTTATTCTCATACTTTATATAAATGCTCTCTGACAGTGCGGAATACTTCCCGTCAAGAGCCCCCTGAGCCGCGCTTAGCTGCGAAAAAGTCTCGTGCAGCGTACGAAACATACGGTCGATTTTTACGAACTGGCTGCGTATATCCATTACCCGCGCTCCCTTCGTATAATCAAAAGCGGCAGGATGCCAGAATACCCTAGAACCCTTGCCGCACGGCTTCCATTATAAAGCAAATACTTACTGTTTTCAATAAAATTAATAATAAAGCGGTAATATGTCTTAACACGGACTGATTAAACAGACAAGATGACGGACGATAAGCGTAATATCTGTTTCGGTTTGCGAGCTCGCGCCAAGAGGTTTGCTCCCCCTCAGGGCCGCAAAGCGGGGCGGCCTGTAAAGCAGTTGCCCCGTATTTCGGCCACAGCCGCGGCATGAGCTTACTCAGCGGTCACCGGGCGCATAGGCGCCGCAGAGCAGATCCGCACCCACAGCTCTTGCCACAGTCAGGTCGGCGGCGCTGTCCACGCCGGCGCAGGCCACCTCCTTGCCGGTCTCTTTAAGGAGGGCTATGACGCAGCGCAAAAGCGACAGGGCGCGGGCATTGTCGCCGGTATTACGCATCAGGCTGCCGTCTATCATGACGGTGCCGAGAGGCAGCGAGCCCAAAAATGACATATCGGTATAGCCCTCGGCAAATTCATCCAGCCGGAAGCCGAAGCCAAAGGCGTACAGCCGCCGGATGTTGTCATATACCGCCGGCATCTCCTCTGAAAGATCCCGCTCATACAGGCGCAGCACGATGCGCTTAGGCTCCATGCCCGCGTCCGTTACAAGGTCGAAAAGGGCGGACGCCATGTCGTCCCGGATAAGCCCGGCGGAGAGCAGCGGCAGGCAGAAGCGTACCGCAGGCTCAGTCACACGGGAGCGTTCCGCTGTAAGCTCGGTAAGCCGCTCATAGTACCAGCGGATTCGGCCCGACTGAGTCACAGCCTGCAGCAGCTCGTCGGCGGACACGTCTCCAAGCTCCCCGTGCCGAAGTCCCAGTGAGACATCCAGCATGGCCGGAACTCCCCCCGGCCCCGATTCGGCATACCACACAGGCTTCGCAAGCAAAACAGGCGCGCCCTCATGCAGTATATTCTCAATGTCGCTTTCCAGCCGCACCAGACGGCTGCATTTTTCACGGAAAGCTGAGTCCTCCACGAACAGGCCCTCCTGCCGCTCCGCCTTTATCCTGCGGGAAAGAAAATCCAGGGCGGTGAGGGTCTTTTCCGGCGGCGTGTCGTATTGATGGGACAGTGCGGCCAGCGCCAGCTTCACGGGAATATCGCCCTGCTCCACGGCAAGCGAGTTCGGCGCGTTCTGCCACAGCGCGTGAAGCGCATCACCGTCAAGTACGCGCTCCACCACTACGGTAAACTCGTCGCCGTTCATATAGACCACGCTGCAGCCGGGAGATGAGGAGCGCAGCTTTTCGGACAGCGCCGCCAAAAACCCGTCGGACAGCTGGGGCCCGTGGGTACGAACTATATCGTCGTAATTGAGCACGGAGTACAGCACCAGAGTACAGCTGCACTTTTTTTCGTTTAGATTGCGAAGCAGCGCAGACAGCGTGGAGCGACTGAACGCGCCGGTAAGGGGATCCACCTGTTCTCCCGGTGTACGCAGCAGATAATACATGGCCGTAAGCGAAAGCGCCGCCGCCGAGGTGACCAGCAGCAGCCGGGTTGAATAGATCTGAATGACCATGGCGCACACAATAAGCAGGACGAAAAGCAGGATGAAGGCCCGCTTGGAGCTGTCCACCACCCGGTAATTACAGAGCAGCACAATACAGCTGGCAGTGAGGTAAAGTGCGGAGGCGGCGTACATCACCCAATGGGCGGCGCCGGGGCGGTATATATGCAGCGCATCAAAATAAAACAGGCCGCCGGTGCCAAACGGAGATAGGGCGAGCATGGCCAAAACCACGGCGAAGGGAGCAAACGCGATAGTAAAAGTAACTGCGTTCATGCGGTTAAAGCGCTCGGATGCCGAAACGGAGTAGAGGAAAACCGCAGGCAGGCAGACCTGCTCGCCGAGAATAAAAAGCGCGTTGGCCGCATACAGCACCCACAGAGGCAGCGACATTGCCACAGGCTCCACGGCGGCTGCCGCAAAATCGAAAAACACGGCTGTAAGTCCGCCCAGCAGCATGACGGTGTACAGATGGTCCTGCAGGTCATGCATACGCCTTTGCCGGAGATAGAACGTGGCTGTAAGCCCGATAAACAACACGGAGCCCAGCGCGAAGTTGTAGTTATAGTTCATTGCCGCACCTACTGTCTATGTAGCTAAGCAGAGCCGCCGGAGGCAGCGGCTTCGAGAACAGGTAGCCCTGGAGCATATCCACTCCCAGCTCGCCCAACAGCCCGGCCTGTTCCTCCGTCTCCACGCCCTCGCACACGCTGACCAGCTCCAATGTGTGGAGCATCTCCACAACACCGCGGAGAAGCGCCATACGCTCCCGGCTTTGGGGAGCTTCCCAAAGTATACTTTTATCTATCTTGACGCAGAGCAGGGGCAGTCTGGCAATGTTATTGAAATTGGCGTAGCCCTTGCCGAAGTCGTCCAGAAGGAAGGAGAAGCCGGCCTCGTTCATCCTGCGCATATTTCGGGAGACGTCCGCCACGGTGGCGGCAGCGGTCTCCGTGATCTCAAAGCTCAATAGCGACCGGGATACGCCGTATTCGTCAGTGATGGCGGAGACCTGCTCACAGAGGTCGTCCCTCAAAAACTGCAGGGCGGAGAGGTTCACGCCAATGTGATGCAGCCCACTCAGGACAGGCTCATTGTCCCGGATGAAGGCGCAGACTCGACGCAGTATCAGCTCGCTGAGCCGGTATATACCGCCGTTCCTTTCGGAGAGCTCCACAGCCTCCTGGGTAGGAAGCCAGCCTCCCTCGCCGTCCTGGATTCGCACCAGAGCCTCCAGAGCGCAGAGCCTCCCGCCGGTGTCGTGCAGCGGCTGATAGAACACCTCTATGCGGCCCATAGATATGGCGTCGTTCAGCTTACGCTCCAGCAGTTCGGCCGCGTTGAACTGGCGGAGAAAATCGGCGTCCGCCAGAAGGACCGGCTTCAACCGCTGTTCCCGTGTGAGCAGGAGAATATACTCCGTCAGCGCCAGCATCAGCTGCGGACTATCCGCATCCTCGCTGTTGACGCAGGCTATTCCTGACTCCGGCATGACCTCCGACTGTCCCAGGGTCAAGCTGTCGGGCAGCACCGCGCAGATGCTTTCCAGCTTCGCGTTATCGCAGCGCTGGCCGCCGGTGGTCAAAACGGCAAAAACATCGCCCGCCAGCCGAAAGACATAGCTGTCTGAGAAGCTGCTTCGCAGGCAGGCGGCGAACTCCGTCAGCAGCCGGTCTCCCATAGCCATGCCCAGCGTCCGATTCACAAGGCCCAGCGAGCCTATGGGTATAATAAACAGCGTACAGCGATGGTCCTGCTCATAAGAATCCTGCACCACCAGCGGAAAGGCGGCTCGGTTCAGCACCCCCGTCAGAGTATCCACATTGGTGCTGGGGGCCTCCAGGACATGGTATATCAGGGTCAGGGCCAAGGCGTTGGCCATGGCGTTCAAAAGGAGCTGCGGCCGTGAATACTGTATCAGCATGGAGATAAACAGCGCCGTAAGGAAGAAGCATATACACAGAAGCTTCCGGGCCAGCAGCTGCTGCCGTCTGATGAGCACGGCCACAAGGCTGGCCAGAAGATAAAGCGCCGTGTCCAAATACAGGATAACGTACATCGAGCCCCTGTGGTAGATATGCGCCTCGTCCATATAAAAAATCCCGCCGCTGCCGATGGGAAGAAAGATAAGCAGCGCCGTGATAAAAAAAGGTATGGAGGACAGCAGGATCACCCGTCTCGGAGCGCCTTTGACAAAACCGATAAGCACCAGCACATACATGAAAAAGAGCACACAGGACAGTTGGATGCTGAGAAGGAACACGGCGTTGGCCCCGTAGCACACCCACATGGGCAGCTTGCTGGAGAAGGGCTCAATGACGACCACCACTACATCCATAACGGCAAAGAAAACGCCCAGGTAGAGAAGGCAGCCGAACATGGTGTTGCGCACACTGGGCACCTTGGGCTGCCGCCTGTAGAAGAACGCCGTTATCGAGAGGTATGCTATTGCTATGAGACTGAAATCAATTATATAGTTCATGTCGTCTCATCCTGACCAATTATTAGTAAAACCGCTTTTCCAAATTTATTATACAGAACGGCAGTACCATATTCAACAGAAACAGCAAATTTGTATTAAAAAATGACGCCGCAGGGCTGCATTGCCTGCGACGTCGTCACTATTTTCACGGGCGCCGGACCGTTCCGTGGGGTCCGGGCCTTTATTTCCCGCGTATCCTGTGCTCCAGGGCCTCCTCCGCCTCCCGCAGATGCTCCGCCAGGCTGCGGCTGGAGCTGAAGGGAAAGAGGAAATGAGCCTTCTCCTTCAGCTCATCCTGAGCGCTGCGGATGTGGGACTTGAGATGCTCATACCTGACTATAACGCCGTTCTCCTCGGCGAAGCGCTTCATCCTTGTGATGAGCCGGGCGGAGTACGCCACGTCTATGGTGAACACGCCAAAGAAAAAGCCTATCACGAAGGAGAAGGCCAGGTTATCCGCCAGCCATCTCAGGGCATCCAGAATATGCGGGTGGACGCAGAAGTAATACCCGGCGCTGGCTGCCGCCCAGATGACCGAGAACAGCGGGCAGATGATGCCCTGGACATTGCCCCAGTCGCCGCTGTAATCCCAGAGCCGTACCTTCATCACCTTCAGGCACAGTATGCCCGCGATATACTCTATCCCCGTCATGCACAGAGCCATGGCGCCGAACAGCAAGATCCGGCTGCCCGCAGTGCTTACGCCGTAGGCGTCGCCCATGGAGGCCAGCAGGTACAGGATGCACAGGCCGAGCCCGTACAGAGGCACATAGGGCCCCACGCAGAAGCCGGGGTTTATCCACTTTCGCTGGGGGTTGGCCTTTGATATGAAGCGCCGGAAAAACAGCTCCAGCAACCAGCCCACAGAGGAGCCTATATAAAACAGATACGCCAGCGTCAAAAACATATTCATCAGATACTCTCCTTAGTGCAGGTGCGGAGACTCCGCCGTTCCATAAAAGAATTATACAGGCTCTGCCGCAATTGGGCAAGAGCGGAATTTCCGGCGGCATACCGGCGGGTATACCGTTGAATACGCCAGGGCCGCCCACTAAGGGCGGCCCCGGAATATCAATATTACCGCGACGCCGTCAGACGTCCTTTCTTCCCTGTTCCATATCGCCCTGCTCCACAGCCGGAGCGGCACAGCACACGCGCAGAAACGCGCAGGCGATAACGGACAGACATACTATTACGAATATCAGCATATGCTCCCTCCCGGTGTGTTTTAACTGTTATATTTCTATTGACGCAAAGCGATGGAAAATGTTGCATTGTTCCCGCAGTTATTTTTCCTGGCAGGGAGCCGCGGTGAGTCTGCGCTTTGCTCGACGGTACATGACAATAGCCAGTATCCAGGCGCAGACTATGGTCAGCACTCCCGTCTCGCTGACGAAGTACATTTTGTTGTCCGCCACGGTGAGAGCGCCGAATACCATCTGGTCATAGTCGTTATGGGCCGCGTGTAGAAAGGCCGCAGGCCAGACGCTGCCCGTCTCTATGGCAAGAATGCCCGCCATTACACCCACGGGGAAAATGCACAGCACAAAGGCCGGGAGCTGATACCAAAGAGGTGTGCCGGACATATAGTCGCCAAAGGCCAGCAGGGGCAGATGCCAGACGCACCAGATAAGCGCCGTCACGGTCAGGGTCTTTTCAAGGCCCAGCCGCTCATACAGGGCCGGAACCATGAAGCCGCGCCAGCCTATCTCCTCCCCTATAGCCGAGAGCAGGGAGATGAAAATGCCCACAACCATGGTGAAGATAACGGAAATGATATTAATGCCCTCCGTCCGCAGGCTGTCGGGATAGATAAGCCAAAATATCGCATAGGGCAGCAGCAGATAAATAAGCGGCAGCAGGCAGCCCATGAGTATGTACCGGAATTTGCAGCCCACGAAGCCCAGGTTTTTGAGCATAGGCTTAAGGGCAAAGCGCTCTCCCCTCTCCCTCATGGACAGGCAGACCGCCGTAATACCTGCCAGCGCCGGCAGCCACATCAGCGGCAGATACAGCCATTCCTTCGCCGTCAGCGCTATGGCAGTCTCTACTATTGCGCTGGCCAGGGCCACAATGATAAAGAATACTTTTACAGACCTATCGGTATACTTCCGCTCTCCCATACTGTGCCTCCTATTAGTTCTTTTCACGCAAGTCTTTGTGTTATTGTTCTAGTCGATTAGTACAGTAACACGCAACGGACAATTTGTCAAGATATTTTTACGGCGCGTGGGTACAGTCTTTTCATATGCCGCATAAAAGCGAGCCGGATATACACCGGCTCGCTTAATATGAGAGTTCTTATACCGTCAGCCTTTTATAGAGCCGGCGGTGACGCCCTTGATGATGGATTTGGACAGGAAGATGTACACGATAAGCACCGGCAGGATGGCGAGCAGGATGAACATATACACCTTGCCCATATCGAACTTGGAGTAGTCCGCCGCTCGAAGCTGAGCTATCATGATGGGCACGGTCTTAAGCTCCTTCTTATCCAGCAGCAAGGCGGGGATGAAGTAGTTGTTCCAGGACTCCACAAAGGTGAAGATAAGCTGCACCGCCAGCGCCGGCTTTACCATGGGCAGCACCACACGGTTGAAGGTATAGAACTCGCCGGAGCCGTCCACCCGGGCGGCATCCACTATCTCCATGGGCAGCACACTGTCCATATACTGCTTCATGTAAAAGAAAACTATAGGCGCGGCTATGCCGGGGAAGATAAGGGGTATGTAGCTGTTGGTGAGGTGATATTTATAGCACAGCTGCACCAGGCCCACGGCGGACACCTGCTTGGG
>CAYSFK010000024.1:22847-23132 GCA_964430345.1 uncultured Oscillospiraceae bacterium | reverse complement strand
TGAATATCAGGCCAAGGCCCATAAATACACCGAGACTCTTTTCGGGTCTGACCATGTTTTCCGGGCAGGCACCATAGGCACTCTGGCGGAGAAAACGGCCTACGGCTATGTAAAGAAATACCTGGAGGAGCGGGGCATAAAGGCCACCAAGGCCGAGGAAAACCGGCTGGCTCTGGGCCTTGTGGGCATCAAACGCACCACCGGCCAACACCCCGGCGGGCTGGTGGTCATACCTCAGGACAAGGACGTGACGGATTTCTGCCCGGTGCAGCACCCGGCGGACGA
>CAYSFK010000024.1:0-22837 GCA_964430345.1 uncultured Oscillospiraceae bacterium | reverse complement strand
ACTGCATGGAGGACAATCTTCTGAAGCTGGACGAGCTGGGCCACGATGACCCCACCATGATACGCATGATGGAGGAGATGACCCACGTCAACGCCCGGGAGATATCCCTCTCCGACGCCGACACCATGTCCATATTCGTAAGCCCCGCCGTACTCGGGCTGGCCGAGGACGACCCGATAATAGGCAAGACCGGCACCATAGGCGTACCGGAATTCGGCACCGGCTTCACAAGACAGATGCTGGTGGATACCCAGCCGAGGCAGTTCGACACTCTGGTGCGGCTCTCCGGTTTCAGCCACGGCACCGATGTTTGGGCCGGGAATATCCACGACCTTATCGTTGAGGGCATAGCCACCGTCAACGAGACTGTGGGCTGCCGGGACGATATCATGCTCTACCTCATCTCCGTGGGTATGGAGCCATCCCTGGCCTTTAAGACCATGGAGGCGGTGCGCAAGGGCAAGGTGAAAAAGAGCGGCGCCTTCCCCGGCGACGCGGAGGCCCAGATGAAGACTCTGGGAGTGCCGGACTGGTACATAGAGTCCTGCCGCAAGATAGCCTATCTGTTCCCCAAGGCCCACGCGGTGGCCTATGTGATGATGGCCTTTCGCATAGCCTGGTTCAAGGTACATGAGCCTCTGGCCTTTTACAGCGCCTACTTCTACCGCCGCAGCCAGAAGGGCGGCTTTGACGCGGCTATGATGACCGTGGGCGCAGACGCGGTGCGCCGGAAGATAAACGAGATGCGCCGCCGGGAGAACCTGACGGCCAACGAGGAGGACCTGCTGGTGACCATGGAGGCGGTATACGAGTTCTATATGCGGGGCTTTGACTTCGCACCCATAGACCTGTACAGCTCCGACGCCACCCACTTCCTGCCTGCGGGTCAGAGCAGCCTGCGCCCGCCCTTTGTGTCCATCTCCGGACTGGGCGAGACGGCGGCTCTGGACCTGGAGCGGGCCCGCGAGGGCGGCCGGCAGTATATCTCCGTGGAGGAGCTGGGCATGGCCTGCCCCAAGGTGAGCCAGGCCCATCTGGAGCAGCTGCGCGCTCTGGGCGCTCTGGGCGAGCTGCCGGAGACCAGTCAGATAGATTTGTTCGACAGCCTTTTATAATACACACAGGAGGAAAGACCTATGAAGATCACATTCGTCGGCGCGGCCCATGAGGTCACAGGCAGCTGCACCTATATTCAGGTGGGCGACAAGCACGGCCTGGTGGACTTCGGCATGGAGCAGGGGAAGGACCTGTTTGAAAACGAGCCCCTGCCCGTGGAGCCCTCAAGACTGGATTTCGTGCTGCTGACCCACGCCCACATCGACCATTCGGGACGGCTGCCGCTGCTGTACAAGCAGGGCTTTCGGGGCTCGGTATACGCCAGCGCCGCCACCTGCTCGCTGTGCGATATAATGCTGCGCGACAGCGCCCACATCCAGATGCAGGACGCCCAGTGGAAAAGCCGCAAAAGTCAGCGCAGCGGCGGCCCGGAGATAGAGCCGCTCTACGATTTGGACGACGCCGCCGGACTCATGGCCCTGATGATACCCTGCCCCTATGACAAGGCCATACAGGTCAACGACTGCGTGTCGATACGCTTTACGGACGTGGGCCATCTGCTGGGCTCCTCCGCCATAGAGGTCTGGCTCACCGAGGACGGCGAGACGCGGAAGATCTGCTTCAGCGGCGATGTGGGCAATCTCCAGCAGCCCATACTTCGGGACCCCCAGTTCGTGAAGGACAGTCAGTATCTGGTCATAGAATCCACCTACGGCGACAGGCAGCACGACATGGAGCGGGTGGACTATGTTCAGGCGCTGGCCGGACGCATACAGCAGACTCTGGACAGAGGCGGCAATATGGTCATACCCTCCTTTGCGGTGGGCCGCACTCAGGAGATGCTGTACTTTATCCGGGAGATAAAGGAGAAGGGCCTTGTGACCGGTCACGGGGACTTCCCCGTGTACGTGGACAGCCCACTGGCAATCGAGGCCACCACCGTATTCCTCCAGTGCGACACCCAGTTTCTGGACGACGAGATGCGGGCCGTTATCCGCTCGGGAGTGAATCCCATAGTGTTCCCCGGCCTTGAGCTTGCGGTGAGTCAGGAGGACTCCAAGGCCATCAACGAGGATAAGACCCCCAAGGTCATTATCTCCGCCAGCGGTATGTGCGACGCGGGCCGCGTCCGCCACCATCTTAAGCACAACCTGTGGCGTCCCGAGTGCTCGGTGCTGTTCGTGGGCTATCAGGCCGAGGGCACCCTTGGCCGGGTGCTGGTGGACGGCGCGGATAAGGTGAAGCTGTTTAACGAGGACATCCGGGTGGAGGCCAGAATAGACACGCTGCCCGGCGTCAGCGGCCACGCCGACAAGGACGGGCTTATCCGCTGGCTCCGGGGCTTCGAGACTAAGCCGGAGCTGGTGTTCGTGAACCACGGCGACCCGGAGGCCGCGGACAGCTTTGCCGACTGCCTCAACAAGGAGCTGGGCTACAGCGCCTTCGCGCCCTACAGCGGTACCTGCTTTGACCTGCTCACCGGGCAGTTCGTCCGCGTCACCGAGGCAAGGCCCATCGCCCCCAAGGCCAAGACCGTCACGGTCAACCGTGTGTTCGGCGCGCTGGTGGCCGCGGCGGAGCGGCTGCTTAAGCTGAGCCGGGGCATGGAGGGCAGACCCAACAAGCTGCTGCAAAGCTACACCAACAAGATCAACGCCATATCCGACGATATGGAAAAATAAAACTGTAGGGATTTCCGTTGACATAATTCTTGAGCTGTGCTACCATATATACACATAATTACACTTAGTCTGTATATTGTGCAGTGAATGACAGCTATACAGGCTGTGCGACATAAAGCGCCACGGATGACCGAAGCGGACAAAAGGAGGACACATGAATTTTTCAGATTTTGACCCCGGCAGGGTCTTGAACGGCGGCATCACCAAGCTGAGCCGTCAGGAGCTTTGCGAGTTCGTTTCCAGACTGTGCCGGCGAGTGGTGTCCGAGGTAGGCACCAGAGGCCGCCGGGGCGGTATCTATCCCTCCAATATCAGCGTCGGCGAGGACGGCGCCATAGGCCTTGGCCCCGCCGGGGTAAGCCCCTGGGAGGGGGAGGAGCTGCTTTTTGTGGCGCCGGAGCTGTATTGGAACGGCCAGTGCAGCGCCGCCTCCGACGTCTATTCCGTGGGGCTTCTGCTGTATTACGCGGTCAGCGGCGGCAGGCTGCCCCTTGAGGAGGAGTGTAAGGACGCTCAGCTCAGGCGCATGGGCGGCGACGATCTGAGCGCGCCCAAAAATTCCGGCCGACGTCTGGGCGAGATAATCGGAAAGTGCCTGCGCTTTAAGGCCGCCGACAGGTATCAGACCCTGGAGGAGCTGCGGGTGGTGCTGGACAGCTGCGTGAAGAACCTGTATCTCAGCGGCGCGCCCAGCGCCGAGGTCATATTTAAGAAGAACGACGACGATCTCACCGAGGTGGAGCGCATGATGGTGGGCATCATCGAGAAGGGCGAGACAGAGGAAAGCCCCGAAGCCGCCGCCCCAGCGGAGGCCGACGCGGCCCCGCCGGAGCCGGAGGAGGGCGTCAGGCTATACGCACCCGATAAGGTCAAGACCGAGGCCAGGGCCGTCCGCGCGGCACCGCCGGAGGCCGTTGCGCGACAGATAAAGAACGGCGACAGGCCTGCGGCGCCCAAGCTGCGGGATGACAAGGAGCCGCTGCGCCCGGTTGTGCCGGAGAGAGCGGCCCCGGCAGTTCAGCGCGGCAGAAACGCCGAGCGGGAGCGGAAGATAGCCGAGGAGGTCAAGAAGCGCCGCAGGCGGCCTCTGGCTGTGATACTGGTGCTTTGCGCCCTGCTGGTGGTGATCGCCATAGTCTTTAACGCCATGCTCAAGGACTTCCAGCAGGCCAGCCAGATACCCGATAATACTATCTCCGGTATGGAGGCTGATCCCTATGCCGGTACGCCCGTGCCGGAATCCGGCAGCGACGGAGCCCAGGAGGGCGGCGAGGCCGACGGCCTTGTGGGTCTTGACGACCCGAACGCCGAGCCTGCCACGGATGACGGCCAGACTCCCGACGTCCCCCAGGGACACAGCTATGAGCTCTTTGTGGAGGACGTGAGCTGGACGGAGGCCCGCAACCAGTGCATCGCCAAGGGCGGGCATCTTGTGGTCATCAGCGACAAGGCGGAGCTGGAGGAGATAGTGGCCCTGGCCGAGGGCCGAGGCGTGGATAAGCTGTGGATAGGCTGCCACCGCATTGACGGGCAGCTTATATGGGAGGCCGACGAGGAAGGCTACTTTGAATGGGCCAAGGGAGAGCCCTCCTATGTGGACGTAAACGACGATGTGGCCGAGGACTACATTATGCTCTGGAACCACAACGGCTGGGTCTATAACGACAACCGCAATGACCCCATCAAGGACTATCCCGGGATGTACGCCGGTACCGTAGGCTACATCTGCGAGTACGGCGACGGCGAATAGGGATAAGAAAAACATATAAAGAGACGGAGGAAGCAATTGCGCTTCCTCCGTCTTTTTTTGTATCAGTCGCTGTCCAGTATCACAGTGGGTCCGGCGTCGGCGACAAGGATGATGCTGTCGTACAGGGTGGCCGGGGGCTGGAAGATACGGTAGCTGTAGGGCAGCAGGCGCATATACCAGAAGTAGCCCTCGCCCAGAGAGCCCATGAAGTTGTAATCAAAGGCAAAGGGGTACAGCGTGGAATCCTCGGGAATGGCGGTGAAGTCCAGCCAGCAGACGTCCAGACCTGCCTTTTTGGCGGCATTGGCCAGCGGGTCATGGGAGTAGAATACCTGATATGTACGGCTGTGGTCGGGCCGGGGCAGATTGCAGCGGGTACGGCAGAAGTCGGTGCCTATGACGTAATAGGCGTCACCCAGTTCCTTGGCCAGCAGGGTGCCCATATCGTCGGCACTGCCCCACTTGGCCACATGGCCGTTATGGGCGGAGATAAAGATACGATCATGGCCGAGCTCTGCCTCCTGCTGGGCTATCCATTGGACGTTTTGGGCCATATAGGCGTTGCGCATATCGGCATAGCCTGCGTCCGCGCCGCCCAGAGAAAGGTTTTGCAGCAGCATATCCGCATAGTGCAGAGTTTTGGCGGCAGCTTCTTTGGCCACCAGCTCAGTCCTTGCGGTCTCGACGGCCTTTATCCGGGCTTCGGAGTCGTATTCATCGCTCCAGTCCTCGCCGTCCATAAGCTTCTCAAGCTCTCCGACGTCTACGCCCAGAGCCTTGCAGTCTTCAATGAGAAAGCCCAGACTGTAGGCGTATCTCTGCATATCGAAGCCGTAGAACCGCAGCTCCTCGCCGGGGGCGGCGGTCTCGTTGTATTGGCGCATATAGCTCAACAGCTCCGCCATCTGGTCGGTACGGTAGATGGCAAAGCCTATGGCGGCAGCCGCTTCTGCGGCGCTGCCACCGCCGCCATGAATGTATCTGTTGGCCTGCTCGCACCCGCCGTAGTCCCCCTCCAGCGCGAAGGCCCGGACGCCGTACTTCTCCACCGTGAGTCGGAACACCTCCAGCTTCAGCTCCTGAAAATCCGCGTTGCCGTGGGTGGCCTCGCCCAGAGCGATGACTCTGGCGCTGTCGGGTACGCTTATATCCTCCACGGCTTTGGCGTACTTGGTCAGCTCCGTGGGGTCGGCGCTGTCGCCTGTGCCAAAGCCGCCGAAGCGCGTGAACACCAGGGCGGCGGCCGTAAGGACAGCCAGGACGCAGAGGACGATTATCAGCGCGGTCTTGGATCTTTTCCTGTTTTCTTTCATTATATTCTCCATTTCGCTCACAAAAATATACCGGTCAGGTCTTTCGCCGCCAGAGCCGCCTCCAGCCGGGGCGCCAGATCAGCGGCAAAACGACTCAGATAATCCCTGACAAAGGCAGAGCTGAGGGAAAGCTCCCCGCACAGTGCGTCCGCCGCCTGAGCCAGAGCCTGCCGCAGACCGTCGATGTCTTTGTCGCCCAGAGCCGTCAGCAGACGTCGCCTGTCCTCGTCGGAGACTGCCGGGGATCTGCCGGGTTTTCCGGCAAGGGCCAAGCCCAAAGCGTTGGCCAGCGGCTGCTCGCAGAGATTCAGATAGCAGTCCTTATACTCCGGCGTCAGCGTCTGCAAAATCAGGATGACCTCCCGCTGCTCAAACAGGCGCAGCAGCATATTTTCCGCCAGAATGCGCTTAAGATACTCCTCCGCATAGGACAGTCCCGACAGCTCCTCAGAAGGGCTTACCAGCAGCGGATAGTCGATATCAGCAGGTACGCGGTGGGCAAAAAAACGCCAGTCGTACCGACTGAGGTATTCACCGAGGCCGCGCAGGGTGTCGGTATAATACGCGTTTTCTATCTCCGGCGCTGTGCGGCAGGCTGTGGCCCAGAGCGTCCGGAGCTTTACCAGTCTGGCCTGTAAAAGCTGCTGTCCGCGAGCCAGCCGGGGCCGCAGCTCGCCGGTGAGCAGGGCGGAATAGGGGACGCCTTCATTGTCCAAGGCCACGGTAAGCGTATACCACAAAGAGGACAGAAGCTCCTGAGCGGTCTCCGCCGGGACGGAGCTGCTCTCGCCCATGGTGTATTTCTCCGTCTGACGGGCCAGAAGCTCCCAGAGCCGCGACATAAGCAGAAGCTGGTCGGACTCGGAGAAAAGACCGGCGGGAAGCGAGCTCCCGCTTTCTCGCTGCTCTTTCAAAATGTGTCTCCTGCGTCATCCGAATCCAGGGGGTCGAAGCCGCTTCTGGCGTAGCGGGCAATGGCCTCCAGCGAGGTGCCGGTCAGGTATTCGGCGGAGCCCTGGGCTCTGCCGTTAAATACCTTGACCATGAACTCTATAAGCTCGTCGTCTGAGAATCTGTCCATGGACTCGGACTTAAAATAATAAAAGGCCTCCTGCAGCTCGGCCAGTGTGGTCTCGTAGTTTTCCTGCTCTATATAGGGGGAATCGCAAAACGCGCGGATAAGCTTCGGCAATATGCCGCCGCCGAACTCCACCCGTCCCGACGCCTCCAGCGCGCGTTTGCGGCATTCCACCAGCTCCGCAGCCTGAGCCTCGCTCAGCGTCAGTCCGTACCGCCCGCTGTAAGCATTCTGCTCCAGCAATTCCTGCCGTGCGGCGACTATCTGCTGCGGCAGCTGTAAATTCAATAATTTCTTATCATCCATTTTTATCAGCTTTCCCTGCGTATTCTTACCAGCTCCAGCACGTCGTTATACAGCGCTCCGGGCTCCCCAAGCTCTATGAGCAGCCAGCGCTGGCCCATGCCCTCCTTGGTTTCGGCGTAGATATCACGCATGGCCTCGCTCATCCCGGGCAGCAGCGCTTCCACCCGCGCCTTCTCCCTGCGGCCCACCACCAACAGCACGGCAAAGCAGCCATGCCTGGGGTACAGCCGCAGCAGGGAGCGGCTGCCTTTGCGAAAGCGGAGGTTCCAGCCCAAAAGCTGCCTGTCGCCGCTGTAGTCCACGCTGAGCAGAGCCTTGTGGGCATCTGCCATATGGGCGCACAGGGCGGGAAAGAGGGGGTTCGAGATATAATCCGCCAGCTCATCAATTGAGGGCTGGCGGCTTTTGTCTGTAATGTCTATCACTGTGACAGCTCCTTTACATATATGCCGTTTTCAGCGTCCGTCTGCACAAAGCCGCAGGAGCGAAGCAGGGCGCGGGACGCGGTATTCGCCTTTTCTGGCTGCACGGCGATGCGCAGAGCGTCGCCCCGGCGAAGTATCTCCCGCTCCAGACAGCGGACGATCTCTCCGCCGCAGCCCCGGCGCAGGGCCGATACCTCGCCCACAAGGTAGTCGATGCTGTAGACGCCCTCCGGCTTCACCAGAGCAAGCCAGCCCTCGTCGCTGTCGCTGCCCTTATAGTACTGGCAGAAGCCTATGGGCGCGCCGTCCTCCTCTGCTATGAAGCGGGAAATCCAGCCGAACAGGCCGTCTTTATCCTCAGCCTCGGCTATCCAGTCCTCCGGGTCGCGATACCACCGGGACACATGGTCCGCTGCCAGCCAGCTTCTGAACAGGGGGATATCCGCCCGGGTCATAGGTCTAAGCTTTATCATTTATATACCTCAGCTCCCGCAGAGACTTGCCGCCGATACTGTCCTCCAGATAGTCCCCGGAGGGGAAAAAGCCGGCCCTTTCGTAAAAGTGCCGGGCTCGGGCATTGTCCTCCAGCACCCATAGAAACTGCCGACGGCAGCCCAGCTTTTCGAGCTCCGCCACGGCGGCGGCAAAAAGGGGCCTGCCGTAGCCGCGGCCTATGTACTCGGGCAGCAGGTACACGGAGATTATCTCACCCCAGCCGGGGTATTGCTCAAAGCGGGAGAGACTGAAGCTGCCGGTGCCGACGAAGCGGCCGTCCTCCACGCACAGCAGGGTATGCCAGCTGGGGTTATTCAGGTTTGTCGCCCAGCGCCCGGTGGGGATGGAGTCCAGATAGTCCTGGGGGACGATGCCTTTATAGGCAAAACGCCAGCTCTCCTCGTATATCCGACTTACCGCCAGAAGGTCGTCTGAAGGCGAGAGGTATCTGATATCCATGCTGTTCCTCCATAAAAAAGCTGGCGGCGGCGGGAAGGGCCTGCGGTCTCCGGCGGGCCGCCACACAGGGCGGCCCCTACTGACGGTTCCCTCATCCGCCGCTGCGCGGTTACCTTCCACTGAAGGGGGAAGGCTTTAAAGTACGCTCAATCCAGGCGGATATGCTGCTGGCGGCAGACCGTCTCCAGCCAGGAGCACAGAGCGGCTTCCGAACCGAAGCAGGGCAGACAGCCCTCCGGCGGACTCAGCACCACGTTCAGCCCCTCGCCGTCGGCCTGCTTCTCTATCCGCGCTATAGGCATATCCACGTAGAAATGCTCCCGCCGCAAATGCATCAGCTCATGCTGCAGAGCCTTTTCCCGCCGGGCGGGTGAGAGCTTGGAATTAATATAGATGTCGAAGCTGCCGTCGTCGTTGGGAACGCTGACCCCATCCACGGTCCGGGGCAGCTCAACAAGACGCACGTAGTAGTCAATCATCCCGCCGGAGCGCCTCGATTATCCGCACGGCCTGACGCACATCCTCGGGAGTGGCGTCGCTGGCCAGCTTGAACAGCATACGCATATCCTCCCGCTCCCGGAGCTGGGCCAGAAGCTGCTCCAGCTCCGCGGCCTCGGCGGTGACAGGGGCGGGATCGTCCGTCTCCCCGGTGAGATAGGCGGGGGTGGTGCCCAGTATCTCGGCCACCTTTTTGAGCTGCTGGGCGCTGGGCTGGGACTTCTGCTGCTTCCAGTCCTGGCAGAGGGTGGGACTGCGGCCCAGCATCCCGGAGATGAACTTCTTGGTTATACCCCGGGAAGCACGCAGCTGTTCAAACCTGTCATAATTTAACATATTTATTTCTCCATATTTGTCAATCTATACAAATCTAAAAAAAGGGAGAGCACAACCTAGATATTCTCCGAAAAATAAGATATAATACGTCTTGCCCGGATGAAATGAGAGAGCCGGAAGGTAACATATCAAGCATTCGCAGGCGCTCATACGTTTATTTTAGGGCCTGCGGAGATATTTGTCAAGAGAAAATCTTAAAATAATACGAAACAATCTTACTAGATATTAGACAGGAGGGATGAGCATTGACGGAAATTCCCGACGATCCGGTGATACGCCGGATGGAGCGCACGGGATACCCGTGGGGATGAGGCATTAAAGTAAGAGTACGAATGCAGAAGGCAGGAGGCAGGAGACTGTATGGGAAAGCTGAAACGAGAGCGTTGGTCGGATGCGGATGTGAAATGCCCGTTCTACATTGCGGACAACAGCGGTATGCGCAGCATTAAATGCGAGGGCTGCGTGGAGAGAACGGAGGAAGTATTTGAATTTGAAACACTGTCGCTGAGAGAGAAGCACATGGGGGTGTACTGCGTGGAGAAATACGACAGCTGCCCGCGGTATAAGAACATCTACAGCTGTAAATACGGGGAGGACTGAGGCAGGATATGATCGACTGGGAGGAGATAAAAAACGAATACCTCGCCCAGAGCGTCACTCTCAGAGAACTGGCGGAGAGGCACGGACTGACCTACAGCGCGCTGAGAAAGCGGTGTACGGCGGAGAACTGGAGCGCGCAGCGCTCGGAGCTTGCCGAGGGCGACGGCAAAAAGCTGGTGGAGCACGTGAGCATGAAGCTGCTGAAAAAGCTGGAAAAGGCCATAGACCAGGACGGGGACACCAAGGATATAAAGGCCATGGCCGGTGCGCTCAAGGAGCTTCGGGACATTCGGCAGAGGGACGAGCCCGACCGGGAGGAGGGCGCGCTGGAGGTGTGCTTCCTGGGGGACAGCGGGGAGCTGAGCCGGTGAGCGCACGGCTGGAAATACCGGAGCCCAGCGAAAAACAGAGACAGTTTCTGCTGGATGAGCACAAGTACATAGGCTACGGCGGAGCCAGAGGCGGCGGCAAAAGCTGGGCGGTGAGGGTCAAGGCCGTGCTGCTGTGTCTGCGTTATCCGGGGATAAAGGTGATGATAATACGCAAAACCTACCCGGAGCTCCAGGAGAACCATATCATTCCCCTGTGCCAGCTGCTGCGCTGCTACAGCGAGGAGGGAGCCCTGGCCGCATACAACGACGGCAAAAAGCACATTACCTTCCTCAACGGCAGCCGCATACTCTTTCGATACTGCGACACCGACAGCGACACCCTGCGCTTTCAGGGCACCGAGGTGGACGTGCTGTTTGTGGACGAGGCCACCCAGCAGAGCGAGGAGCGCATGGAGAGACTGAGGGCCTGCGTTCGGGGCGTCAACAGCTTCCCCAAGCGCATCTACTATACCTGCAACCCCGGCGGCGAGGGCCACGGCTGGGTCAAGAGGCTGTTCATAGACCGGCGCTTTAAGGAGGGGGAGGACCCGGAGGAGCACAGCTTCATACAGGCGCTGGTCACCGACAACAAAGCGCTGATGGAGGCGGACGCTGAGTACGTCAAGCAGTTGGAGGCGCTGCCGCCGAAGCTCCGGGACGCATGGCTCCACGGAAACTGGGACCTGTTCGAGGGGCAATTTTTCGAGGACTTCCGCATAGAGCCGGACGTCAGAGCTGCCAGAGAGCACGGCTGTATGCTTTCGGCGGAGGAGCTGAAAAAGCAGGGGCGCTGGGTACACGTCATAGAGCCGCTGGACCTGACGGCGGGGCAAAGGAGAGGCTGGAGCATACTGCGCTCCTACGACTTCGGCTACGGCAAGCCCTTCTCCTGCGCCTGGTGGGCGGTGGATTACGACGGGGTGCTGTACCGCATACTGGAGCTATACGGCTGCACGGACACACCCAACGAGGGACTGCGCTGGACTCCCGACCAGCAGTTTTCGGAGATTGCCCGCATAGAGAGGGAGCACCCCTGGCTCAGAGGAAAGCGCATAGAGGGCGTGGCCGACCCGGCAATCTGGGACGCCAGCCGGGGCGAGAGCATCGCGGACACGGCGCTTAAGTACGGACTGTACTTCTCACCGGGGGACAATGAGCGCATACCGGGCTGGATGCAGTGCCACTACCGGCTGCAGTTTGACGGCAAGGGCTACAGCCGGATGTATGTGTTTGACAACTGCCAAGCCTTTATCCGCACGGTGCCGCTGATGATGTACCACAGGCACAGGCCGGAGGATCTGGACACGGAGCTGGAGGACCACGCGGCGGACGAGTGGCGATACCTGTGTATGTCAAGGCCGGTGACACCGCTGAGGCCGACAGAGCCCAAGAGCTTCGTAATAGACCCGCTTAACCAGCTGAAAAGATAACTTAAAGGAGATACCATGGAGGATAATACCAAACTGAAACTGCCGGTGGACGGCACACGGCTGCGGGAGCTCACAAGCATACTGCAAAAATATAAAAGCGGCAAGGCCAGCGTGGAGCGGCGCACCGTGGCGGCGGAGAACTGGTGGAAGCTGCGCAATCAGGCGGAGGAAAAACGAGTCTCCGAAGGGATAGGCGGCTTTCGGGCGGTGTCCGGCTGGCTGCACAACGTTATCGTTTCCAAGCACGCCGACGCCATGGAGGCCTACCCCGAGCCCTGCATCCTGCCCAGAGAGGCCGGGGACAGGCAGGAGGCGGGCATACTGTCCAAGATAGTCCCGGTCATCCTGGAGCAGAACGACTTCGAGCGCACCTACTCCGACGCAATGTGGCAGAAGCTTAAAACCGGCACCGGGGTATACAAGGTGTACTGGGACACGGAGAAGCTAGGCGGACTGGGGGATATCGCCATAGAGCGGATAGACCTGCTGAACGTGTTTTGGGAGCCGGGGGTCCGGGATATCCAGGACAGCAAATACTTTTTCCACACTCGACTGGAGGATAACGAGACGCTGACACGCCGACACCCGGAGCTTGCCGGAAGGCTAAAGACCTCGCCCTTCACGGCCACCAGCTTCGTATACGACGACAGCGTGTCCACCGAGGGGAAGTCCACGGTCATAGACGTTTACTACAAGCTGAGAGAAAACGGCAGAGACGTGCTGCACTACTGCAAGTTCGTGGGGGACGCGGTGCTGTACTCCACGGAGAACAACGCCGTCTCGGCTCTTGACATGGAGGCCCAGGACACCGGCCTTAGCCTGCCTGCGGGGATATACGAGCACGGGCTTTATCCCTTCGTCTTTGACAGCCTGTTTCCCGTGGAGGGCAGCCCCTGCGGCTACGGCTTTATTGACCTGTGCCGCAACAGCCAGACCCAGATAGACATGATGCAGACCGCCTTTATCAAGAACACCATGGTGGGCGCGGTACCCAGGTACTTCCAGCGGGTGGACGGAGCGGTGAACGAGCAGGAGTTTCTGGACCTTTCCAACCCCATCGTCCATGTCAACGGCAATCTGGGGGAGGACAGCCTGCGCATGGTGGAGTACAGGCCCCTCAGCGGCAACTACATCGATATGCGCACCAGCGTAATAAACGAGCTGCGGGAGACCTCCGGCAACACGGAGACCTCCGCCGGGATCACCAGCGCGGGAGTCACGGCGGCCTCGGCCATCGCGGCGCTCCAGGAGGCCAGCGGCAAGGGCAGCCGGGACGCCACTCGGGCAAGCTACCGGGTCTACTGCCAGATAATCAACCTCTGCGTGGAGCTTATCCGCCAGTTTTACGATATGCCAAGGCAGTTTCGTATTACGGGTGAGCTGGGCATAGAGCAGTTCGTATCCTTCTCCAACGCCGGACTCAAGCCCA
The DNA here is from genome assembly GCA_964430345.1 of uncultured Oscillospiraceae bacterium. GTDB lineage: Bacteria > Bacillota > Clostridia > Oscillospirales > Oscillospiraceae > Limivicinus. The sequence continues at coordinate 9,609 of CAYSFK010000024.1, read as the reverse complement.
GGAGCATGGGGATGCTGGGCGGCGTGGAGCTGGGGATGCGCCTGCCCTCCTTCGACATCCGTGTGGAGCCCCAAAAGCGCAGCTCCTACACACGGCTGACTCAAAACGAGCTGGCCCTGCAGTTCTACCAGATGGGCTTCTTTGACCCCAGGATGGCGGATCAGGCTCTGGCCTGCATGAGCATGATGGAATTCGAGGGCAAGGACGGGCTCATGCAGCAGATAAGCTACAACGGCACCCTCCACGGGGAGCTGGCTCTGTATCAGCAGTACGCCCTGGCCCTGACCCAGCAGTACCGGCCGGAGCTGGCGCCGGCACTGATGGCCAGCATCACCGGCGACGCCGATATGCCGGGGAGGGCCGGGAAAAAGGCAGAGCCGAAAAGTAAGGCCGGAGACGACAAACGCATAGAGCGGGTGAGGGAAAAAAGCAGAGGCGCAAATCAGCCGGGAGGCGCGCCATGACCAGAGTCTCGTATGACGAAAGGACGCTGAAAATGGAGATAAGCGGCCACGCGGGAGCGGGGGACTACGGCAGGGATCTGGTGTGCGCGGCGCTGTCGGCCCTGACCCAGACGCTGGAAGCGGCTCTGGAGGACAGCCGGGAGGAGATGCTGCCCACTGTGCGCAAGGCACCCGGGGAGGCGCTGATAATCTGCCGCCCGGAGGCCCAGCAGGAGCGCAGATGCAGGGATATCATGGGCACCGTTTTTATCGGCTTTGAGCTGCTGGCCAACCGCTACCCCGAGTATGTGACGGCTCAGGCTAATATCGCAGACAGGAGAGAAGTTTGAAGCAGGCTCAAGTTTGTGCCTTGAATAAGCGAAAGGAATGGCCATAAGTATGACAGAAGAAAAGCTCCTTGAAAAGGAGAGAAACGCCCAGACCAGCGTAAAGCTCAGCAGCCCGGAGCCCGCCCAGAGCTCCGACTACGCCAACACCATGGAGACGCTGAAGCGGCAGGAGAGCTCGCTGCCGGAATACACCGGCAGCTATGACGCGGAGATACGGGAGCTGTACGGAAGGATAGTGAACAGGGGCGGATTCAAATACAGCACCGGCTCCGACCCGCTGTACGGCGTATACAGGGACAGATACACAAGAGAGGGCGGACTTGCCATGCGCGACAGCATGGGCCAGGCGGCGGCCCTCACCGGGGGCTACGGCTCCAGCTACGCCCAGACCGTGGGGCGGCAGCAATACGATGCCTACCTCCAGAAGCTCAGCGACGCCGTACCGGAGCTGTACTCGGCGGCCTACCAGCAATACAAGGACGAGGGCGATAGCCTGTCCCAGCAGCTGGCTGCCGCCCAGGGATTGGCTGAGGCGGAATACGGCAGACACAGAGACAGCGTGGCGGATGACCAGTTTGCCCAGGAGCTGGAGGCGGAGACCGCGCAGCAGAGCTTCAGCCGACAGCAGAGCTCCTTCAACAGCCTCATGCAGCTCATTTCCGCCACCGGTTACCAGCCCAGCTCAGAGGAGCTGCAGAAGGCGGGTATGAGCCAGGCACAGGCGGAGGCTCTGAGGAACACCTACCTGAGAGTGAACGGTCTGCTGCCCGTCACTGTGGGCACACAGACGGTGAGCTACTACGATTCGGGTTCCTACGGCGGAGACACTCAGCAGACGCAGGCCAAGACCAAGGCCCAGATGAAGCTGGACGCCAACGCCAAGGGCGCCACGGATACCCACAAGTCCAGACGGAAGATATGATGCCCTTTAGCCCTCAGTCTGCGGGGACGCCCGGAGCCGGGGGAGAATATAAAGGAGAAAAGACACGGAGGCAACATTATGCTTTCAGCAGAACAGCAGACGCTGCCGGAGCTTGAGCTCGACAGCGGGAGCGGGACGGGCGATACGGCTGCCGACGCCGGGCAGGAGGAACAGAGCCTTGAAACAGAAGCGCCGGCAGAGGCGCCGGTGGAAAAACTGAGCTGGCAGGAGATTCTGGCCGACCCGGAATACAAAAGCCAGTACGACGCCCAGGTTCAGGCTATTATCCAAAAGCGGCTCAGAAGCAGGGGCGACGCGGAGCAGAGGCTGCAAAGACTTGCGCCGGTGCTGTCGGCTCTTGGTGAGCGCTTCGGAGCGCTGGACAGCGCGGATATGGAGCAGCTGGCCAGAGACATACTCTCCGGGGACAGCGGCAGCACACGGCAGAGCAGGGTCAGGCAGGCCGAGGACCATCTGGCACGGCTGGTGGAGCAGGAGGCGGAGCTGAGAGCGAGCTTCCCGGACTTCGACCTGCTGACGGCCATGGAGGATCCGGCCTTTGTAAGACTCACCGCGCCCCACACCGGACTGTCTCTGGCGGACGCCTACTACGCGCTGCACCGCAGAGAGATAGGAGAGGCCACGGCCAGAAGCAGTCTGGAGGCGGCTGCCAAAGCGGTGCGCTCCGGAATGTCGCGGCCCAGGGAGCTCAGCGGGAATCAAGCCGCCAGCACCGCCATCAGCGACCCCAGAAATATGAGCCGGGAGCAGAGAGAGGCTCTGAAACAGCGGATATATCAGGCAAAGGCTCAGGGAAAAAAGCTGCCCTACGGCGGATGACACCGGGGCGGCCACAGCAGAGAAAGGATGAAATATGATAACAGAAAGATGGAAAGACCTGCAGCTTTTCGCGGATGCAGGCACACAGGTAAACGCCACCACCGGCTTTGTAAATGCCGGTACCGGGGCCTCCGCGGACTTCGACGCCGGGCATACCCTGTCGCCGGAGATGAAGACCTACTACGACTCGGAGCTGCTGGAGAACACCAGAGCGGAGCTGTTCTACGCGCAGTTCGCCAAGCTCCAGAGCCTGCCCGCCAATCACCACGGCAGCGTGGAGTGGCGCAAGTGGAACACCTTTGAGAGAGCCGCCAAGCTCACCGAGGGCGTCATACCCACCGGGCAGAAGTTCGGCGTCACCACTGTCACCGGCACCGTAGACCAGTACGGCACCTACACCTCCATCACCGACAAGCTGGAGCTGCGGGCCTACGACGACGTGATACTGGGAGCTACCGAGGAGATGGGCGCCTCCGCAGCGGAGACTCAGGAAAAACTTATTCGGGACGCCCTGCTGGTGGGTACAAACGTGCTCTACTGCGACAACATAAACAGGGACACCGGCGCCGTGATAAACACGCCTAACTGCTGCAGCGGCACGGACGCGGGCGACGTTGCCATGGGCGCCGGCGGCAGCACCACTGTGGGAGAGGGGGCGCAGGCCGTCACCACGGAGCACGGCTGGTCCCTGCTGACCCCGGCCATGATAAACAAGGCCGTCACCATCATGAAGAAAAACCGGGTGCCCAGGATAGGCGGCAGATACTACGCGGTGGTGCATCCCTCGGTGGCCCACGACCTGCGGGAGTGCGAGGGCTGGATAGAGGCCCACAAGTACGCCGATCCGGAGAAGCTCTTTAACGGGGAGATAGGCGAGCTCCACGGTGTGCGCTTTATCGAGAACGTCTTTGCCCCGGTGCTGGGCGACAGCGACGAGTACGAAAACGCCGAGGGCGGCAGGACCTACGCCAGCTATTTCTTCGGCAAGGACAGCTTCGGCATTATAAACCCCGAGGGCGGAGCCCTGGAAATGATAATCCACGACAAGGGCGAGATAGGCGGGCCTCTGAACCAGTTCAGCACAATCGGCTACAAGTTCGAGACTAACGGGGCCACCATACTCTATCCCGAGCGGCTGCTGAGGGTGATGAGCTGCTCCAGCTTCAGCGCCGTGGACGAAGTGAACTGATACCCAGGCGGGAGGGGTTAAGCCCCTCCCCTGCGGGGATGGATGGAGACGGCCTCATCCGTCACGGCGCAGAGCGCCGCGCCCACCACAGGCGTAGCTTCCACCAGCCGAAGCGGAGCTTCGGGGTGTCAGCTAACCTTCCCCTAAAGGGGAAGGCTTTAAATACGAAAAAAGGAGAAATGACATGAAAAAGAAGGACAGAGTGGAAATCAACATACCCAGAGGCTCGGACAGGGAGGACCCTAACCTGTTCGTGGCGGTCAACGGCGTTAACTATCTGCTGCCCAGAGGGAAGAAGTCGGAAGTGCCGGGGTGCGTGGCCAGAGAAATAGCCCGCAGCGACAAGGCCGCCGACATCTTCTATCAGAACATGGACGGCATGAGAAACAGCGCAAAATGAAGGCCATAGAGATAATCCAGAAGGTGGACGAGCTGGAGCCCAACCAGTACGGGGTGGCCCAGAAGCTGAGCTGGCTGCTGCAGCTGGACGGGAAGATATACAGGGAGCTGACAGCCGCCTACGACGCCCAAGCGTCTATGCCCTCCGGCGAGGGTGACGGGGACAGGACGCTGCTCATAGGCTTTCCCTACTGCGAGAGTGTGTACTGCGCCTTTTTGCAAGCCATGATTGCGGCGGAGAACTTCGAGACGGCCAAGTACAACCAGCAGATAGCCATGTTCGACAGCGCCTACGGCCAGTACCGGGACTGGTATATGCGCAGCAAGAAGCACCTGAATACCGGCGACAGCTTCAAGTTTTAGCGGGAGGAGTGAAGCGGGATCATGCCCACATATCCAAGAATAGCCAACAGGTTCACCCGGCGTGAGCTGACCGACACCTTTAAGGGCTATAACCACGCCATGAAGATAGGCAGCGGCGAGTTTTACGACACGGAAAACCTGTCCACCGCCTACTATCCCATGCTCTCCTGTCGGGGGCCCAGGGGCAGGGTGGCGGCGGTGTCCGGGACTCAGGGGATGCTGGCCAAGGAAAAGCTGGCCTACGTCGCAGGCGGTACGCTGTACTACAACGGAGCCGCCACACCCATAACCGGGCTGAGCCAGGGAGAAAAGCAGCTTGTAAGCATGGGGGCCTACATCTGCGTATTTCCGGACAAGCGCTACTACAACACCGCGGACGCCGCGGATTACGGCAGCATGGAGGCCAGCTACAGCTCTGCCGGAGCGGTGGGCTGCACACTGTGCAAATGCGACGGCAGCGAATACCAGACGCCTACGGTCTCCGACACACCGCCTCTGAGCCCTCAGGCTATGCAGCTTTGGATAGACAGCTCTCTTACGCAGAGCGTACTGAAGCAGTGGAGCCAGGAGACGGAGAGCTGGGTGGAGATACCCTCGGTATACACAAGGCTGCGCTTTGTGTCCCGGGGGGAGCTGCCGGGGCTGTTCAAGGCAGGCGACGGGGTGCGGATATCCGGCTCGGACTGCGACAGCGTCAACGGCGAGAAAGTCCTCTGCGCCGTAGGCGGCGGGGAGAGCACCGACGACTACATAGTGGTGGCGGGACTGCTGACTGAGGCGGTGACTCAAAGCCAGGGCAGTGTGCTCATAGAGAGGCGCGCGCCGGACATGGACTATGTGTGCGAGTGCCAAAACCGGCTGTGGGGCTGCCGCTACGGCAGCGCCGACGGGATCAATTACAATGAGATATACTGCTGCGCGCTGGGTGACTTCAAAAACTGGAGCCAGTACCAGGGCCTCAGCACCGATTCCTGGACGGCGTCGGTGGGCTCCGACGGGCCCTGGACCGGGGCGATAAACTATCTGGGCAGCCCCATGTTTTTCAAGGAGAACGTGATACACGCGGTATCGGTATCGGCCACCGGGGCTCACAGGCTCACGGAGACGGTGTGTCGGGGTGTGCAGAAGGACAGCGGGAAAAGCCTCGCGGTGGTCAACGAGACACTGTACTACAAGTCCCGCACGGACGTGTGCGCCTATCAGGGGGGCTTTCCGGTGGGCGTGTCGGCGGCTCTCGGTGAGGAGCTGTATTCAAACGCCGCCGCCGGAGCCATAGGCGACAGGTATTACATCGCCATGACCGACAGCGCAGGGGAGAGATGGCTGTTCGTCTACGACATAGGCAAGGGCCTGTGGATAAAGGAGGACAGATTGAACGCCCTGTTCTTCGCAAGGCTGGGGGACGAGCTGTACTGTATGACAGACAGGTCGCTGCTGGCCCTGAGAGGCAGCGCGGGCACCCTTGAGAGCTTTGTCACCTGGATGGCGGAGAGCGGGCTTATGTATTACCAGTACCCGGACAAGAAGTATGTCTCCCGATTCAATCTGCGCCTGAACATGGAGGAGGGGGCGCAGATGGAGATATACATCCAGTACGACTCCTCCGGAGAATGGGAGCGCAAGGGCACGGTAAAGCTGACGGGTACCGGCACCGTGACCGTGCCCATATGCCCAAGACGCTGCGACCATATGCAGCTGAGAATGGTGGGAAAGGGACGCTTCAAGCTCTTTTCCATCGCAAAAATACTGGAGCTGGGGAGTGATTACTAATGTACGAATACCCGCCTATCCTCACCGGCAGCGCCGAGCAGCAGCTCAGGCTGCTGAGAGACTATCTGGTGAGGCTGGTAAGACAGCTGAACGAAAAGGAAGAACAGGAGTAACAGGATGATGGATTTTTATGTGACCGGTCAGACTGTCAGAGTCGCAAGCCCTGTCATAGCCGCAAACTCCCTGGATTATCTGGAGGCCGGGTTCCATTTCAGCGGAGACGACTGGGACGGCTACACTAAATGGGCCCACTTCAGGCAGGGGAGCACGGTATATGACCTGGAGCTTGATGAGGACAGGATAGACGCGGATATGCACCTGAACCTGAGCCTGGGCCGCTGGGAGGTATACCTGACGGGGACCTGCGGAGAGAGCAGGCTGACCACGGTGCCGGTGGTGCTGACGGTGAAGGAGAGCGGACTTGTAGACGAGCCGCTGCACCAGCTGCCTTTGAGCGTGGCGGAGCAGCTGGACGCCAAGGCCAGCGCCGCACTCGGCAAGGCTCTGGCTGTAGAGGCGGCGGCAGCAAACGGAGACTTCGACGGCGCGGACGGCCAGAGCTTCACTATAAAAGGTTATTACGCCAGCGCCGTTGCGCTGGAGGCGGCGGTAACCGCGCCGACGGCCGGGGATGTGTACGGCGTGGGAGCACAGGCGCCCTATGACATATATGTGTGGGACGCTTTGAATGAAGTCTGGGTCAACAACGGCTCCATCCAGGGGCCCCAGGGCGAAACAGGCAGCGACGGCGCCACCTTTACACCCAGCCTGTCCGAGGGCGGCAGCCTGAGCTGGAGCAATGACGGCGGACTCAGCAATCCGGAGACCGTCAATATAATGGGACCTCGGGGACAGACAGGCCCCGCCGGGGCGGATGGAGCCAGCCCTTATGACGTGGCGACGGCCAACGGCTTTACCGGTACAGAGGCCACCTTCAACAGCGCTCTGGCGGCCATAGCGGCCCACGCGGACAGACACGGCGCGGAGGGTACGGACCCTCTGCCGGAGGGCAGCGTATCCGGAGCCATGCTCCAGGACGCCGCAGTGAGCGCCTCAAAGCTGGCTCCCGGCGCGGCGGAAAAGCCCAGGCTGCAGTTCGACAACACGGTTCTGGCAGCCTCGGCCTTTGCGGCGGACGCAACCTACGCAGACTTCCCATATCGGGCCGCCATAGCCCTGACAGGGGTGCTGGCGACCATGACGCCGGAGGTAGTGCTGAGCTGCGCGGATGCGATGAGCGGCGACTTCGCCCCGGTGGCGGAGTGTTATGCAGGCGGGGTATACCTCTACGCGGCGGCTGTGCCTGACGCGGCTGTCACCATACCGACGATTATCTGTTGGAAGGCGGTGAGCTGATGGCAATAGGCAGAGTTAACGCGGGCGGCGGGCTGAACTTTAGAGTGACAGGCGGGACCACTCAGCCCACGGGCAGGGAAAATCTTATCTGGGTCAACACGTCTGCAACAATAACAGACTGGATATTCTGTGTTGCACAGCCCGACGGAGTCGAGGGACGAGTGTGGTTTAAGGTGAGCACTTTTAGCGATGGAGCGTTCAACGCTGTGAAGCAAAACGGCTTATGGGTATATCCGAACCCTTGTAAGCAGTATATTTCCGGGTCATGGGCAGCAAAAGATACACAGATATACTCCGATGGGGCTTGGAAGGAGTTTTACCAATACCTATATAACAACGGCACTGTTAGTGCACTTGGGTCTGGATTAGGTACTAATAGCTGCAAGTGGTACCCTGGAACTACATATTACGATATAGCCAATATACAACGCGGCGCAGATTATATCAGGTTTTATAGTAGTGATACATATTCACACGGTATCGCGATTTGGACTACTAGTAAGGTAGATTTAACTGACTTTACATCATTAAAGGTAAATATTACATCAGCTTCCAGCAATAATGCTTCGACCATAAAGCTTGCTGCATATATATCTCCCACGCTCCCATCAAACACTTCTTCGTATACTAATCGTATAGCGGCAGCTGCGTGGAACCTCACTTCTGGAGCTGGCGTTCTTGAGGTTAGTTTATCGTCTGTTACTGGGTCTTATTATGTCATTTTGGGGTATAGCCAAAACGGCGCACAATCAACAAATACTGGCGATGTACGCTTTAATAAAATCTGGCTGGAATAACGAGGTGATGACATGATCTATATCGACAGCGATTTTAAGTGCCACGCCGAAAACGGTGAGGGGAGAACGGCGGTTGAAACTGACTTCTTCGACGGGAAATGCTCCGCATTCATCGAGGGCTACCGCTTCGTCCCGGAGGGCCAGAGCTGGACGCGGGAGGACGGCGAGGTGTTTCACGGAGAGATGACAGCGCCCTGGCTGGACTGTCGGGCGCTGGCGGCGGCCCAGGAGATGTACGAGCAGAGCGAGGCCGCCCACATCGCGGAGGTGGCGGAGCTTGTGGAAATGATATATGACGCGGATATGGAGGTGATAGGGTAATGTACAGTGTGATGACCAAGCTTATCAACAAGAGGTTCTACGCGACCGCCGAGGCGGCGCAGGACAAGCTGGACGTGTTTTTCGCGGTGGGGCGGCTAACCGACGTGCAGTACACGGAGCTGGCGATGCTGGTAGTGGAGGTCTACGGCAATGCTTGATGAGAGCATGAGCCTGAGCGGGCCGACCGCGGAGGACACAGTATGACACTGTTCTGGATAGGTGTGGCCGCAGTAGCCGGTACGGCGGTGTGCTGCTTTGCGGCGCTGTTCTATGCCGCCGACGCTCTCGACCATGACGAGGAGGACGACTCATGAGCGAGCAGACGATATATGCCCGTCTTGTTTCGGCGGGAATGACCTCCGCCGGAGCCTGCGGGCTCATGGGCAATATGGCCGCCGAAAGCGCCATGAGGGCCAATAACGCCCAGGACGGCATGACCCGGCTGACCGACGAGGCCTATACCCTGGCCGTGGACAACGGTACCTACGACTGCTTCGTGGGGGACTGCGTAGGCTACGGCCTGTGTCAGTGGACCTTCCATACCCGCAAGGCGGCCTTGCTGGCCTACGCGCTGGAGCGGGGAGCCAGTATCGGCGACGAGGATATGCAGACTGAATTCTGCGTATGGGAGCTTAAGAGCGATTTTGCGGCGCTGTGGGACTTCCTCTGCTCCACTGACGATTGGTATACTGCCGCTGACAGAGTATGCCGGGAGTACGAGAGGCCGGCGATCTGCAATGTGGCTGCGCGGGCCGGGTATGCAAAGACGTACTATGACCGCTTCGACGGGTCAGAGGTAAAAAGCAGTGAAGAGGTAATAGTGAAGAGTGAAGAGGTCGCGCCTTCGGCGCGGTGGACG
>CAYSFK010000023.1:17605-23847 GCA_964430345.1 uncultured Oscillospiraceae bacterium | reverse complement strand
CACCGCCGAACAGTATGACCTGGTCTGCAACGGCGTGGAGCTCAGCTCCGGCGCGGTCAGGAACCACGACCCGGAGATAATGATAAAGGCCTTTGAGATGGTGCGTCTGGGCGAGGAGGACGTGAAAAAGAAGTTCCCCGCCATGTACAACGCCTTCTGTTACGGGGCTCCCCCCCACGCCGGCATAGCTCCGGGAGTGGACAGAATGGTCATGCTCCTCTCCGGCGAGGAGAGCATCCGGGAGGTTATTGCCTTCCCAATGAACAAGAACGCTCAGGACGTGATGATGGGCGCTCCCTCCGCCGTGGAGCAAAAGCAGCTGGACGAGCTGCACATCGCTCTTACGGGCGACAGCGAGGAATAATATCAAAACTTAAATGGGCGAACCTGCGTTCGCCCATACTTTTATCTGTTGGTCAGGGTGGTGAGAGAGTGTTTGCCAGCGTCAAAAGCTTCGGCGTCAGCGGCATCGGCGGCTACGGCGTGTCGGTGGAGGTGTTCATCTCCAACGGCCTGCCGGCCTTTGAGGTGGTGGGCCTGCCGGACGCGGCGGTGAAGGAGTCCAGGGAGCGGGTGCGCGCCGCAATAAAGAACAACGGCTTTCGCTTCCCCGTCAGCCGCATGACCGTGAATCTGGCCCCGGCGGACAAGAAGAAGGCGGGCACTCTCTATGACCTGCCCATGCTTATCGGCATCCTCTCCGCCTCCGGGGATATCGCCCAGCCCTCCAAGGACAGCGCCTTTGTGGGCGAGCTGTCCCTGCTGGGTGAGCTGCGGCGGATAAACGGCGCTCTGCCCATGGCCCTTGCCGCCCGGCGTCAGGGGATAAAGGAGCTGTATCTTCCCGCGGAGAACGCCCAGGAGGCGGCCTTCGCGGAGGGGCTGACGGTGTACCCGGTGGAAAACCTGGCCCAGCTCATTGCCCATCTCAAGGGTCAGCGCCCCATCGAGCCCGCCGTGCTTACGGAGCCGGGGGAGTCGGAGCATCCCCTGCCGGACTTCGCCGAGGTCAAGGGTCAGGAGAACGTGAAGCGGGCTATGGAGATCGCCGCCGCCGGCGGCCATAATATCCTTATCGTGGGCCCTCCCGGCGCGGGCAAGTCCATGATGGCCAAGCGCCTGCCCGGCATCCTGCCCGACATGAGCCGGGAGGAAATGATAGAGTGTACTGAGATACATTCCGTGGCCGGACTTACCGGGAAGGACAGGCCCATCGTGGCCGCCCGGCCCTTTCGCTCGCCCCACCACACGGTGTCGGCGGCGGGGCTCTCCGGCGGCGGTACTTTGCCCCGGCCGGGCGAGATAAGCCTTGCCCATAACGGTGTGCTGTTTCTGGACGAGCTGCCGGAGTTTCGCTCGGATGTGCTGGAGGTGCTGCGCCAGCCCTTGGAGGACGGCGAGGTGACGGTGTCAAGAGTGGCGGGGGCGGTCACCTTTCCCAGCCGCTTCATGCTGGTGTGCGCCATGAACCCCTGCAAATGCGGCTGGCACGGGCATCCCTCCGGCCGCTGCCGCTGCTCCGAAAACGAGGTGCGCCGCTATCAGGGGCGTATCTCCGGGCCTCTGCTGGACAGGATAGACCTTATCGTGGAGGTGCCCGCCCTAGACTATCAGGAGCTTAAGCGCAGGACTCCGGCGGAGAGCTCCGCGGAGATAAAAAAGCGGGTCAATAAGGCCCGCGACGTGCAGCGCGCCCGCTATCAGGGTGACGGCACCATGTCCAACGCCCGGATAGGCGGCAAGGAGCTGCGTCAGTTCTGCGCCCTGAGCCCGGACTGCGAGGCGCTTATGCGGGCGGCCTTTCAGAGCATGGACCTCTCCGCCCGGAGCTATGACCGCATACTGAGGGTGGCGCGCACCGTCGCCGACCTGGAGGGGGCGGAGAGCATAGAGCCCGCCCATCTGGCCGAGGCTATACAGTACAGAAGCGGGGATAAAGGAGTGAACGGAGAATGAAGCGGGTCGTGTTTGAGGCGGGAAAGGTTGCGGCGGCTCTTATGCTGGCCTGCTCGCTGTTTCGTGTCACCAACATCGACGAGAACAGTATTCTGTTCTTTTTCCTGACGCTGCTTGTATACGCGGGGCTTTCGGGCTTCAGACGGATATGGGCAGGGCTGCCCGGAAGGGACAGAATACTCCAGTGCCTTTTTGCGTTTATTGCCGCTGCGGCCACGTCTGTGGGCAACAGGGTTGTTATCGGTGAAGGAGGACTTTACGCCGGGAGCTTCCGGCAGAATTACTTTGTTCCCTTTGAGCCGTTTGACATACTGTGGCTGCTGCTATTTGCGCTGCTGCTGTTGCTGGGCATAGTCCGTCTGGTTTCCGCCTGCGGCAGATATGAGGCAAGGCTCTGCGAGTCCGATAAGCCCGAGGCTGCCAGTGCTATGTTTTTCATTGCCTGGGCGCTCATACTGCTGTGCTGGCTTCCGTATTTGCTGGCAAACTGGCCGGGCTATATATACGAGGACTCGCTCTCGTCAATTGGACAGGCGCTCACCACGGTTTCCAGCAACCACCATCCGGTGGCGTATACCCTGCTTATCCGTGCTTTTCTGCGTATAGGGGCGCTATTTGGCGATATCAATACGGGCTGCGGCCTGTATACGTTGTTTCAAATGCTGGTCGTCAGTGCCTGCTTTGCGTATTCACTGTGCCGCATGAGACGTCTGGGCCTCAGGTTGGGCCCTGCTGTGCTGGTCGTTGCTTTCTATGGGGTGCTGCCGGTGATGCCGCTTCACGCCGTGAGTATGTGGAAGGACCCCATGTTTGCGGCGGGTCTGCTGATACTGTCCATGGAGCTTTTTGAAACGGCTCTGGAGCGCGGGGAGAATCTGCAAAGGCCGGCAGTCCTGGCAAGACTGGCGCTGTTCAGCCTTGCGGTCTGCTTCCTGAGAAATAACGGCATATACATTGTTCTTCTCGTGTGGCTCGTGCTGACAGTGATGTACGGTGTTTGCCGCCATGGCAGGGTGAGGGTCAGGGCTTTTATCGCCGTGGGTGTGGTGTGCTGCGCCGCATATTTTGTAATAACGGGCCCAGTGTATAACGTCAACGGCATAAAAAAGCCCAGGATAGAGGCTTTCGCCATTCCTGTGCAGCAGCTCGCCTATGTTGCGGCGGAGGGCGGAAATGTCACCATGGAGGAGCGTCAGTGGCTCGACGCCCTGCTTCCGGTGGATGATGACCCGGACGCTTACACGCCGTGCTGTGTGGATAATCTGAAATGGCACGACGCTTTTCGATCGGAGTATATGGATGACCTGAGCGTGTTCTTTTCCAAGTGGCTGTCCATCGGCGTGAAGAACCCGGCGGCATATTGCCGGGCCTATGTTCTGGAGACATTTGAATACTGGTCCTTTGCGGATATAAAAAGAAATACGGAGCCCATGTATACGGATGTGCTGCGGTACAGGTATGGCATTGAGCGCCGGGATGTCACTGCCGACGCGCTGGGGGTAGAGCTTCAGCCAGTCCTGCCGCAGAGCTTCACCTTTTTCAGTGAGGGAATGCTGACTTGGCTTATGCTGTTTTCGGCGCTGAGGCTGATACTGGACAGGCGCCGGGCTTATCTTATAGTGCTGCTGCCCAATCTGCTCTGTCTGGCGACGCTGCTGGTGGGTGCTCCTCTTGCGGGCTGGCACCGCCACGTTTTGGGCAGTATCTATACGCTCCCGCTGCTGCTGCTGTTGCCCGCGCTTGCGCAGTGCGCGGAAAAGCGGCGGGCTAAACTCAACTGATACGGCGCTCAACCGTGCGTGGCGTCAGGCATTCGGAAATAATATAACTATCGGGGGTGTAAAATGTTTACTTGGTTAGCGACCTTCGCCGTTGTGGGGCTCGCTCTGGACGTCTGGTTCATAAAGACGGAGCTGGCCGGGAGGATGGGAAAGGCCGTGGTGCTGAAGGGGCTGGCGTCCCTGATGTTTGTGCTGCTGGGCCTGTACTGCTGTGCTTGTCACGCTTCCGGCTTCGGCAGGCTTATCGTCATAGGCCTTGTGCTTGGTATGGTGGGCGATGTGCTTTTGAACCTCAGGAATCTGTATGAGGGCGGGGTATCCATGAGGGTATTCGCCGTGGGCATCCTGGCCTTTCTCAGCGGGCATTTTCTCTACATAGCGGCGCTGATAGGCCGCTGCCCGGAGACGGTGCTTATGGCGCTGATCGTAACGGCGGTGCTGTCCGTGGCCGCCATCCCGCCGCTGATACGGCGCATCACCGCTCCCAGTAAGGGGCTGAAGATATTCGGCTATGTGTATCTGGTCATAGTCATCGCCATGTTCAGCTTTGCCCTGTCCCTTCTCATAAAGCAGGGCGCCGGTCCGCTGGAGCTGGTGTTCACGGTGGGGGCGCTGCTGTTTGTTGTAAGCGATTTTATCATGATATACTACACCTTCGGCAAAAAGCTCAAGCCCTTGAGAGCCACAAACCTGCTGAGCTACTATCTGGGCCAGCTTCTCATAGCCTGCTCCATACTGCTGGCGTGAGATAGCAAAAAGGACTGCACTTGGTGCAGTCCTTTTATCAGTCTCAGTCGCCCTCGTTGTTGCAGCACAGCTTCGATGAGCCGTCGTCCGCTTTCTCATAATAAAACTGGTTCATATAATTCTCGGCGTAATCGCAGCCGGCGTTACCGGCCTTAACGTACCAGTCCAGAGCCGCCTCATAGTCCCGCTCCACGCCGAAGCCGTTCTGGTACATCCAGCCCACGCATATCATAGCGTTTTCGTTGCCCTTGTCCGCTGCCTTGGTGTACCACTCCATAGCCTTATCGTAGTCCTGCTCCACGCCGATAGCGTTTTGGTACAGCCAGCCCATATTGCTCATGGCGACCGGGTCGCCCTTGTCCGCCGCCTTGGTGTACCACTCAAGACCCTTGTCATGGTCCGGCTCCGTGTCGTCTCTGTTCTGGTGCAGCCAGGCCGCATTGTTCATAGCGTTTGTATCGCCCATATCCGCCGCCTTGGTGTACCACTCGATAGCCTTATCGTAGTCCTGCTCCACGCCGATGGCGTTCTGGTACATCCAGCCGATATTGTTCATGGCATTTACATAGCCGTTATCCGCCGCCTTGGTGTACCATTCCAGAGCCTTTTCGTAGTCCTGCTCTACGCCTAGCCCCTTCTGATACAGCCAGCCGATGCTTTTCATGGCCTCAGCATTGCCCTGGTCTGCCATGGCCGTGAGCGTTGTCACAGCGGCGGCGTAGTCCGGCTCTGTGCCGTCCGATGGGAAGATCAATTCTTCGGGGTCAGGCGTGGGCGTTGCAGTTGGGCTTTCCGCGGGCTCCGCCGCGGTTGGTGCCGGACTTGCTGCGGACGCTGTGCTGTACCCGCAGGCGCAGAGAGACAGAAGCATCACTATCAACACTGATACGCAGATAAGCTTTTTCATAGCCTTTCCTCTTTTCCCTTATAATATTAGATACCAACCTAAGTATATTATAAAAGTCCGGCCTCCGCAAGTCAAGACAATCTAAAATATTTTGTTTATATTTTAAGCGGAGAATACGGGCCGAAGGTCATTTTAAGACCTTTCGGCGTTCTCCTAAATATTCCTTAAAATTTCCCCAGGTAATTGCAATCACACAATAAACGTGATACAATCGATTTACATAACGAGCGAATAAAGGAAAAATGTAAATGAACGATATCATTCTGCTCCATCTTGGGGAGCTGGTGCTGAAGGGACTGAACCGCAAAAGCTTCGAGCTGAAGCTTATGGGCAACGTCCGCCGCCGTCTGGCGCCCATTGGCAGCTTTCGGGTCTACTGTCTCCAGTCCACGGTGTATGTGGAGCCGGGGAGCGACAGCGAGGACATGGATGCCGCCTTTGACGCGCTGAAAAAGGTTTTCGGCGTAATCAATCTGACCCGGGCCGCAGGCTGCGCAAAGGACAAGGACGCCATCGCGAGACTGGCCATAGACTATCTCCGGGAGGATATGCAGCGGGCAAGGAGCTTCAAGGTTGAGACCAAGCGCAGCGACAAGGCCTTCCCCATGACCAGCATAGAGCTTAGCCAGTACGTGGGCGGCGAGCTCAGCGAGGCCTATCCCGATACGGCGGTGGACGTCCATGAGCCGGAGCTCACCGTGCATATCGAGGTGCGGGACCTGGCGGCCTATGTCCATGCCAGCCCCGTCCAGGGTGCCGGCGGTATGCCCGTGGGCTCCAACGGCGTGGCGGTCACACTGCTGTCCGGCGGCATTGACAGCCCGGTGTCCTCCTATATGATAGCCAAGCGC
>CAYSFK010000023.1:0-17595 GCA_964430345.1 uncultured Oscillospiraceae bacterium | reverse complement strand
CGCGGTGTGCGCCTTATCCCGGTGCACTTCTTCTCCTTCCCCTATACCGCCCAGCAGGCCAAGGACAAGGTGCTGGAGCTGGCCCGACTGCTGACGGATTACTGCGGGCGCATGAGCGTGGATATAGTTCCCTTCACCCATATTCAGGAGGAGATACGGGACAAGTGCCCCGAGGAGTATTTCACCCTTATCATGCGCCGCTTCATGATGCGCATTGCGGAGCGCATTGCCCTGCAGGCCGGGGCAAAGGCCATCGTCACCGGGGAGAATCTGGGCCAGGTGGCCAGCCAGACCATGGAGGCCATGGCCTCCACCCAGGCGGTGATACATCTGCCGGTGCTCCAGCCGCTCATAGGCATGGACAAGGAGGAGATAGTCACCCTTGCCCGCCGCATAGGCACCTTTGACACCTCCATCCTGCCCTACGAGGACTGCTGCACGGTGTTTACGCCCCGGCATCCCCGCACAAGGCCCAAGCTCAGCGAGGTGGAGGCCGCCGAAAGCGCGCTTCCCGTGGCGGCATTGGTAGACGAGGCCGTGGCCGGTATTGAGAGGGTGGCGCTGGATGAATAAGGCTTATAATACTGAGATAATCTCCGTGGGCACGGAGCTGCTGCTGGGCCATGTCACCAATACCGACGCCCGGGACATCTCCGAGATGCTCTCGAGGATAGGCATAAACGTCCGCTATCACACGGTGGTGGGGGACAATCCCCAGCGGCTCCGCCAGTGTGTGGAGACGGCTAAAACCCGGGCTGATATCATCATCACCACCGGCGGTCTGGGCCCCACCTGCGACGACCTCACCAAGCAGATACTGGCCGAGAGCTTTGGCCTGCCGCTGGTGGAGGACCCGGCGGAGCGGGCAGGGCTTTACGACTATATAAATCACAATAAGCATTTTACCGAGAATAACTTCCAGCAGGCCCTGCTGCCGGAGGGCTGCACCGTGTTCCACAACAACTGGGGCACGGCCCCCGGCTGCGCCTTTCAAAAGGACGGCTGCACAGTCATCATGATGCCGGGGCCGCCCAAGGAGTGCAACGCCATGTTCGCCGCCTGGGCCCTGCCCTATCTGAAAAGCCTGTCGGAGCAGCAGATAGTCTCCCACTCCGTGCGCATATTCGGCATAGGCGAAAGCACCGTGGACTCTATCTTTGCCGACGAGATGAATGCCATGCGCAACCCCAGCATGGCCCCCTACGCCAAGGAGTGCGACTGCCTTTTGCAGATAACCGCCAAGGCGGACAGCGAGGCCGAGGCCGAGACCATGATAGCGCCGGTGATGGAGCACGTGAAGCAGAGGCTGGGCGAATACGTCTACGGGGTGGACGTGGAGTGCATCGAGGAGAGCGTTATCGCCCTGCTGCGTGAAAAGGGACTGAGCTTCGCCGCCGCCGAGAGCTGCACCGGGGGCTATGTGGCCAAGCGCTTCACGGACCTGCCCGGGGCCAGCGCCTTCTTCAAGGGCGGCGTGGTGACCTATACCAACGAGGCCAAGGCCGGACTGCTGGGCATAGACCCGGCGCTTATAGAGGAAAAGGGCGCGGTAAGCCGGGAAGTGGCCCTGGAGATGGCGGAGCGCGTTCGCGCCCTGCTGGGCGCGGATATGGCCCTGGGCGTTACCGGCCTTGCCGGGCCGGAGGGTGACGGCGTAAACCAGGTGGGCACCGTGTTCGTGTCCCTGGCCACGACTGAGCGCTGCTATGTGCGCGCCCTCAGTCTGGGTGCTTTCCGCACCCGCAGCTACATCCGGCGTATGGCCGGAAACCATGCCTTCGATATGATGCGCCGGTATCTCACCGGGCTCAGCGTAGAATAAAGATTAAGATAAAGATTATACTTTGGCCGCCGTCCTCTGCCTGAGGTGCGGCCGGGGGAAGGGAGCACTGGCAAATGGACAGCAGCGACAGAAGGAGCATCGAGGCGGCCTTTAAGGAGAATCTTATCACGGTTTACCGCATAGCCTATACCTTTCTCGGCGACGCCGGACAGGCGGAGGAGGCTTCGCAGCGGGCGTTCTCCCGCTATTTCGGCTACCATGACACCGAGGACACCATGCAGGAGCGCCCGGCGCTGATGATAAAGGTCACGGAGGCCTGTTACGGTATGCGCGGCGGAGACTCCGCAGCCCCGGAGCAGGGCGTGCAGGACATGACCCTTCGCGCCATGGCGGCCCTGCCCGACAAGTACAAGCTGGCCGCCTACCTGTTTTTCGGCGAGGGACTCACCACCCGGGAGATAGCCTCTATCCTCGAGGATAAGCCCGCCGCCGTTACGGCCATGGTGGACAGAGCCCGCCGTCAGCTTAGGTCAAAGCTGGGGCCGGACTTCGAGGACGACGGCCGCATACCCCAGGCGTATAACGCCATAGGGCCGGACGCCGCCTCTGCGGGCCGCATATGGCGGGGCATCCACTCCGAGGACGGGGAGGAGCCCATGCCCGACGAGTCCGGCTGGGTCAGCTACGCCGCGGCCGCCGGTAAAGGTATTCGGGACGAGGCGCCGGAAAATATCGGCGCCGTGGGACAGGAGCGTCGACCCGCCTCCCGGAGGGAACTGCGTGAAAAGGAAAAGGGCTTTGTGGAAGGCCTGCCCAAGCCCGCCCTTATTGCCGGCGCGGCGGTCATACTGGTGCTGGTCATCGTCCTGGCCATCAGCTTCTTCGGCAAAAAGGCCAAGCCCGCCGACGCGCCTGCCAATGAGCCTATACTGGCCACACCCGGTGAGGCGGACAGCACCGACCTCAGCGAAGCTCTGGCCTATGAAGCTCCCGCCGACGTGATGAAGAAGCTGGACAACGCCCAGGCCGCCCTGAAGGAGTGGACAGAGTACAAAAACACCAAGACCCAGGCCTTCTATACAGAGAAGCTGCCCAAGGCCGGCGCCTTTATCGACGCTTCCGCCGCCTATGACGGCACGGATGTGGAGCAGAACAGCGACGGCACCTATACCCTGTATCACTGGAGCTACATGGAGGATTGGGCCAATACCAGCGTCAGCCCCGTGACCGGGCAGACCGTACCCAGTCTGGTTCAGGTGAGGGACGACAACAATATCGTCACCATAGACCAGAGCGAGTACGCCAATTACATGGAATATATGGAGCAGCTGGCCCAGGGCGGCTATGGGGATTACAGCTATATCTACGCTGTGGCGGACCAGGAGGAAGCCATGAAGCTGGAGGAGATAGCGGCCAAATACTCTCTGAAGCCCAGAACTGCCCAGGAGACCATCAACGGCTTCGGCGAGGCCGGAGACACGGAGCTGATGACTGCCCTCTCCCAGATCGTGGGTAAAGGCGATGTCTACACCGCCGCGCCCCAATTCGACCACTTCGCCGTGTATCAGGAAGGCTCCTTCCTCTCCCTGGCGGATATCATCCTGCCCGATGGCCGCAGAATGTATACCAGCCTCTGCGCCACCCTGTATGACGAGATGGTGGACGGCCGTCAGGCGGGCGGCTTCACCGTGTCCAAGGCCGGTGAGATGAGCTCCCGCAGCTATACCGCGGCGGACGGCACACCCCTCACCATCGCCCAGAACGACTCCCAGGCCATTGTCTACGCCTATCTTGACAACTGCTACGTGGTGCTGGATATGAGCATTGACCCCTGGCGTCAGAGCCCCGGCAGCGGCGAGACAGCAGAAAGCCTCTCCGCCAAGCGGGAGACGGACTTCACCGTCACCGAGGAGCTGGTGAACCATGTGGCCGACAGCATAAACTACAAGAACATCGGCAAGTGACCCGAAATTAAATTGCTTTTCCTGTTATCCCCGCCTGCAGACGGGGATAGCAGGAAAAGTTTTTCTTGACAAGTCGGCGCCTCCAGTGTATATTAACCGTGCTAACACAAATAGTACAGTTAATACAGGACTGGAGGTGCTTTTTTGATACACGTTGACTTCCGGGACGCAAGGCCCATATATGAGCAGGTGAAGGACGGCTTTCGCAGGCTCATCATATCCGGCGCCTTGCCCACCGACTGTAAGATGCCATCCATAAGGGAGCTGGCGGCCGGGCTTACCATTAATCCCAACACCATACAGCGGGCCTACCGTGAGCTGGAGAGCGAGGGCTATATAGTCTCGGTGCCGGGGAAGGGCAGCTTCGTGTGCCGGCCGGACAGGGCCGCCGACGCCCGCCGGGCGGAGCTGTCGGAGAAGCTGAAGGGGCTTGTAAAGGAGCTGCGGGCCCTGGGACTCAGCCAGGAGGAGCTTGTTTCACTGATGAACGGAGGGATGACGGATGATAGAGGTTAGAGAGCTCTATAAGAGCTTTGACGGCTTTCAGGCGCTGCGGGGCCTGAGCATAGAGGCGCCCACAGGCTCGGTATACGGGCTGGTAGGCCCCAACGGCGCGGGTAAATCCACGCTGATTCGCCACCTGGCGGGCATATTGAGGCAGGACTCCGGGCAGGCCCTCATCGACGGCCAGCCGGTGTATGAGAACCCGGCGATAAAGCGGAGGATAGCCTACATACCGGACGATGTGTTTTTCTATACCCAGTCCACGGTCAGGGACATGATGCTTTTCTACCGGGATGAGTACCCCGCGTTCAGCCGTTCGCGCTTTGACGCCCTGGGCGATATCTTTAAGATAGACACCCGCCACAGCGTCAGAAAGCTCAGCAAGGGAATGCAGAAGCAGGCGGCCTTCTGGCTGGCCCTGTCCTGCCGCCCGGACTACTTTATCCTGGATGAGCCGGTGGACGGCCTGGACCCGGTGATGCGCCGACAGGTCTGGAAACTGCTGCTGTCGGATGTGGCGGAGCGGGGCACCACGGTGCTGGTCTCCTCCCATAACCTCAGGGAGCTGGAGGACGTGTGCGACCATGTGGGCATCATGAACCACGGCGCCATGCTGCTGCAGCGCTCTCTCAGCGAGCTGCAGGACAATATGGTGAAGGTGCAGCTGGCCCTGCCCGACGGCGGTGAGCTGCCGGAGGGGCTGGAGATATTGCACCAGAGCACTACCGGGCGGCTCAGGCAGCTTATAATCCGGGGCGGCGCGGAGGAAGTGACGGCCCGGCTCACCACGGCGGAGCCCATGTTCATGGACGTGCTGCCGCTGTCGCTGGAGGAGATATTCATATATGAACAGGGGGGAGCCGACAATGAAGTCCGGAATATCGTTATTTGACAGGGGTCTGGCCAAGAGCCTCTTAAAGCGTTACTGGCCGCTTTGGGCGGCGTACTTTCTGCTGTTGCTGATAATGCTGCCGGTGAGCTTGTTCAGCTCCACCGCCCACGGCAGTACCGGCTTCTGGCTCAACGAGACTGTGCTGAGCTCGGCGGTGAACATGATGTATGTTTCCTTTGCGGCGGCCGCGCTGTCTGCGCTGGCCGTGTTCGGATTCATGTATAATTCCCGAAGCTGCGGCCTTATCTGCTCTATGCCTGTGCGGCGGGAGACGGTTTTCCTCACGGCGTCCGCTGTGGGTCTGCTGCCGCTGCTGCTGTCGGACCTGCTGGTCTTTGGCGTTTCGGCGCTGCTGCTTACCGGGGACGGGACGGTTGAAATGCGGTATCTGCTTCAGTGGCTCAGCGTTGTGCTTATGAGCGGCGTGGCCTTTTTCGGCATAGCCGCCCTCTGCGCCATGCTCACCGGCAGTGTGCTGATGATGCCGGTACTGTACGCGGTGCTGAATGTGGCGGTCTATGTGGCTGAGGGCGCGGTAAGGGCGCTGCTGAATGTGTACATATACGGCTTCTGCTATGACCGCGCCGGCTTTACCTGGCTGTCACCTGTGGCACAGCTTGGCACCTGCATGAATGTGAACTATACATACACCGAAGAAGCCCGCGCGGCGCAGACCGGGCCCACCGGCGTGGAGCTCACCGGCACGGAGTGGCTCGTTGTCTACTGCATAGTAGGTATCATCCTGCTGGGGCTGGCGCTGCTGCT
The DNA here is from genome assembly GCA_964430345.1 of uncultured Oscillospiraceae bacterium. GTDB lineage: Bacteria > Bacillota > Clostridia > Oscillospirales > Oscillospiraceae > Limivicinus. The sequence goes on along the minus strand of CAYSFK010000023.1, from coordinate 11,687 downwards.
GTACAGAAAGCGCCGCATGGAGACCGCCGGTGATGTGGTGGCGGTGGGTATACTCAAGCCGGTGTTCAAGTACTGCATGGCCTTCGGCGGCGCTGTGGTATTCGCCTGCGTGATAAACGAATGGGTGCTTCAGGACGCGCTGCACGGACTGACCGCCGCGTCCATAGCCGCGCTGCTGATGCTGCTGGGCGCGTTTATCGGCTACTATGCCTCCGAAATGCTGATGCAAAAATCTCTCGACGTATTTCGGGGCAATATAAAGGGCTTTGCTGCCGTGTGTACTGTGCTGCTGGTGGTTGCCGCCGTGTGCGAGTTCGATGTATTCGGCTACGAGCGCCGGGTTCCGCAGGCGGAGGATGTGGAGTACATAAGCCTGAGCTTTGTGGACGGGGACATCCGGGAGCCGGAGAATATACAGGCGGTCATAGCCATGCACCGGCAGATAACGGAGCACAAGGAGCAAAACGAGAGCAGCAAGGATAGATACTATCTGCCCATCAACTACTACCTGAAGGACGGCAGCCACTTCGCCCGCTTCTACGAGCTGGACAGCGGCGACGAGGCCATGGACGACCCGGCCTCCGATCTGATGCTGTGGCAGACCATCTGCAACAGCCCCGAGGTCACCGGCTTCCGCACCAGCTTCCGTATGCCCGTCAATGAGGACACTGTGAGCATATGCAACATCGACTACGGCAAGACGGACAGCGACGGCGTGTATACTCACAACAGCGTAAAGCTCACCACGGAGCAGGCTCTGGAGCTGTACTATGACTGTATGCTGCCGGACATAGCCGACGGGCAGCTGGCAGGCTTCTGGGCGGTGCAGAACAGCGATTATTATAATATCAAGACCGACGCCACCATATATATAGAGCTGGTGGACAGAGACAACAGGCAGGACGAGAGCAAGGACAAATACGAGTCCCTGGACTTCGCCGTTCAGGTAAATTCGGAGCGCTGCCTGAGCTGGCTCAGGGAGAACATGGGCATCCTCCCCATATCCATGAGCCAGGCGGAGGCCTTGTATACAGGCTGACGTCCGATTCAGAAATTGTTTAGTCTGTGTTCAAAAAATCTTGCCGAATTGTTCATTACAAGTACATAAATAATGGCTATATTAGGCTCATAAAAATTACTGAGCAAGGAAGGTCTGTTCCATGCTGGACTTTGACGGCAACGAAATACACGACGACAGCGAGGAGCCGGAAGAGGCGAGGAGCCCGGACCCTCAGACCGACAGGGTCAACGGCGAGTACCACTATAAGAACGGCTATAACCAGAAGATCTACTCCGACGCCCACTATGTCCGCGAGGAGGAGAACACGGTTCCTCCCAAATACTACAGCCCCCCCGAAAAGACGCCTAAGGAGACAAAGGAGCCTAAGCCCAAAAAACCCGGCGGCGGCTTCGTGAAGCTGGTCTGCCTGTGCTTGGTGTGCGCGCTGCTGGGCGGCTTCGGCGGCGGCGCTCTGGTGGGCAGTCGGCTTTCAGACAGGCTGGACGCTGTGCAGCAGTCCCTGGAGGCTATGCAGGCGGACGAGGAAGAAATGGTCATCGGCGCCGGCGAGAGCACCGGCGTGGCGGAGCTGCTGTCTGACGGCAGTATGCCCGCCTCTCAGGTGTACGCCAACGCCTGTCAGCAGGTGGTGGGCATCACCACCGAGGTCACCTATACAAACTTTTTCGGCATGACCAGCTCCTCCGCCGTGTCCGGCTCCGGCTTTGTCATCTCTGCCGACGGATATATACTTACCAATAACCATGTCGTCGAGGACGCTTATAATAACGACCTGGACGTGACGGTCATGCGCAGCGACGGCAGCAGTTATATTGCCGAGATAGTCGGCGTTGAGCCGGACAACGATATAGCCGTGCTGAAAATAGACGCCGACGGGCTAACTCCCGTCCAATTCGGCGACAGCGACAGCCTTAAGGTGGGCGACACGCTCTACGCTGTGGGCAATCCTCTGGGCGAGCTGGAGTTTTCCATGAGCACAGGGCATCTCAGCGCTCTGGACAGGCTGATCACTACCAGCGAGGGCAGCGAGGCCATTAATATGTTTCAGATGGACACCGCCGTCAACCCCGGCAACTCCGGCGGCCCCGTGTACAACAACAGAGGCCAGGTGGTGGGCGTGGTCACGGCAAAATACAGCTCCACCGGCGTTGAGGGCATAGGCTTTGCCGTCCCCATAAACGACGCCGCCGCTATCGCCAACGACCTTATCACCAAGGGCTACGTCACAGGCAAGGCCTACATGGGCGTGAGTCTGGACAGCAGGTATAATTCCATGTACAGCCAGTACTACGGTATGCCCCTGGGCGCTTACGTCTCCTTCGTGGAGAAGGACAGCTGCGCCGAGAAGGCCGGCATCCAGGCGGGGGATATCATCACCAGACTGGGCGACGATGCCGTCACCAGCGACACGGAGCTGCGCTCCGCTGTCAAGCGCCACTCGGCCGGGGACACGGCGGAGCTGGAGCTGTACCGGGCCGGAGAGAGCATTATCGTCAGTGTCACCTTTGACGAGGCCAAGCCCGACGCCGCCGGCTGATAACTTTGATACTTTTCTACTCCTATAAATCCTCTCTTTTCTCCCAAACGAAGGGCCGCGCAGAAATGCGCGGTTCTTTGTTTGCCTGCCCACGGCTGCCCGGAAAGATTGGATAAGCCTCAGATTTCGGAAAGGAAGGAATGTGAAGGAAACCCATCAGGGGTGTCCGTCACGTACAATACTATGCAAAAGGCGGCTTTCGGTGAAAGCCGTCTTTTGCCTGCACAGGAAGGCAATCTGCCTTCCTGTGCAGGGCCGCGCAGAAATGCGCGGTTCTTTGTTTGCCCGTTTGCGGCTGTTGACACATATGCAGACGCTGTGCTAAATTAAAATAAGTGATGGATAAATCGGCAAGAGTGGGCCGCCTTAACGGGGGAGGAGCGATTATGGACAGCACAGACGCATATATACAGCGCAGCAATAGCCAGAAGGTCAGCCGGGCAGCGCGTGGCCGGGGCGGCAGAGGGAAGCGGGTAGTGCTGCGGGCCGTCGCCGCGCCGCTGGCGGCGCTGCTTCTGCTGTTTTCGTTACAGCCGATGCCGAACGCGGAAAGCCCGAAGCCTCAGGAGGAGCAGCCGGTATATGGGCTGACAGAGGAGACGCCGGAGCGGGAGACCCCGGAGTCAAAGAGCAACGCCGACTACTGGTACGAGCTCTACAGCGACCATGTGGAGCTGGTGTATTATCTCGGCAGCGAGGAGAATCTCACGATACCAAAGCACATTGAGGGACGGCCGGTCACAGTTGTGAAGACCAATTGCTTTAAGAACCATAGACTCCTTGAAAGCGTGACCATCCCGGACAGCGTGACGAATATAGGCAGGCGCGCCTTTGAAGGCTGCGGGATCAGTAAGCTGACCATCCCCGATTCTGTGACCGCTATCGGGATGAACGCTTTTTCTTGCTGTTCGGCGCTGGGGAGTGTGGTCATCCCCGATTCCGTGACGAGGATAGAGCCCTATACCTTCTCATACTGTGAGTCGCTGTCGAAGGTGACTATACCGGAGAGCGTGGTCAGCGTGGGGCACTATGCCTTTGACGGGACTCCGTGGTTCGAGGGCCTGACCGATGAGTTTGCCGTTGTGGGAGACGGGATACTGCTCAAGTACAACGGAAAGGGCGGCGCTGTTGTCATACCAGAGGGTGTGAAAAGCATATGCGCCGATTTCGATGGCGCTGAGCTTACCGACGTGACCATTCCCGATACGGTCATGCTCATCGGCGGCGGAGCCTTCACCGACTGCAAGCTCAGCGAGGTGAGCATCCCCAATTCCGTACTGTGCATAGAGGACTGGGCCTTCGGCGGCTGTCCTCTTAAGAGCGTTACCATCCCCGACTCTGTGACCACCATTGGTGAAAGCGCCTTTGCGTATTGCAGAGAGCTGGAGAGCGTGACTATTCCCGACTCTGTGACCAGAATAGACGACTTCGCATTCAACGACTGCGAAAAGCTCAAGAGCGTGACTATTCCCGACTCTGTCACGGACATTGGAGTCTATGCCTTTTATGATGTCCCGTGCTACCGACCGGCGGAAGGTTTCACTGTCATCGGCGACGGAAAGCTGATAGCATATTCGGGAGATGATAAAAATGTCGTCATACCGGACGGCGTCAAATACATTTCTGTCGATGTCTTTCGCGATGCTGGTCATCCAATAGAGAGCGTGGTTATTCCCGACTCGGTCGTCAGCATTGGGGGCTGGGCTTTTTCAGGCTGCGGCAAGCTCAAGAGCGTGACCATCCCCGACTCGGTGACGAGCATAGGCAGCGCGGCCTTTTCTGGTTGCGGCTCGCTGGAAAGGATAGATATCCCTGATTCCGTAGAAGTCATCGGAAGCGAGGCTTTTTATCATTGCAGCTCGCTTGAAAGGATAGATATCCCTGATTCCGTAAAAGTCATCGGCAGCGAGGCGTTTGCGGGTTGCACCTCGCTCAGGAGCGTGAATATATCCGGAGCAGTGACCGAGATCGCGGACGATACCTTCGCCTACTGTAGCTCGCTGACAAGTATAAGCATACCCAACAGCGTGACGAGCATCGGCGAATCGGCCTTTTCCGACTGTTGCGCTCTGACGGATATATCTATTCCGGACTCCGTCACCGATGTTGCTGTCTCTGCGTTTGACGGCACACCGTGGCTGGAGAGGCAGGACGACGAGTTTGTGATCGTGGGCGACCAGACGCTCATCAGATACAACGGTGCCGGCGGCGATGTAGTGATACCGGACGGCTTAAGGCATATCTCAGGCGCCTTCAGCGGATGCGAGACACTGACCTCGGTGCGTATACCCGACACCGTGACAAGTATCGGCGATGAATCCTTCAGCCGCTGCGGATGTCTTGAGACGCTGAACATCCCCGACGCCGTTTCCAAGATAGGAACAGAAGTCTTTGCCGGGACTCCGTGGTATGAGAGCCTGACCGATGAGTTTGTCATTGTGGGTGACGGGGTGCTGCTTAAATACAACGGTACGAACCAGCAGGTGCGCATACCGAGCGGCGTAAAATACATCAGTGACGCCTTTATGGCGGACAACACTTCGACCAGGGTGACCGAGGTCACTTTGCCGGACTCTGTGACGGTAATAGGGGACAATGCCTTTGCCGGCCAGTACTTCCTCGAAAGCATAGTTCTACCTAACTCTCTGACGAGAATCGGCGAGCGTGCCTTTTCGGAATGCGCGATTCGTCAGCTCATTCTCCCGGACTCACTGACGAGCATAGGGACGCGTGCCTTCCACGCGAGCGCACCGAGCTTCGTGAGCATACCGGATTCTGTGACGGTCATAGAGGATGAAGTCTTTTCCACAAATTCCGGCGGGGTGATCAGCATCGTAATACCGGCCTCTGTAATTCATATAGGCAGCGGCGCGTTTTACTCCAGCTACAATTATCTCTTCATCAGCTGTCCGCCCGGCTCCTATGCCGAGCATTACGGCACACCGGACAGGATAGCGTAGTGATCGCTGTGCTAGATAGAAGAGAATCATCAAGAGGGAACCGCCTTAAGAGGAGAGGAGCGATTATGGACAGCACAGACGCATATACGCAGCGCAGCAATAGCCAGAAGGTCAGCCGGGCAGCGCGTGGCCTGGGCGTGAGAGGGAAGCGGGTAGTGCTGCGGGCCGTCGCCGCGCCGCTGGCGGCGCTGCTTCTGCTGTTTTCGTTACAGCCGATGCCGAACGCGGAAAGCCCGAAGCCTCAGGAGGAGCAGCCGGTATATGGGCTGACAGAGGAGACGCCGGAGCGGGAGACCCCGGAGTCAAAGAGCAACGCCGACTACTGGTACGAGCTCTACAGCGACCATGTGGAGCTGGTGTGCTATCTGGGCTATGCGGAGCGGGTAAGCATACCCCGGCAGCTGGATGGCCGCCCGGTGACGGTGATAAAAAATAACTGCTTTAACCGCAGGAGCTATCTCAAGGATGTCACTATCCCTGACAGCGTGACGAGTATTGCCGAGGGTGCCTTTCGCAGCTGCACCGCGCTGACAGCGGTGGATATCCCGGACTCTGTGACAACTATAGGCAAGCAGGCCTTTGCGTTTTGCAGCGGGTTGGAGCGCGTGGATATCCCGGACTCGGTGACCTGTATCGGTAGCGAGGCCTTTGAATACTGCAAGGCGCTGAGAAGCGTGGTCATTCCGGACTCCGTGACGAGGATAGAGTCCTATACCTTCTCAAACTGTGAGGCGCTGTCGGAGGTGACTATACCGGAGCGCGTGGTCAGCGTGGGGGACTGCACCTTTCAGGATACAGCGTGGCTGGAAAGTCTGAGGGACGAGTTCGTGATGGTGGGAGACGGGATACTGCTCAAGTATAACGGTAAGGGCGGCAGCGTGGTCATACCCCAGGGCGTGAAATTTATCGCCGCCACCTTTGAGGGCTGTAAGCTCACCGACGTGACCATTCCCGATTCTGTCACGGGCATCGGCGGCGGGGCCTTCGACGGCAGCGCTCTGGAGCAGGTGAGCATCCCGGACTCCGTAGTCCGCATTGATGATGGGGCCTTCCAAAACTCCGCTCTCAGGAGCGTAAATATCCCCGACTCGGTCACCCTCATAGGCGAACGCGCCTTTATGTATTGCCGGGGGCTGGAGAGCGTGACTATCCCCGATTCTGTGACCGATATCGGCGACTATGCCTTCAAGGACTGCGAGAAGCTCAAAAACGTGGCTATTCCCTCCGGGACCAGCTTGAGTACCTACGCGTTTTACGGGGTCTCGGGTATCAGCCGACCGGACGGCTTCCGTATCGTCGACGACGGGAGGCTGACAGGCTATTCGGGCGATGAAAAGAATGTGGTGATACCGGACGGGGCAAAGTACATCGCCTACCACGCGTTCCCCGCAAGTGTAGAGAGCATCGTCATCCCGGACTCCGTTATCAGTATCGGACACTTTGCCTTATCACGCTACGACAAGCTGACCAGCGTCAGTATCTCCGACTCGGTGACCAGTATAGGCAGCAGGGCTTTTGAATACTGCACCTCGCTGAAGGAGCTGAGCATCCCGGGCTCCGTGAAAGTCATCGGCAGCGGCGCCTTTTCAAAATGTACCTCGCTTCGCAGCCTGAGCATATTGCCGGGTGTGACGGACATAGGCTACGAGGCCTTTGCCGACTGCACGTCGCTGACCAAGCTGAGCTTATCGGACGGCCTGACCCGCATCGGTGACCGGGCCTTCGTCGGCTGCACCTCTCTGACGGATATATCCATCCCCGGCTCTGTCACCGATGTGGCTGCATCCGCGTTTGAGGGCACTCCCTGGCTGGGGAAGCAGGACGATGAGTTTGTGATCGTGGGCGACCGGGTGCTCATCAGCTACAACGGTGCCGGCGGCGACGTGGTGATACCGGACGGCGTAAGGCATATCTCCGGCGCCTTCAGCGGATGCGAGACACTGACCTCGGTGCGTATACCCGATACTGTCACCAGTATCGGTGACGGCGCCTTCATAGGCTGCGCCGAACTGGAAAAGCTGAGCATCCCCGGCTCCGTCTCCTGTATAGGGCGGAATGCCTTTGCCGGGACTCCGTGGTATGAGAGCCTGACCGATGAATTTGTCATTGTGGGCGACGGAGTGCTGCTTAAATACAACGGCACGGACCGGCAGGTGCGCATACCGAGCGGCGTAAAATACATCACCGACGCTTTTATGTCAGGCAACACTTCGACCGACGTCACCGAGGTCACCCTGCCGGACTCTGTGAGGGTCATAGGGGACAAGGCCTTTGCCTACCAACACGATATCAAGAGTATAGTTATCCCTGATTCTGTTATAAGCATCGGCAAAGAGGCATTTGTGGGCTGCTCCCTGCAGCAGCTTCTTCTCCCTGACTCCGTGACGGATATAGGAGAGCTCGCCTTCTGCGGCAATCTGGGGCTGCGCTTTGTGAGCGTCCCGAACTCCGTCAGGGTCATAGGGGATCAGGCCTTTTCCGAGTGCAACGCGTTGTCTAACGCCGTCATCGCCGAATCGGTCATGTACATAGGCGGGGGCACCTTCGCCTCCTGCTTCGACCTTTTCATCAGCTGTCCGCCCGGCTCCTATGCCCGTCTGTACGGCAAACCGGACCTGTTAGCTCAGTGAGAGCGGCGCGCCTTTTTGCGCGACGCTTTCCGCGGCTGCAGAAAATAGGCGCGCGGCGGTAAATCACTCTTGATTTTTTTCGTATATCCTGTAAAATAGCAATGTAAAATAAAACTGCTGTTTTCAGGAGGTTTCTTAAAAACATGACTTACGAGATGGACATCGCCGGCTTAAAACGGGAGCTGCCTCTATGCAAGGTCGCGGACGACCTGTACATAGGCGCCTTCGTTATGTTCGGTGATGTGGAGCTTACCGTCCACTGCGCCGCCGAGCTGCTTAAGCTTGCTCCCGAGTACGATTACATCATCGCCCCGGAAGCCAAGGCGATCCCACTGCTGTATGAGATGGCCCGTCAGAGCGGGGCCGACAAGTATTTCCTGGCTCGCAAGGGCGCCAAGGCCTATATGTCCGGCGTGTTTGAGGTGTCCGTCAAGTCCATTACCACCATGAGCATCCAGAAGCTGGTCATCGACACCGCCGACGCGGAGCTTATCAAGGGCAAGCGTATGCTCATCGTGGACGATGTTATCTCCACCGGCGAGTCGCTCCACGCCATGGAGGAGCTGGTCACCAAGGCCGGCGGCATAATAGCCGGTAAGATGGCCGTGTTGGCCGAGGGCGACGCCCAGAAGCGGCACGATATAATCTGCCTTGCCCCTCTGCCTCTGTTCAACGCCGACGGCACGGTGAAGGAATAGCTTGTATAGAAAAACCCGGCTGCATCAAAACTCTGGTTTGATGCAGCCGGGTTTTTCTATCTTTTTCCCTTGAAGAAGTCGCCCATAAGCGCGGCGCATTCGGCGGACAGGACGCCGCCGAATACCGCCGGGCGGTGGCCGTAGCGCTCGCTGAACAGGTCTATCACGCTGCCGCAGGAGCCGCTCAGCTCCTCTCTGGCCCCGTATACCACCGTGGGTATGCGGGCGTTTATTATTGCCCCGGCGCACATGGGGCAGGGCTCCAGCGTCACGTACAGCGCGCAGCCCTCCAGCCGCCAGTCGCCGACGGCGGCGCAGGCCTCCCGTATAGCCTCCAGCTCCGCGTGGGCGGTGGCGTCGCCCCTCTCCCGGCGGCGGTTGCGGCCCCGGCCTATGACTTCGCCGTCCCTGTCGGCAATGACGCAGCCCACCGGCACCTCGCCGTTGTCGTACGCCTCCCGGGCCAAAGCCAGCGCCAGTGTCATGTAGTGCTCCCTGTCCATAGTCTCTCCTAAATATAACGGTCAGCATCAAAAAGGCTTTGATGCTGACCACCTCGTTTTTATGTCCTTATTTCAGCGCCGCGGTGATAATGGACATCTGGTAGACCTCCTCGGCGTCGCAGCCGCGGGACAGGTCGTTTATAGGCGCGTTCAGCCCCTGGAGTATGGGCCCGAAGGCGGCGAAGCCGCCCAGCCGCTGGGCTATCTTATAGCCGATGTTGCCGGACTGTATCTCCGGGAAGATGAAGGTGTTGGCATAGCCTGCCACCTTGCTGCCGGGGAACTTCAGCTGGCCCACCACGGGGGAGACGGCGGCGTCGAACTGCATCTCGCCGTCGATGTCCATGTCCGGGGCCATCTCCTTGGCAATAGCTGTGGCCTCTCTCACCATATCCACGCCCACGCCCTTGCCGGAGCCCTTGGTGGAGTAGGACAGCATAGCCACCTTGGGGTCCATGCCAAAGACCTTGGCGGTCTTGGCGGTCTCCACGGCTACCTCTGCCAGCTGGGCGGCGGCAGAGAGCACAACGTTGCCCTCCTTGTCCAGCTTATCCTGGTAGTCGATGTTTATGGCGCAGTCGCCCATGCATATCATTTCCTCGCCGCGGACCAGAATAAAGCAGGAGCTCACCAGATTGGCGCCCTTGCGGGTCTTTACCAGCTGCAACGCGGGGCGCACGGTGTCGGCGGTGGAATAGGTCGCGCCGCCCAGCAGAGCGTCGGCCTTGCCCATCTTCACCAGCATGGTGCCGAAGTAGTTGCCCTTCATCAGGGCGGCACGGCAGTCCTCGGCGGACATCTTGCCCTTGCGCAGCTCTACCATCTTCTCCACCATCTCGTCCATGCCCTCATAGGCGGCGGGGTCAATGATCTCCAGACCCTCGATGTCGAAGCCGCCCTTTGCGGCGTTGGCCTTCACGGTCTCAACATTGCCCACCAGAATGGGGGTGAGGAAGCCGCCCTTTTTCAGCCTTGCGGCGGACTCCAGTATGCGGGCGTCGTGGCCCTCGGTGTAGACTATCTTGCGGGGCTCTGCCTTCAGGATTTCTATAAGATTCTCAAACATGAAAAGACCCTCCAATGTAATTGTTGTATCGCTTACTTACTCTACCACCATCGGGCCACATTTTCAAGATTTTTGCCCCAATTTCTATTTACAAAGTGCGGATTCGTCTGTATAATATACTGACTATACTAAATGTAATCAAAAGGGACATAAAGCTATGGACAGAACATTTCCCGAGACCCTGGCCGCCCTCCGGCGGGAGCGGAATATCAGCCAGCGCTCCGCCGCTGCCGAGCTGCATATCAGCCAGGCCCTGCTGAGCCATTACGAGAACGGCGCCAGAGAGCCGGGGCTGGCCTTCGTGTGCCGGGTCTGCGAGTATTATAACGTCAGCGCCGACTATCTGCTGTGCCGCAGCGACAGGCCCAATGAGGCCGCGAGCATGGCGGACGCCGCCTCCGCCTTTCTCGACGAGATAAGCGCCGTGGCGGACAGGGCCAGGAGAGCCTTGCAGGAGTTTTCCGGAAAAGGGGAGCAGGTATGATAAAGCAGGAGAACATCCGCAACTTCTCCATTATCGCCCATATAGACCACGGCAAGTCCACCCTGTCGGACAGGCTCATCGAGAAGTGCAACGCCGTGGAGCAGCGCATCATGGAGGACCAGATACTGGACAATATGGAGCTGGAGCGGGAGCGGGGCATAACCATAAAGGCCCGCGCCGTGGGGCTCACCTATACCGCCGGCGACGGGGAGAGCTATACCCTGAACCTTATCGACACTCCGGGCCATGTGGACTTCAACTACGAGGTCAGCCGTTCCCTGGCCGCCTGCGAGGGCGCCGTGCTCATAGTGGACGCCTCTCAGGGCGTGGAGGCCCAGACCCTGTCCAATACCTATCTGGCCCTGGACAATAATCTGGAGATACTCCCTGTTATCAACAAGATAGACCTGCCCGCCGCCGACCCCAAGCGGGTCAAGGACGAGATAGAGGAGATAATCGGCATCCCCGCCCAGGACGCGCCGGAGATAAGCGCCAAGCAGGGGCTCAATATCGACGCCGTGCTGGAGGATATCGTGGCCAATGTCCCCTCTCCAAAGGGAGATGCCAAGGCCCCGCTGAAGGCCCTTGTGTTCGACAGCCAGTACGACAACTATCGGGGCGTCATCGTGTTTATGCGCCTGATAGACGGCTCCGTCCGCCGGGATTCGGAGATACTGCTCATGTCCACCGGCGCCCGGTACAAAGTGGTGGAGGTGGGCCATCTGCGGCCTATAGGTCTGGAGCCCTGCGATGCCCTCTCCGCCGGAGACGTGGGCTACTTCACCGCC
>CAYSFK010000022.1:9953-24203 GCA_964430345.1 uncultured Oscillospiraceae bacterium | reverse complement strand
AGCAACGCAGCATTCCCAGATATACCGGCAACCCTCATCAGTCTCGCTGCGCTCGCCAGCTTCCCCCTGGGGAAGCCTATAAATAACCGAGCCTCGGGCAAATCGCCCGGGGCTCGGTCATTCGTTATTCAAGCCTGCTTTTATGTCGGCAGGCTGTCCCCCAGATCCAGCAGAGTCATCAGTATCCTGCCGGTGAGGCCAAAGTCGTCGGTCTGCTTGAAGATACTGAAGCGGAACCAGTGAAAGACCTTGGCCGGGGTCTTGAGACTGACTACCAGATGGCTGTCCTGACGGCTTCTGTCCTCGGCCAGAGCGTGTACCAGCTCCTGCATATCCTTCACCGTCTTAGTGTCTGCCACCAGATCCGCCAGCAGGATGTGCCAAAAGCGGCGCTGGTCGTAGTTGCCGGCCAGCAGCTGCGTCACCAAGGGGTCGTATTCAAAGCTGCCCGCCACCCAGTCATACTCGATAACGGCTATGCCGCTGCGCTCCAGTATGGTCTTGTACCGGACGGTCTCCATGTTCTGCAGGTCCTGGATACAGCGCTTGGCCTGAAGCCGCTCGTTCTCCGCCTTGGCTATGGCCGTGTTTACCCGCAGCCGCAGCAGCTCCGACTCCACCGGCTTCGCCACAAAGTCCGCCGCGCCGCTGCGTATGGCATTGAGGCTGGTCTCCCTGTCCTCGGCGCTGCTGACAATGATCACGGGTATGCTTCTGAGCTCCGCGCTTTCCCGCATTCTCTTAAGTATGGCAAAGCCGTCCATGCCGGGCATCATCAGATCCAGCAGCACCGCGGATATTGCCGAGCCGTAGTGCCGCAGCCGCACCATGGCGGTGCTGCCGTCGTTGGCCTTGTCCACGATGAATTCGCCGCTGAATATCCGGGAGACCAGGGCGCAGTCCATGCGGTTGTCGTCCACCACCAGCAGGCGGCGCTTCTGCTTCTTTTCCCGGGCCTCGGCTCCGGCGGCGCTCTCCGTCTCCCCGCCCTGCAGATGCTCCTCGGGCATATTGTCATGGTAGAAGATGAAATTGTCCTTGCCGCTGCCCTTGACGCTGTACAGAGCCACATCGGCCTTATGGTACAGGCTCTCGAAATCCTCCCCGTCCCTGGGCGACACGGCTATGCCAATGCTGGAGGAGACCTCCACCTCCAGACTCAGGGAGCGCCGGGTCAGGGCGCATATCTGCCGGGCCTTGTCCGCCGCCACGATGTCATTGGGGATGTCCGGCAGAAAGACTATGAATTCGTCGCCGCCCAGCCTGCCTATGATGTCGCCCTTTCTCAGCACGGAGCGCAGGGCACGGGCTATATCCCTGAGTATCTGGTCGCCGGAGGCGTGACCGAACACGTCGTTGACCAGCTTGAAGCCGTCCACGTCCAGCATCAGCAGGGCGTGGAGATTGCCGGGCTTGGCGGTCTTTATGAGGCTGTTCACCCGGGAGGCCAGAGTTCCCCGGTTCAGCACACCGGTAAGGGGGTCCGTCTCCGCCTGCTCCAGTGTCATGAGCTCCGCCCGCTTGCTCTCGTCAATGTTTTCGTAAAGCAGAAAGGCCTCCACATCGGAGCCGTTGGGGTGCTCCACCATATCCACCGCCACCTGCAGCCAGCGCACGCCGCCGTCGGGCAGCTTTTCCCGGTACTGCATACTGCAGGTGCGCTTGCCCCGGTAGTAGGAAGCCAGCAGAGTGTCCGATTTGAGAAAGCTCAGGTAGCGGGCGGCGTCCTCCTCGAAAACGCACTGCTCCACATATTCCTCCGTGCGCTCGTCGAAGCTCAAGGGGCCTTCCTTATGGTCAATGCTCAACAGAGAGCCCTCTTGGGAGTCGAAGGAGATGTTCTTGCTGATGTTGCAGCGGTAGAGCATGAAGGCCCCGGCCTCCCGCTCCTGTATGGACTGCTGCCAGCGCCTGTATACGCTGTCCTTCTCCAGACGCTCGGTCACGTCCTGGTAGGTTATGACGGCGGACCTGGGCATACCGGAGTCGGAAAAGATGGTTGTGAACTGGGCCTCCAGCCAGCGCCAGCCGTTGGAATTGCGGCGCTTGAAGCTGACCGCCCCCAGAGGCACACCCCGGATAATGCTCTCGTAAAAGTCAATATAATCCTTGGCCGACTCCGGGGATACGTCTCCGCTCTCCACCACGCTGTAGGGCACGTCCTCTATCACCGTGGGCAAAGTGTCGCCGCTGTCCGCCGTGGGGGGCATGATAAGGGTGCGCTCCTCCACGTTGAAGCGGCAGATGGTGCCGCCGCTGTGGCGCATGGCCAGGCGGTTCTCCTCCTCGCTTATGCGCAGCCGCTCCACCGCCTGCTGCCGCTCCGTCACGTCAAAGAGCACCGCGTTGACGGTGATACGCCTGCCGTCGGTCTCACCGGGTACGGCCTTGATGTTGATATACTTGGTGCCGCCGTCCTTGTGCCTTGCCCGGAACACTATGTCGATACCGCTGCCGGTTTTTATCAGGGCGCGTATCTGCTCTATGAGCCCGGCCTTCTCCTCCGGGAACACCATAATAAAGGGGTCGCAGGCGCAGAGCTTCTCGTACTCGCCCCGGCTGTATCCGAACATGGAGCTGAAGCCGTCGCTGAAATAGTCCACTGCTATCTTGTCCGGAGCCTCTGCGCTGCTGCTGTATACGGCGAGGCCGCCGGGTATGCTGTCGGTGAGGGTCTTTAGCCGTGAGTCGGCCTGAAGGGCCTTGGTGATATCCCGGCCTATGCCGTATATACCGATGACCTTGCCTGCGGAATCCCGCATGACATACTTGGAGGTGCTGGTATAGCGGGAGCTGCCGTCGGAGGTAGGCGTGGACTGGGTGACGTCGATAAGGGAGCGTCCGCTTTTCAGCAGGCGCAGGTTCTCCGCCCGGTACCTTCTGGCCAGCTCCGGCGCTATTACCTCGTCGTCGGTCCTGCCTGTCATATCCTCGCTGCTGAGGCCGAACAGCTCCGCGTAAGCCCGGCTGCAGCAGACATAGCGCAGGTTTTTGTCCATGATGAAGGAGTAATCGTTCTGAGTCTCCATCATGGTCTGCAAAGCCACAGGCAGCATCTCCTTGATGGCGGTCTCCTCGTCGGTAACGGCGGTGAAGGTGGCGTAGATGGAATATCTGCCGCTGCTCTCCTCCAGGATGCGGGCCACCACCCTGAACAGCCTGTAACCGCTGTCGCCCCAGGGCAGCCGCAGGTCGCACACCGCGTCCCTGTGCTCCCGGATAGCCTCCTCCAAGGCTTGCAGGGCTATGTCCCTGTCCTCCGGGTGCACCAGCTCTATCACCTGCCTGTCGGAATAGTCGGTAGGTGTGCGCTGGGTCAGCTCCCAGTAGCGTTTGTTCAGGTTCAGCACCCGCAGCCCGCCGCCGCTGTATTCAAACAGCGCGGCGCCGCTGGGCAGATTGTCCAGCAGCCGCTGGGCCATCAGCTTTTCGGCGGTCAGGTCCACATATATGCACAGCTGCACCGGCTCCGGAACATCGTCAAAGGTGGTCATGGAGGCAGCGCAGCGTATCCACACGGTCTCCCCGTCCCGCCGTACAGCGCGAAACTCCAGCGTCGCCGAGCCGCCGGTCTCGTGCATCCCCAGCAGCACCCGGCTCACCTGCAGTCTGTCGCCGGGATGGACAGTTTTGAAGTAGCTGCTGCCTATCTCCGCCTTAAACTGCTCTCTGGTGTATCCCAGCATCTCGTAATACCGGTTGTTGGATATGAGCAGCTCGCCATCGCCGTCGCGGATGATGGCGGCGGTAATCCCGCAGCTTACATTGTCCAGCACCGTCTTGAACTGTCTGGCTATCTTTTTTACGTTGCGCTCCGCCTGACGCTGGCCGGTGATGTTCTCGCACATACAGTAGACCAGCATCCGCTTCCCGGCGGTGGCAATGACCCGCATGGTCGCCCGCAGATGCACCTTGTCGGGGCAGTGGGGGATATTGGCAAAGACGTACTCAGTGGTCATCTCCTTGCCGGTCTGGGCGGAGCGGCGCAGCACCTTGCGCACCTTGACGCGGCTTTCCGGCTCCAGCGCGGACAGCCAGTCCAGCTTAAGCGTCTCCTCCACGCTGACGTTGCCGCCGCCCAGTATCTGGGCGTACTTATCGTTGGCCCGCAGCAGCTCCACATTGCCCTCGTTGTATTCAAAGATGCAGGCTGCGCCCACATAGCTGTTGAATATGAGGGTATCCATAGAGTCCGGGTCCCAGAAGGCGTTGTTGTTCAGGTTTGCCACTGTCTCCAGGGCGATTAGCCGCTCCTCCCTGCCGGATTCACGGGCCAGCCTGATATAGTCCTCCGGCAGCATGGGCCGGGCGTACAGGTAGCCCTGTACGTAGGCGCAGCCGATGCTCTTGAGGTAGTCCGCCTGAGCCTTGGTCTCCACGCCCTCGGCGATCACCGCCAGCCCCAGCCACTTGTTCATGCGCACGACGGACTCCAGAATGTTGCCGCCCCGCTGGGAGCCCTCGTCGTCCTCCAGGAAGCGCATATCCAGCTTCACCACCTGGGCGGGGACGCTTTTCAGGGTATTAAGCGACGAGTAGCCGCTGCCGAAGTCGTCTATTTCCACGGTGAAGCCCCGCTCCA
This sequence comes from uncultured Oscillospiraceae bacterium, assembly GCA_964430345.1. Taxonomy (GTDB): domain Bacteria; phylum Bacillota; class Clostridia; order Oscillospirales; family Oscillospiraceae; genus Limivicinus. The sequence goes on along the minus strand of CAYSFK010000022.1, from coordinate 19,621 downwards.
CCAGCTCCTTGACTATGCTTATGACCGTCTCGGTGGACTTTGCGAAGGCGGACTCGGTGATCTCCAGCCGCAGCATGGCCGGCTCCAGCCCGTACTGCTCCACGAGCCCCGCTATGTATCCCACCAGGTCCTTGCGGAAGATGTCGTAGCGGGAGATGTTGACGGAGATGGGCAGCGGTGTGCGGCCCTCGTCCGTCCATCGGCGCAGCAGTCGGCAGCACTCCTCCCAGATGAATCTGTCCAGCTCGTATACGAAGCCGTTCTGTTCAAAGACCGGGATGAACTCGCCGGGATAAATAAGTCCCCGCTCCGGATGGCGCCAGCGGGCCAGGGCCTCCGCGCCTATGAGCGCGCCGGTGGAGTGGTTATACTGGGGCTGGAGCCAGACCTCGAACTGCTTCTGGGCTACAGCCTCGTCCATGTCGGCGATGATCTGCTGGTCCTGGACCAGCTTCTCCAGCATGGCCTCGTCGAAGTAGGCTATCCGCTCGTCGTAACGCCCCTTCACAGACTGCTTGGCGATATAGGCCCTGTCGTAAAGGGAGCTGGCAGGCAGGGACAGATCACTGACCAGGCAGCGGCCCACGGAAAAAACTATGGCCCTGTCGCTGGAGAAGTAGTTCTTGTCCTGCTGTATAAGGCGGATGATGCTCATATCCCTCCGGGATACCGGCAGCAGCACCGCGAAATTGTCTCCGCCGATGCGCCCGCCAATGCCGCCGAATCGCCTCATATCCTCGTCTATGGCCTTGCCTATGCGGCGCAGGATACGGTCGCCCTCGGCGGTGCCGTACTGGTCGTTTATCAGCTTGAAGTTGTTGATATCCAGGCTGGACATGAGGTAGAAGCCGCTGTCGTGCTCCCGTATGGCCTCGTCCGCCTTTTCAAAAAACATCTCCCTGTTGTACAGTCCCGTCAGTTTATCCCTCTGGATAGCGCTGATGATGGAGGCCGTCTCCCGCAGGGTGATGTTGTTTTTCAGGCAGTGTCTGATTATCTCCGGGTTATAGGGCTTGACGATAAAGTCGTTGGCGCCCAGGGACAGGGCTTTGACGCGGGATTCCTCGTCCTCGTAGCCGGTTATCATTATCACCGGCAGCTGGGCGTACTCCGCGCTGTCCCTGATGCGGCGCAAAGTCTCGTAGCCGTCCATGACCGGCATCTTGATATCCAGCAGCACGGCGGATAGAGACGCGCCCCGGCTCCGTATCAGCTCCAGAGCCGCCTGCCCGTCGGCGGCCTCCAGTATATCGTAGTCCCCGCCCATGGTGCCCTTCAAAAGCTCTCTGTTCAGGGCATTGTCATCAACAATAAGTATCGTCCTTGCCATAGAAAAACCTCTCGGCTCTCAGAGCCTGCACATCAGCGCCATGTGCCGTCGGAATATCTGTCCCCGGGGCCATCCTGTATGGGGCATGAGCGGCACCGCCCCCGGCGTCCACAACGGCAGTGCCAAAGGACACATGACGCCGGTATTTTCAGCGTGTATCACCGGGAAAAAAAGTAAGGAGCCCTATTAAAAGGCTCCTTACCGAGGGCCGGCTGAGCCGGCGGCCATTGCTCAGTACGGACCTCTCCGCGTCAGGCTGCGGACAGACTCCCGTTTTGACGTATCTAACAGGTTCATTATACGCCCTGTCCCACGCAATGGCAACTTTTTTCTGGCAAATGGCGATAGATAATCAGGTTTACGCGCTGAGCCTGTCATAGCTCTGCTGCATTCGCGCCAGAGCGCAGCTGTGTCCGTCTATCCGCCGGGACAGCCTCAGCAGGGCGTCGGAGGACAGGGACTCCCCTCTCTCGATGCGCCGGTTTCCCTCTCTGCGGTATTTCAGTACCCGCCTCCAGCGGTACTCCATAGCCGCTGCCAACAATCTGAGCTTCAATTCTGTTTTCATTGTCCGTTCCTTTCTTCGCGAGCCCGCCTCAGGGCGGTCTGTCCTATGTAACTTGCGCCGGAGCTTCTATAGCTCCTATGATGCAGTATACACCGGCTTGTGTGTCGAATGCTGTCGAAGCTCCGCGAAGGAAAAACAAAAAAACGTAAAAGTCGCGAGCCGTATATATCCGGCTCGCTATCTGTCAAAGCAGTATGCTTCCCGCCGCTTTTAAAGCCTTCCCCTTAGGGGAAGGTGCCCCGCAGGGGCGGATGAGGGGACCGGCAGCTACTCGGTGGCAGACCTCTCGTCCGGCACAGTAAGGGGAGGGGCTCTGCCTCACATCCGGGACAGTACTATCATCAGCGTACCGTCGGCCACGGTCACCGTAGCCCGATCTCCGCTCCAGGCGTTGCTGACCCCCAGAGGCACGGAGCTCTCCAGCGTCGCGTCGGTCAGCGGGTATTTGACTCCCCGGAGGGTCACCCCCAGGCAGCGCTCCGAATGGGCCAGCACCGACAGGGAAAAGCCCTCCAGCCGGGGCAGCTCCTTTGTGCCGCTGCGCAGCAGGTATATCCTGGTATCCTCCGAGAGAATGGACACGTCCGCGCCCCGCTCCGCGGCGAAGGCGGCGCACTGAAGATTTGCCAGACAGTGGTCCAGTCGGCCTCCCAAGGCGCAAAGCAGCAGCAGCTCCCTAAAGCCCCGCTCCAAGGCGTATCTGACGGCCAGCATGGTGTCGGTATCGTCCTTTTCCTTTTTATAGCGCAGCACGGGTATGTCCGAGGGCAGCTCATCGGTGCAGGAGTCGAAGTCCCCCACCACCAGATCCGGCTTCAGCCCTGCCCGCAAAGCGTAGCTGTAGCCCTTATCGCAGGCTATCACACAGTCGCCCTCAAGCAGCGGCGGCGAGTATTCTCCGCCGGAGATTATAACGCATTTGGGGCCCATGCTCATCCTCCCTCTAGCTTTTTATGGCCTTGGTCATCCATTTGCCGCTGAAATAGCGCCATACGAAAATCACGGTGCGCACGCTCCAGTCCAGTATGGACTGTGCAAACCACACCCCGTATACGCCCCAGCCCAGGTTCCGACTCAGCACATAGGCGAATAACACCCTGCACAGCCACATGGAGCACATACTTACCAGCATGGTGAAGCTGGCATCTCCGGCAGCCCGCAGCGCTGTAGGCAGCTGAAAGGCCGGCAGCCACAGGAAGGCCGCGGAAATGCCGTGAAGCAGGGCTATCTTTACGGCCAGCGCCTGCGCCTCCGGGGACACGCTGTATATCAGCATCGTGGGCCGCAGCAGCAGGATAAGCAATCCGTTCACCGCTATCTGGGCAATGGCGGTGGCTATGAATATCTTCCTGAAATAATAGCGGGCCTGGTCATAGTCCCCCGCGCCCACGCACTGTCCCACCACGGTCATAAGCCCCAGGTTCACGGCAATGCCCGCGCAGCAGTGCAGCACCCCCAGGGTGTTGCCGATGGCGTTGGCGGCAATGGCGGCGGTGCCGAAGGTGGACACCAGACTGTTCAGCACCAGCTTGCCCAGCTGGAACATCCCGTTCTCCACGCCGCTGGGTATGCCGATGTACAGGATGTTTTTCATGACCCGGGGCTCCAGCCGAAAGCTGCGAATATCCGACAGGTGCAGGGCGTATTTCTTGTTGAACAGCATGGCCACCACGATGAAGGCGGCCACATAGCGGGAGACAAGGGTGGGTATGGCCACTCCCGCCACGCCCATCCGGAAGCCGAAGATGAGCAGGGAGTTGCCGCCTATGTTTATCACGTTCATCAGCAGCGAGACCTTCAGGCTCACGTCCGTGCGCTCCATGGTGCGGAAAAGGGCCGCGCCGCCGTTATACAGGGCAATGCCCGGTATTGCCGCCATAACGATGGAGTAATAGGTATCGGTAGCCTCCATGACCTCCGGGTCAACAGTGCTGAAAAGCCCGTTCAGTATAGGCGTTTTCAGGGCGTAGAGCAGCAGCGTCACCGCTGTGGACACCACGCCCAGCAGCACCATAAGCTGCTGCCCGGCACGGCAGGCGCTGGAACGCTCTCCCCGGCCTATATACTGGCTGGCCACGGCGGCGCCGCCGGTGGCCATGGCCGAAAAAACGAATATCATCAGCACACTGATAGCATCTACCAGAGACACGGCGGATATGGCCGCATCCCCGGCGGTGGAGACCATAATGGAGTCCGCCAGACCTACCATGATAGACAGCAGTTGCTCCGCCACCAGAGGCAGCATCAGCGCGTAGAGCTGTTTGTTTGTGAAAAAGTAGCCTCTGGGCTCCAGGGGCTTTGTCAGTGAGAGCATGGCCGCCGTCCGTTTCCTGTAATTATTCTTTGTATAACTTAGGTAGTTTAGTCGAAATGCGGGCAATAGTCAAGAAACATATAAAAAACAAAAATAAAATCCCTGTCTTTATATTGACGCTTGCCTTTACTGTCGATTATGGTAAAATAAGTATCATTGAAATCATACTCGGGAGGCGGATATATGTCCGGATATTCGGGATATATGGGAAAAGTGGCCATGGTGGATTTGAGCACCGGCAGGGTCACGGATTATCCCTGGAGCGACAGGGACAGGGAGCTGTACATAGGCGGGAAGATGATGGCCGCCCGCATACTATACGATAATCTTACCGGCAGGGAGAAGCCCTTTTCCGAGGAGAATCTGGTGGTCATCTCCACGGGGCCCCTTACAGGCACAGGCGTCCCCTGCTCCAACCGCTTCAACATATCATCTCTTTCGCCTCAAACGGGGATAATGGCCTCCTCCAACTGCGGCGGCAATTTCGGCTACTATCTCAAGAAGGCCGGGTATGACGCGCTGATACTGAAGGGCCGCTGCCCTGAGCGCAGCTGGCTGGAGATAGACAACGGCCTCTTTGTTTTCCACAGCGCCGGGGATATCTGGGGCAAATGCGTCACCCCCGCCCAGGAGGCTCTGCAGGAAAAGCTGGATAAGCAGCGGGGCTGCCGCGTGAAGTGCGGCATGATAAGCATTGGCCCCGCCGGTGAGAATCTGGTGAAGTACGCCTCCGTCATCAGCGGGGAGCGGGCCTCCGGGCGCACAGGCATGGGCGCCGTGCTGGGCTGGAAAAACCTGAAGGCCGTCACCGCCGCCGGGAATCACGAGATAAGCATAGCGGACCCGCAGCGGGCCAGAGAGTGGAACCGCAAATGGGTCAAATATCTCCGCGCCCACCCGCTCACCGGGAACCAGCTGCCCAAGCTGGGCACCGCCGGACTGGTCAGCTCCATGCAGATGCGGGGGATGCTGGCCACAAAGAACTATCAGTTCGGCCAGTTCGAGCATTTCGATAAGGTCAGCGGCGAGCTTTTGGCGGAGCAGTTCAACACCGTCAACAAGGGCTGCCTCTCCTGCCCCATAAAATGCGCCCGCACCGTTGCCCTGGACGGCAAGGAGGTCAAGGGTCCGGAGCTGGAGACGCTGGGTCTGCTGGGCGGCGGCATAATGAACGATAATCTGGAGCTTATCCTCCGCTGGAATAAGCTGCTGGACGAGCTGGGCATGGACACCATCTCCGCCGCCAACACCGTCTCCTGGGCCATGGAGGCCAACGAAAAGGGCATCTGGGACAGCGGCCTTAGCTTCGGGGACACCGAAAGGCTGTCGCAGGTCTTTGAGGATATCGCTTACCGCCGAGGTATTGGCGATGAGCTTGCCGAGGGCAGCCGGACTCTCAGCCGGAAATACGGCGGGGAGGACTTTGCCATGCAGTCCAAGGGTCTGGAGATGGCGGCCTACGAGCCCCGCCGGGCCGTGGGCCAGGGGCTGGGCTATGCCGTGGCCAACCGTGGCGCCTGCCACCTGAACGGCGGCTATCTTGTAATACTGGAGGGCCTGGGCCTATATACCGACGCCCAGACTCCAAAGGCCAAGGCCGACTTCACCATGTTGTTTCAGGACATGATGGAAATGATGTCCGCCACCGGCCAGTGTCTTTTCACCAGCTACGCCGTGTTCCCCTCCTTTCTTATCAGCAAGCCCAACGGCTTTGTGACCACCGCCTGCAACAAGCTTATCCCCCATATAGGCTGGGCTGTGCGGGTGCTCAATAAAGCGCCGGAAATAGTCTGCTTCCAGCTTCCCGTGTTCCACCATACCAGGGGCATGAAATACAATGTGGGCATGGGCATGAGCTTCGGCCAGTATCTGCGCAGCGGTGAGCGGGGCTACAATATCGAGCGCGCCGTCAGCGCCCGCTTCGGCGTCTCCGCCAAGGACGACAGTCTGCCCAGGCGCATGACCGACACGCTCCAGGACGCCGCCGACTCCAAGAGCCTTGTGCCGCTGGAGGAGATGAAGCGGGATTACTACAGAGCCAGAGGCTGGAGCGCCGACGGGCTGCCCACCCTGCGGACGCTGAAAAAGCTGAAAATAGAGAGGTGAGGGCTGTGGTAAAAGTCAAGCTGTTCGGAGTGCTGCGGCTGGACTGCGGCGTGAAGGAGCTGGAGCTGGAGGCCGGCAGCGTCAAGGAGCTGTTGGACAAGACCGCTCAGGAGCTGGCTGCCCGAGGCGCGGTGGGCGTGGACAGAAACACCCTCAAGGGCTGCGTCACGGCGGTCAACGGCAGGCAGGTCAAGCCCTCCTGCAAATTAAATGACGGTGACCAGGTCTGGCTGGTGCCGGCGGTGGCGGGAGGCTGAAAGCTTGTAACAGGTTCAAGCCTCATCAGCTTTAAGTGCGATTGTCTCGCCGCTGAAGCGGCAACCGAAGATCATGTACATTATGACCATTCCTTTTCATGGTCATTTTGTGCCTTGAGAATGTAAAAGGAATGGTCATAACTATGAGCTATATTATAAACGACAACTGCGTGGGCTGCACCCTGTGCGCCAGAAGCTGCCCGGTGAAAGCCATATCCGGCGCTCTGAAGGAGAAGCACAGCATTGACCCGGAGCGCTGCGTAGGCTGCGGCCTCTGCGGCAGGCTCTGCGCCAAAGGGGCGGTGCTCCGGCCCGACGGCTCCGCCGCTGTGTTCACGGCGAAAAAGGACTGGCCCAAGCCGGTGGTGGACAGCGCTGCCTGCTCCGGCTGCTCCATGTGCGTGGAAAGCTGCCCCGCCTTCTGCCTGGCGCTCACCGCCCCAACGAGGCAGGGCGACACTCACACCTTCGCCGCCCTGCGGGAGCCTCAGCAGTGCATCGCCTGCGGCATATGCCAAGGGATATGCCCCATCGGCGCCATAGAGCTTAGATAAATTCACCCAAAACAAAGGACAGCCCTTAGGCGGTACGCCATAGGGATTTGACAGTCTCAAAGGGCATCTTTAGCCGCAAGGCTTCGTTGAAAATGCTCGAAATACATATCCAGTATTTCTGCGCTTTTCGCCTCGTCTTGCAGCAAAATATGCTCCTTTGAGATGCGAAGCAGTTTTGAAGTGCAGATTTTCTGCCCAGATGATGATAAAAATTCCCGGAATACTTGTTGTATTTCGGGAATTTTTAGTGAAATATGGGCGGAAAAGATACGTTCAAAACCTATCAAATCCCTACGGTGTACCGCCTTTAGGCTGTCCTTTGTTTTGGGAGGAGAAAACATGGCGTATCTTTTATTGCGTTTCATTCAAGGGGTATCAGCAGCTCCTGACCGGCCTTGACCTTTGTCAGATCGCCGATGCCGTTGTACTTCATAAGGGCCGAACAGGAGTTGTCGTAGTCCAGGCCGTAGCCCGTCACGATATCGTGGACATTATCGCCCTTCTGCATTATGTGGCTCATAACGATAGTGTAGTTGGAGCCTATCAGGTTCTCCGCGGTGGTGGGCAGCCACAGCAGCGCGCCTATGTATATGGTGTCCAGATTGGAAATATTGTTGATGGCGCGAATGTCGTCCGCATAGTCCTCATACCTCAGACCCCAGCAGTTGTACACCTTGGAGATGCTGTCCCCCTCATTGAAGGAGTAGGGCAGCACGTAGTACTTCACCGTGTCCCCCACAGCCAGGCCGTAATCCCTCTTATCGTAGGAGGACGCGGGCATGATAAGCGTATCCCCGGCCTTTATATTATATAGCTGGTATTCCGAGCGAAAGCCGTTAAGCTTCATTATAAGGTCTCTGTTGGCGTTATAGCGCAGGCCCATTTCTTCGCAAAGGCTGTATACGGTATCGCCTTTTTCCAGCGTCAGCTTCACGTTCCCCGTGTCTGCATAGGCATACAGGCATACGGGTCCCAACAGCGCGGCGGCCATTATCGCGGTAAGCAACAGAGTGAACAGCGACTTCTTCACGTTTGCCTGCCTCCTATTATATGGTCTTATTTGGAGTTTACCATAACAATCACATTATGTAAAGCGTTATTTTAAAAAAATATGAACTTTTTTAAGTTATGAAAACTCATTTTGCCGCTATTTGCCTAAATTTCTGTATCGATATATGTCATTTAATTTACGTTAAATTCAATTTTATTACAATATCTTGTTTGCGTTTCCTTATACTGTTAAATTCAAACCTTTGATAACTCAGTGTAAAGACATCATATTATGTTAATTGTTTTCTGTAAACGTCCGCGAATATTATGGAAACCGCTTCTTGGGTCGGCGGCTGAGAACTTAACAATGCGCTTTATTCCTGCCGTAGGCTGTGGTATAATCCAGTCATAGTCTTGAACTGGGGAGGGCAGCCATGAAAACCATAGGTCTTATCGGCGGCATGAGCTGGGAGAGCACGGTCACCTACTATCAGGTGATAAACGAGCTGGTAAAAAAGGAGCTGGGCGGCTTCCATTCGGCAAAGCTGCTGCTGTACAGCGTGGACTTTGCGGAGATTGAGAAGTGCCAGTCCGACGGGGACTGGGAGGAGAGCGCCCGAATAATGTGGGAAGCGGGCCTTGCGCTGGAGCGGGCCGGGGCCGACTTTATCGTCATCTGCACCAACACCATGCACAAGGTGGTGCCCCAGATGGAAAAGCATCTGCATATCCCCATCATACATATCGCCGAGGCCACCGCCCATGAGCTTAACCGGAGCAATATCCGCCGGGTGGCCCTGCTGGGCACCAAGTATACCATGACTCAGGATTTCTATAAGGATAAGCTGGCGGCTGCCGGCATAGAGACGCTGATACCCGGCGAGGCGGACGTGGAGCTGGTAAATAATATTATATATAATGAGCTTTGCCTGGGAGTCATATCGGAGCGGTCCCGGCGGGAGCTGCTGCGGATAATCGGAGAATTGGAAATAAATGGCGCTCAGGGGGTGATATTGGGCTGTACCGAAATAGGCCTTTTGATACGCCAAAAGGATACAATGCTGCCTGTTTTCGACACAACAATTATCCACGCTGGGCGCGCCGCGCAGGCCGCCCTGGAGCATACGGAAAAGAGCTGAAATTACTTATATAAAACAAGAAGGAAGGAACGATATGAAGCATCTGATGTCAGGAAACGAGGCCATAGCCCGGGGTGTGTACGAGGCGGGGGCGCTGGTGTGCTCGGCCTATCCCGGCACGCCCAGCACGGAGATATTCGAGAGCCTGCCCCAGTACGGCGGGGAGCTGTACTGCGAGTGGGCGCCCAACGAGAAGGTGGCCGCGGAGGTGGCCTACGGCGCCTGCATCGCCGGGGCCCGCAGCTTTGCCGCCATGAAGCACGTGGGGCTCAACGTGGCCGCGGACCCGGTGTTCACCGCCGCCTACAACGGCGTCACCGGCGGCTTCGTGCTGGTAGCGGCGGACGACCCCAGTATGCACTCCTCCCAGAACGAACAGGACAGCCGTCTGTACGCAAGGCACGCCAAGA
>CAYSFK010000022.1:0-9943 GCA_964430345.1 uncultured Oscillospiraceae bacterium | reverse complement strand
AGCCTGCGTGGAGCCCTCGGATTCTCAGGAGTGCAAGGACTTTGTGAAGCAGGCCTACGAGATCTCCGAGCGCTTTGATATGCCGGTGCTGCTGCGCACCACCACCAGAGTATCCCACTCCAAGAGCCTTGTGGAGCTGGGGGAGCGGGAGGAGCATCCGCCCGAGGACTACGTGAAGAACGCGGCGAAATTCTGCTGCGCTCCGGCTATGGCCTACAAGAACAGGGCCAAGGTGGAAAAGCACATGGCGGAGCTGGAGAAGTACAGCAATGAAAGCCCCCTGCAAAAGCTGGAAATGCGGGGCGGCAAGATCGGCGTGATAAGCGCCTCCATCGCCTATCAGTACGCAAAGGATGTATTCCCGGAGGACACCTCCTTCCTGAAGCTGGGCCTGACCAATCCCCTGCCCATGGAGCTTATAAGGGACTTTGCCTCCAAGGTGGAAAAGCTCTACGTCATAGAGGAGCTGGAGCCCTACATGGAGGAGCAGATAAAGGCGGCAGGCATAGACTGCATCGGCAAGGAGCTGGTAAGCCCCATGTACGAGCTGAACCCCCAGCTTCTCCGGGAGCAGCTTTTCGGAGTCAAGCCGGAGAACGCGGATGTGGGCGTGACGGCGGTGTCACGGCCTCCCGCCCTCTGCCCCGGCTGCCCTCACAGAGGCTTTTTCTACACCATGTCCAAGCATAAGGACTATGTGATAACCGGCGATATCGGCTGCTACACGCTGGGCGCCTCCGCCCCGCTGAACGCCTCGGACACCTGCGTGTGTATGGGCGGCGGCTTCTCCGTGGGCGCGGGCATGGCCAAGGCCTTTGCCGCCGCCGGGAAGAAAAAGACCGTGTTCGGCGTGGTGGGCGACTCCACCTTCTTCCACAGCGGCATGACCGGCGCGGTGGAGATAGTCTACAACAACGCCCACATGATACCCGTGGTGCTGGACAACCACATTACCGGCATGACCGGACATCAGGACAACCCCGGCAGCGGCTATAACCTCCGGGGCGAGGCTGCAAACGAGATAAAGATAGAGGACGTGCTGGGCGCCTACGGCTATAAGAACGTGATAATCGTAGACCCCCAGGACCTGAAGGCCATGCAGAAGGCCGTGGACGACGCCATAGCCTCCACGGAGCGCGCCGCCATCATCTGCCGCCGTCCCTGCCTGCTGATAAAGCGGATAAAGCCGGACAGAGAACTGTGTCAGGTGGACGGAGATAAGTGCATAGGCTGCAGGAGCTGCCTTAAGGTGGGCTGCCCCGCCCTGATGGTCAGGGACAAAAAGGCCCTTATCGACCCGGACCAGTGCGTGGGCTGCACGGTATGCGCCCAGGTATGCCCCAAGGGCGCCATCAGCAGAAAGGAGAACTGACATGGAAAACAAGAGCATTCTTCTTGTGGGCGTCGGCGGGCAGGGCGCCATACTAACCGCGAAGATACTGGTGAACGGCCTTATCTCCAAGGGCTATGACGTGAAGATGAGCGAGGTCCACGGCATGAGCCAGCGAGGCGGCAGCGTGTCCACTCAGGTGCATTTCGGCAAGGAAGTGCATTCCCCGGTCATAGGCTATGGCGCGGCGGATATACTGGTAGCCTTCGAGAGCATGGAGGCCGTGCGCTACGCCGGATATCTCAAGCCCGACGGCATTGCCGTGATAAACGACTTCAAGATGGAATCCTCCACCACCGCAGCGGGACTGGCGGAGTACCCGGAGGGCTGCCTTGAGGCCATGGAGCGGAGGTTTAAGACCTATTCCCTGAAGGCCGGAGACATCGCCAAAAAGGTGGGCAGCGCCAAGTGCATGAACGTGGTGCTGTTCGGCGCGCTGGTTAAGGCTCTGGGCCTTGACGACATAGACTGGGAGCAGGTCATCCGGGACACCGTGCCCCCCAAATTCATCGAGCTGAACGTGGCCGCCTATCAGGCCGGCCGGGACGCCATATAAAAACGCATAAAACTCCCGCTGACGAACTGGAAAACGTTCGGCAGCGGGAGTTTTTGTTGTCCTCCGTATTGACAGCTGCGGCAGAATGTGGTAATTTATTTTTACCACTTGGTCAATATAAATTATGGAGGGATCAATATGTCGAAAAATGACAAAGAGACTATAAAGCTTTTGGACACAAAGCTGGACGACAAAACCACCAAAACCATGGTCATCTGCGCGGTCATTATGCTTGCGGCAGTGCTGGTACACGACGGCGACCATGTGCGGCAGGCCTACAACTGGGGCTATACCATACCGCTGTCGCTGTGGGCGCTGAATCTGATAGTATACGTGCTGCCGGTGGTGTCCATATTTCTGGCAAAGAGCCGGAGACTGTCGGCCACGCTGGTGTGCTGTCTGGGCGGGATAGTGACCTCACTGTCCTTCGTAGTCCTCCACTGCTTCGGCTCCTCCAGTGGGCTTAACTGGGGCGTATGGAACTTTACATACTTTGAGCTGATACAGGGCGTATGGTACGACGCGGGAGACGGCCGCGGGGCGCTGTTCTATCAGGGCGTGGACACCCTCAGCTGGATACTGCTGTTCCACGTGCCGGTATTCTGCCTGCCCTGCTCCGTTATTTCCCTGAAGAAGTTCTTCGAGATAAAGAAGGCCCAGAAGGCCGCAAAATAAGCTGTGCCTGGGCCGACTGCCGGTAAAATCACATGAATGAGATCAACATAAGAATATCCGACATTGACTGCGCCGCCTGCGTGGAGCGGCTGAACAGATGCCTCTCGGAGCTTCGGGGCGTCGAGAGGGCGGCGGTGAACTATGCCGCGGGCTCGGCGCTGATAAGCTATGACGGGGAGCAGCTCGGTCTGGCGGAGATAGCGGCGGCCATAGTCCGCTGTGGCTACGGCGTACCCATGGACAGGGTGGAGCTGAAATGCGGCGCGCTGAACGGGGAGAGCGCGGCGGCGGCCGAGGCAGCGCTTATGGCGCTGGGCACGGTGGAATCGGTACGGCCTGATATGGAAAAGGCCTCGCTGGAGCTGAGGCTGTGGCCTGTGGGCACCGACACGAAGAAGCTGGTCTACGCCGTGCGTGAGGCAGGGCTATGGGCCGAGGTGGGCCAGGTGTCCCAGGGCAGCGAGGACAGCAGGCAGGCAAGACGGCTGTTGCTGCTGCGGCTGATAACCGTGGGCACCTTCTGCACTATCCCGCTTATCTGGGATATACACTATCTGGCCCAGTTTGCTCTGGCCACCGTAGTACAGTTCTGGCCGGGTATGTATTTCTACAAGGGCGCTGTGCGGGCGCTGCGGAATAAGAGCATGACCATGGACGTGCTCATCGCGCTTTCAACCACGATAATCTATATCTACAGCACCTACATAGCCTTTTTCGTGCCCATAGGCAAGATGCTCTACTTTCTATCGGACACGGTGCTGCTGACGCTGATACTGTTCGGCAAGTATCTGGAGCTGGTGGCTATGGGGGAGACGGCGGACGCCATAAAAAAGCTGATGCGGCTCCAGCCCAAGACCGCGCTGGTATTCCGGGACGGCGAGGAAAAGGAGATACCTCTTGACGAGATAACAGAGCACGAGGTCATCATCCTCCGGCCCGGCGAGAGAGTGCCGGTGGACGGGGTGATAATCGAGGGCGCCTGCTCGGTGGACGAATCCATGCTCAGCGGGGAGAGCCTGCCGGTGGACAAGCGGGAGGGCGACGATGTTATCGGCGGCACCCTGAACCGGGCGGGCAGCGCCCGGATATCCGCCGCAAGGCTGGGCAAGGACAGCGTATTGCAGCAGATAATCGACTTCGTACAGCGGGCGCAGACCTCCAAAGCGCCTATACAGCGGATGGCGGATAAGATCGCCTCGGTATTCGTGCCCTGCGTTATCGCCGCAGCGCTGCTGGTATTCGGGTTGTGGTTTTTCCTGCTGGAGCCGGGAAACGCCGACAAGGCCGTATACTGCCTGTGCAGCGTGCTGGTGATAGCCTGCCCCTGCGCTCTGGGTCTGGCCACGCCTACGGCCATTATGGTGGGCGCCGGCAGAGCTGCGGAGCTGGGCGTTCTCTTTAAGGGCGGAGCGGAGCTGGAGCGGGCCTATAAGGCGGACACCGTCATATTCGACAAGACCGGCACCCTCACCAACGGCCAGCCGGAGGTGACGGGCCTATATACCGTCGAGGGCGGCGACAGCGTCGATATGCTGCTCTGCGCCGCTTCTGTGGAGCGGCTGAGCGAGCACCCCATTGCCGTGGCCGTGACGCGATACGCGGCCTACCGCTTTCCGGGCACTCTCCCCCCGGCGGTGGAGGACTTCATGAACACTCCGGGGCGGGGCGTTGAGGGCAGCGTACAGGGCCGCCGGGTATTATGCGGCAGCCGGACCATGCTAGCGGAGCGGGGCATCGATACTTCTCCTTTGCCGGAGAGCTGCAGCGCCGCCACTGAGGTATGCGTCGCCATAGACGGGGCGCTTTCCGGGGCCATGTATGTCGCGGACCGGCTCAGACCGGGCAGCGCCCACGCGGTGGCGGAGCTGAAAAGCCGGGGGCTGCAGGTGTGGATGCTGACCGGGGACAACCGGCGCACGGCGGAGGCCATCGCCGCCGACTGCGGCATAGACAATATCATGGCCGGGGTTTTGCCCACGGATAAGGCCGGGGCTGTGGCTAAGCTGCAGCGGCAAGGCCGCGTTGTGGCTATGGTGGGAGACGGGATAAACGACGCGCCGGCGCTGGTTCAGGCGGACGTCTCCATCGCCATGGGAAACGGCACGGACGTGGCCATGGACTGCGCGGATATCGTGCTGCTGCGGGGCAACATCAAAGGCGCGGCGGCGGCGCTGGATATGTCCAGGGCGTGTATGAGAAAGATACGGCAGAACCTGGGTTGGGCGCTGCTGTACAACGCTTTCTTCGTGCCTATGGCGGCGGCGGGGCTGATAAACCCCTCCATGGCGGCGGCCACTATGGCCCTGTCCTCCAACTGCGTGCTGATGAATTCTCTGGGTTTAAAAAAGGTTGGCAATAAGCATGAGAAACGAAATAACTGAGATAAAGGTAAGCGGCATGATATGCAGGGCCTGCACCGATGCCGTGGAAACCGCGCTGTACGCCACCCGGGGGGTCATTTCCGCCGAGGCCAGCTACTGGAAGGGCACGGCGACAGTGGAATATGACCCGGAGGTAACGAGCAGGGGCGAGCTTGAAAAGAGCATAGAGCGCAGCGGCTACAGTGTGGGCGAGAGCGGAATAAGCGGCATGGTTATCGATATACTCTGCGTGCTTTTGACGGCCGCGATGACCTGGCTGCTGCTGCGCTCCGGCATGAGCCCTGTGGCGGAGTTGATGAGCGGCGGGGCGGAGATAAGCCTGGGCTATGTTTTTCTCATGGGGCTTTTGACCAGCACCCACTGCATAGGTATGTGCGGCGGGATAATCCTCAGCCAGACCACGGACGCCTCCCCCCTCAGCGGCGGTCAGCAGAAGCGGCGGCGGGGGCTTACAGCCTCGCTGAGCTACAACGGCGGACGTACGCTGAGCTATGCGCTGCTGGGCGGCATATTCGGAGCGCTGGGCACGGTGATAACCTACACGGCAAAAACCAAGGCCATCGTATTCGTGATGGCGGGGCTGGCGGTGGCGCTTATCGGAGTGCAGATGCTGGGGGTAATACCCGGTCTCAGGCGGCTGTCGCCGGAGCAGAACGGGCTGTGCGCCCTGCCGATGAAGGCGCGCCGCGCCTTTGTGGGCAAGCCGCTTATTGTGGGTATGCTTACAGGGCTGATGCCCTGCGGCCCGCTCTACGCCATGTGGCTGTATTCCATGAGCACCGGCAGCTTTCTGGGCGGGGCCTCGGTCATGCTGTGCTTCGCCCTGGGCACCGTTCCATTGCTGCTGATATTCGGCGGGCTCAACGCCTTCATCCCGGCGCGGTGGACGAAATATATGCTGAAGCTCAGCGCCGTGCTGGTGTGCTCCATAGGGCTGAAAATGCTGATAAAGGGTCTGATGCTGGCGGGCGTTTTCTAAATCTAAATAGTAATAAAGCACACCCTGCCCAACCGCAAGCGGTTCGGCAGGGTGTACTGTTTGTTTTATATGCGTGGACAGACTCACCCGGCGCTGAAGTAGCCACTGCTTTAATCGTTTA
Source organism: uncultured Oscillospiraceae bacterium (assembly GCA_964430345.1). GTDB lineage: Bacteria > Bacillota > Clostridia > Oscillospirales > Oscillospiraceae > Limivicinus. Next base: position 3,841 of record CAYSFK010000022.1, on the reverse strand, counting down.
ACGCCGTAGGGCGGGCTGCCCTCAGCCCGCCGGGAAACGCTGGCAGGCACGGCGGCGGGCTGATGGCAGCCCGCCCTACGGGAGCCGCTTATTAGAGCAGCGGCTGCCTGGTAAGGCTGTTTCGATATAACTGTGCAGAGGAAGGCTTTGAATGGTGCTTTTCAATCCTACTTAATCCGGCGGCACTCCAGATAGCAGCGCTTATCCGCCGCGCCGCCGATGGAGAAGCTCTTTTTCGGCAGAGGGCCGCCCACCATGACGGACTTAAAAAACTCGCCCTTGTCCACCGGGGGCAGCAGTATGCCGCAGCAGCCCTCCCGGACGGCCAGCCGCCGCAGGGAAGCATCGCCGTGGATATAGTCGGGACTGCCGCCGTGTTCGGCGATGTAAGCGGAGCAGAATTCGTCCGCCGCCGAGACCAGCTTCCCCAGACTCAGGCCGCCCACCGGCAGCTTTATCTCACCCCGGGAGGACAGCAGCGCAACCGTGCGCTCCCCCGCCGTTCCCCCCTGAGCGCGCCAGAAGCGGGAGGCAGACTCCAAAAAGCCTGCGGTATCGGTGCCCGCTATGAGCCGGTGTATGGGCTGGAAATCCACCGCCGCATCCCGGACGTTCACCAGCTCCGCCAGCGCATACCGGGCGGGATGGCTCAGCGCCGCCGGGCCCAGACTGGCCTTAAGGCTTTCATACCACTGCTTGGCAGCGGCCAGACTGTGGTTCCCGTCGCCCATAGCAAGGATGATGGGAGACTGAGGCACAGAGCCGAATTTTTCAGTGAGGGCGGCATCGCTGCCCAAAGCGTCCAGCGCGGCCTTTACCGCAAGCGCGGCCTCCCCCGCTATACGGCGGCCCCGGATATGGCCATAGCCGCCGCGAAGGTCAAAATCATACAGCAGCTCACCGGCGGATAAGGCGGCTGTGTTGAGCACCACATCGCCAATATCGTCCGCCAGCATCAGTATATGGGGCATCTCCAGGTTCGCCCGCTGCCGGACGGCTGTGCGGGGCGGCAGCCGGGACTCCACTGTGGCCTCCGTGGCCCTGACAGGAGAGACGGAAGCCGGAGAATAGTCGTAGCCCTCCAGATCCACAAGGCCCAGCAGGCCCCGACGCAGAGCGCCGCCGGGCAGCAGCCGCTCTATATATATGTAGCTGTCCTTAAGCTCACGAAAGACGCCGCCGGACAAGTAGTCCTCCATGGCCTTCAGTGCCTTGTCGGTCTGGGCCGACGTGTCCCTTATGCCCAGATAGGCCTCCGGCAGCATCAGCCACAGGGCGGAGGGCAGGCCCGCCGACTGGGCCTCCAGCGCGTCCCAGTATTCCGGCTCGGCGGTATACTGGTCGCAGGCGGGGGCGCTCCACAGACCCATGTCCACGCCCTCCGGCAGCAGGATATCCCCCGGCAAAAACAGCTCCTTTATCATATCTGTTCTCCTTCTATATTTCCTCGACTATTGAATCACGTCCGACCCAGCTCAAAGGCTCCGGCCGGAAAGCAGCGCGGCGACCTCCTGCGGCTTCGGCATGGCGCACATCCCGCCCTTTTTTGTGGCGCAGAGAGCGCCCACGGCGTTGGCGACAAGGGTCCTCTCCTCTATGCTCCGTTGGGGGCAGCGGCAGTTCTGATAGATGACAGCGCCGGTAAAGGCGTCCCCGCAGCCGGTGGTATCCACGGCGTTTACCCTGAAGCCCGGCACGAAGCCCCGCTCCCGCGGGGTGTAATAATACGCGCCCTTATGGCCCGCCGTAACGTACAGCTCCTTCACGCCCATGCCGAGCACAGCGTCCGCGTCACCGCCGGTGAGCAGCTGCAGCTCCTCCTCCGACAGCTTCACCAGATCGGCCTGAGCTATGCCCCAGAGCATACGCTCCACGGCGGTGGAGCTGTCCCTCCAAAGAGGCGCCCGGTAGTTGGGGTCGTAGGAGATAAGGGCGCCGTGCTCACGGGCGTACTTAACGGCAAATTCCGTAGCGCTTTTTGCGGGCTCATGGGTAAGCGACAGGGAGCCGAAGTGGAAATACCGGGCGCTTGCCAGCAGGGAGGCATCCACGGCCTCCGGGGATATCCGCGTGTCCGCGCCGGGGTCTCTCATGAAGGCGAACTCCCTCTCGCCGCCGACGCCCAGGCTGACAAAGGCCAAGGTGGTGGCCTCGGGCACCGTTATGACGCCTGCGTCGTCCACGCCGGACTGTCTCAGCTTTTCCCGGAGGAATCTGCCGAAGAGGTCGTCCCCTACCGCCGCTATGAGCCCGGTGCGTCCGCCCAGTCCGGCGCAGGCCGCAAGGCAGTTGGTGGGAGCGCCGCCGGGGTTCATCTCGTAGCGGGGATTGCCGCTGTCCCCAGCGCCCGCCGGGGTGAAGTCGATAAGATATTCGCCCAGAGCCACCAGGTCGTACTGCTTTTCCATTGCCCTTTTCCTTTCCGGTGCTTTTTGCAGGTACGATTATACCACCGGGGCCGGTGTTTTGCCAACGGGAAATAATTGACCCCGCGGCCGGAGCCGCAGGGTCATGGGGAAGGCTTATATCAGCGACGGTACACCAGGGAGTCGGCGAACCGGTAGTACACCGCTGTCCCCGCCTCCAGGCCGGAGAGTATCTGGACGTTTTCGCCGTCGGACACGCCAGTGGTCACGGTGACTTCGCCGGTGAGGACATCGTTCTTTTTGTCATAGCCGGTGTACACAAAGATCCGGCTGCCGTCCTCATACAGCGCGTTTTCGGGGATGAGCAGTACGTTTTCGGCGCTGGCCACGGTTATGCGGGTGGAGGCGTTCATGCCGCTGCGCATCAGCTCCGTCCTGTCCAGGGTCAGAGTAAGGCTGTACTTGGTGCTGCCGCCGTCGTTGACGCCGATGGGGTCCAGCTCCGTGACCACCGCGTCAAAGCTCTGGCCGCTGACGGCATCCAGAATGACCTGAGCGCTCTGCCCCACCGCCAGAGACAGCACATCCAGCTCGTCCACGCTTATCACCAGCGACATTTTATCGCCGGGGACAAGGCTGCAGACAACGGTGTCCGCCGCCTCGGCCTCCTGGGTGCTGTCCGGGGTCACTGTATTTGCGGCGGCAGTCTTTCCCGTGCCGGTGCCGGCGTTGCCGCCTGCGGCAGTGCCGCCGCTCTGCTGGCCGCCGGGAGTCTGCTCGGCGGCGGCATGGACGCAGTCTATCCGGCTGAGGGCGGCGCCCTCAAAGGTCATGAGCACCGTGTCACCGGTGGCCACAGAGTCCAGACCGCCGGGAGTGGGGACACCGTTGTCGTACACATACACCGCTGTGGCGGCGTCCGGGCTTATCTGCTGGGCAGTGGTGCAGGAGGACTGGTCCACGGAGTCAAGGCTGCTGCCGTCTATGTTCACAGGGTTTGGGTTTATCATCAGGCTTATCTGGCCGTAGGACACGGCGCTGACCTTGCCGACGTATTTGGTGACGGTGGTCTGGGGGTCGCCGGCGGCGCTCAGCAGACTGACTCTGGGCACATCGGCGCCTGAATAGGCAAGGCCGGAGACTGCGGCTGAGGTATCGGCAGCGGACAGGGAGAGGTACTTGGCGCCGTCCTCTATGCCGGTCACTATGCCGTCGAACCCGGCGCAGACATAGCCCTTCTGATACATCTGCATCAGCTCCTCCATCTGCCGGGCATACTTGGCGCGGGTCTTTATAAGGCTGTCGTAATTACCTTCGTACTCGGTATCCGTAAGGGCGATAAGCCCCTGCTCTGCGTAGATATACCAGTCCTCCATCACATAGATGTCGTGGGCTGTGCCGGTGAAGCCGGTCACCTTCAGCTCGCTGTGTATGTACAGCTCGCCCTCGCCCAGCTTGCCGCCGCTCAGATCGCT
>CAYSFK010000021.1:12064-25324 GCA_964430345.1 uncultured Oscillospiraceae bacterium | reverse complement strand
CCCCCTATGATGACAGTTTTGTTTTTTCACTGTCTCTCATAGGGGGAGCATATCACGACAGGAGGGTGCCTTTTCTTATTTTTATGCCGCTTTACATACGGGGCGTTTTGAGGTATTATATTAGCCAACAAGGAAACGAGAGGACTTAGGGAATGCAGAGGATAGCGTTTTTTCAGGACAACCTTGACGTGGGCGGCATCCAGAAATCACTGATGAACCTGCTGCGCAATTTCGATTACGACAACTTTCAGGTCGACCTCTATCTCTCCGACAAAAAGTCCTTTTGGGAGGCGGATTTCCCGGAGCAGCTGAACATCAAATACCTCAAGCACCTGCCCCGTATCTGCTCATTCATCCCCTTCGACACGGCCCGGAAGCTGGTGAAGCTGGATTTTGGGGACTGCGAGGAATACGATCTGGCCATAGACTTTAACTCCTACCAGTTCTCCTGCGCCCTGGGTGCGCTGACCGTTCCGGCCAAGCGGCGGGTCATGTGGATACACAACAATGTGGAGGTAAAGCTTCAAAACGAGTGGCGCTACAGGGTGCTCTGGTATAACTTCAAGGATAAATTCAAGTATTACGACCAGTTCGTGGCGGTGTCCAAGGGGGTCATAGAGCCCTTTCAGGAGTGCAGCGGAATATACGACAAGAAGTACGCCGTTATCCAGAACACCATCGATACCGGGGAAATATACTCCAAGGCAGCCGTACACACCGATTTTGCCCCGGACAGAGACAAGCTGAACTTCGTGGCTATCGGCAGGCTTTGCCATCAGAAGGCCTACGATATCATGCTGGACGTTTTCAATAAGGCCAGCGCCGGCCGGGACGATATGCATTTGTACATCATAGGCGACGGCGAGAAGCGGCTCATGCTGGAATACAAGCGGGACAGTCTGGGACTCACCGACAAGGTGACTTTTCTGGGCCAGATGACAAACCCCTTTCAGATCATGGATAAGATGGACGCCTTTATATCCACTTCCAGGTACGAGGGGCAGCCGCTGAATATCATGGAGGCCAAGGCGCTGGGGCTGCCGCTGTACTGCACGAGGAATCTGGAGATATACAGCGAGGGGCTGCAGGGCCGGGAGGATATAATAGGGGATATCGCGTCGGCTGTGCGGGAGGAAAAGCACAGAGACGATCTGTCCGATTATAACGCGGAGATAATCAGCCGGATAAAGGCGCTGGTGAACAGCTGCGGCGGAGCGCCGGAACCCAGAAAAAAACGTGTAAGCATAATCGCGCTGCATCTGGGCGTAGGCGGCGTGGAAAAGGCTATCATCAGCATGGCAAACCTGTTCGCCGAACGGTATGAGGTGAAGATATACTCGGTGTACAATATGCCCGGCTCGCCGGCCTTCCCGCTGGACAACAGGGTGAGGGTGAAATACCTGCTGAGGGATGTGCCCAACCGGGAGGAGTGGAAGGCCGCGGCGAAGCGCTTCGACGTCATAGGCTTTTTCAGAGAGAGCTTCCGCAGCATCAGGATACTTATAGGCAAGCGGCTGGCGGTCATAAGGACGATTAAATCCATCAACAACGGAGTGCTTATAACCACCCGGCATGAGCACAATTTGCCGCTGTCCAGATACGGCTCCGACAAGGTGTTGAAAATTGCCCAGCTCCACCACGATCACGCCTTTAAGGCAAAGTATATCAGAGGCTTTAAATACGGCTACGGGAACATCGATATATTCGCGCTGCTGACGCCGCAGATGGCGGACGAGGTAAAGGCGATGCTGCAAGGGAGAAACTCCCATACCCGTGTGATATATATGCCGAACTTCCTTGAGCATTTCCCGGCCAACGTTGACACCGGCGGCAGGGAAATGACAGTGCTGGCGGCGGGGCGGCTGACGGCGGTGAAGCGCTTTGACCTGCTGATAAACCAGTTCGCCCACATACATCAGCGAGCGCCGCAGTGGCGGCTTACGATAATGGGTGACGGTGAGGACAGGCCCATGCTGGAAAGGCTCATTGCGGACAGGGAAGCGGGAGACTATATCACGCTGCCCGGAAACAAAACGGCCCGGGAAGTAGAATCCGAGATGCGCAGCGCCGCTATATTCGCCATGTCCTCCCGCTCAGAGGCCTTTCCCTTTGTGCTGCTGGAGGCGCAGAGCTGCGGCCTGCCTATCATAGCCTACGATGTACGGGTAGGCCCCGGATTTCTGGTGAAGGACGGGATGGACGGCTTCCTGGTGCCGGAAGGGAAAAGAACGCTGTATGAAGAAAAGCTGCTGGAGCTGATGTCCTCCCCAGAGCTTCGGGGGAGAATGGCGGAGTCGGCTTTAAATGAGGCAAAGAAGTACACCAGAGAAAAGGTTGCGGAGAAATGGTATTCGGTGATAGAACAATGAATAAAAATGAAATCAATAGCAGCCCTGCCTTGGACTTCCTGAAAAACCACTGGCTCATGGCGCTTATTATCGTCCAGCCTGTACTTGACATTCTGGCCTACTGGACGAAAAGTCCCGACGGCACCTGGGCGGGATATATCAGGCTTGCCATAATGCTGCTGCTGCCTGTATATCTGGTGTTTGCCCTGAAGGACGGCAGAGAGAGAAAGCGCTTTATCCTATATATGCTGGCCATTGCGGCGGTCTTTGCCCTGCATATCCTCAACTGCCTGAGATTGGGCTATGTCAGCATGAGCTTCGACATCTCCTACGCAGCGAAAACAGCCCAGATGCCTATACTGGCGGTTTGCTTCATGTTCTGCATCCGCAACGAGCAGACCAAAAACCAGGCCTATTGGGGGCTGTTCTTCGCGGCGGCCGTGACCGCGGCGTCCATCGGCCTTGCGATAATCACTGGCACCGACAACTGCACCTACGGCGAGGGTCTGGGCATAAGCGGCTGGGTCATAGACGACAACCGCTGCGCCAACAGCGTGATACTGGTGACGCTGGCAGCCTTCTCAGTGTTCTGCGCGGTCAGGTCCGACAAGCGCTTTGTCAACATAGTCGTGCCTGCACTGGTGGCGCTGGTGCTCATATCCAACGGCACTAAGGCCTGCTACTACTCCATCTTCGTCATCTTCGCGGGCTTTGCCGTGTTCCTGCTGATGGAAAAGCGCATTAAGGGCGGAAAGCTCAACAAGGCCGCCGTCATAACGCTGCTGGCGCTGGCGGTGATATCCGCCGCGGTCTATCCGATTACGCCCCGGTGCAAGGTCAGCGCCGCTCAGGCGGCCTCCGCCAAGGGGACGCAGAACGAGATAGACATTATATTAGAGGGTCTAGGCTACGATCTGAGCACCATGACCAACGAGGAGAAGCTGGCGGACCCGGTGGTGCGGGAGGTATTCTATAACTACTATTACAAGATAATCTGGCACCTCATTCCTGATATGTTCGACCGCTTCACCGTAGACGAGATACTGCTGAAATACGACATGACCACCGACGCCGCCACTCTTATAAAAACACGGCTGATGAAAAGCAAGTACGCCGCGCTTATGTGGGATGACTGCGACGCTCTGACCAAGGCCTTCGGCTTCGATGTATCAGACATCTGGTATAACGGGCGCTGCGACCTTGAAAACGACTGGCCCGCCATATTCTATTACTACGGGTATGTGGGCATCGCCGCCTATGCCGCCTTTATGCTCTACTTCATATGGCTTATTATCCGGCGGGTGACCGGGGACTTTAAAGCGGCCTTTACGGCGGACAACTTTATCCTGCTTATGTCGCTGCTGCTGCTGGTGGGTCTGGCCCAGTTCTCCGGCTCGGTGCTGAGACGGCCCAACGTTTCCGTATATCTGGCGGTGGTGCTGGGGCTTATATACTACCAGACTGTGGTGCTGCCGCCAAGCAGAGAGAGCAGCTGGCGGAGACTGTGGACATGAGACTTAGCGTGATCGTACCCGTTTATAATGTGAAGCCCTTTCTGGAGCGCTGCGTTGCTTCCCTTTTGGAGCAGCAGCTGGAGGACTATGAAATAATCCTCATTGACGACGGCTCCACCGACGGCTCAGGGGAGCTTATGGACAGCCTCGCACGACAGCACGGAGATATGATACGCTGCCTGCATATCGATAACGGGGGACAGGGCAGAGCCCGCAACTTCGGCATAGATATTGCGCGGGGCGATTATCTGGGCTTCGTGGACAGCGACGACTGGGTACGGCCGGATATGTATTCAAAGCTGCTGGGGAGGGCGGAGGAGACCGGCGCCGACGTGGTGGTCTGCGATTTTCTGGCCAGATACGAGGACGGCAGGGAGGCGTACGAGCCGGCGGCTTTGCAGCAGCATTGGCTGGCCTCGGCAGGCTCCTCCTGCAACAAGATATTCCGCCGCTCCCTGGTGGCTGAGCTGCGCTTTCCCGCGGGGCTGTGGTATGAGGATTTCTATTTCTCGGCGGTGATGCTGCTGAGGTCGGGACGCACGGAGTTTATCCGGGAGCCGCTTTACATCTACCGCAAGGGCCACGAATCCACCATGCACAACAACAACGCTGCCCGCAATCTGGAGCTGCTGACCATAATGGATATGCTGGAGAAGTATATGCGCTCCGCAGGCTGTGAGAAGGAGCTGGACTTTTTCACGCTGAACCATGTGCTGCTGGACTCTATTAACAGACTGGCCAGACAGGACGCGCCGGATAAGGCAGAGGTGATAGGAAAGCTCAGGGCCTACGTTCACGAAAAGATACCAAGCCTTGGGGCATCTCCCTGCTTTCGGGCGGAGACCGGGAACAGACGGCTTATTATGCGGCTCAACTACATGGGACTTGAAAGACTGTCACAGCTTATTCTAAGAGTTAATGGCGCACTGAAAAACCGATAAAAAAACGCCTGCCGCTCCACCCAAGTCGGGGGGAGCGGCAGGCATTCGATGTTCTATACATCCTTGCGCTTGAGTAGGTTATTGAGCTTCATGATAATGTGAACCGAGAGCCGCCGCCTGCGCAGCAGCAGCCAGGTCAGCAGCTTATGCTTAAGCCCCATGCTTCTCACATAGGGGTTTTGCTGAAAATCCGGAAAGCGGCTGAGATAGGCGTTCATAAGCTTATCCTGCAGAGGGCTTTTCCAATCGGCCAGATTGACTCTGACCGCGGAGGTGAGGAATATGCTGTGAAAGGCCACATACTCCAAAACCGGGGCCAGCGCTTCATACCGCCCCTGATCCCGGTAGAAATCCGTCAGGTCGTCTACAGCCTCCACTATCTCAAGATTGCGCTCCAGCTTCTTCACATTCACGCTGGTGATGGAGCCGGGACGTATGAGATAGCGATACCACGCCTTGGGTATATACCGCATCCTCACCGCGTAGATATAGAGCTTCGGCACTGTGCGCAGATCCTCAAACCAGACGCGGCCCGGAAACCTGACGCCGGAGGACAGGAAAAGCGAGGTGCGAAAAATTTTATTCCAGACGTTCTGCCACTCCATAAGCAGCTCCGGGAAGTCCTCCAGAGATGTAATGCTGTGGCGGGCGCAGCCGCGGATGTACTTGAGCTGCTTGCCCTTGACGGATACCGCTGCGGCGTCGAAAAAGCAGATATCGAAGCTTCCGTCCAGCGCGTCCAAAAGCTCCCCCAGCGCGCCGGGGGCAAGATAATCGTCACTGTCGATAAAGTAGATATACTCGCCCCGGGCCCGGTCGATGCCCTCGTTTCTGGCGCTGCCAAGACCGTGGTTCTCCGTGGTCACCACACGAATAAGCCGGGGCCAATCCCTTTCGTACCGGGCGGCAATGCTGCCCGAGGAGTCAGTGGAACCGTCGTTGACGATTATGATCTCATACCCCGGCTCCGTCACGGCTGCGTTTGGCAGCAGGGAATCCAGACATTTTTCAAGATATTCCTCGGTGTTGTATACCGGCACTACCACGCTGAGCTTCATAACAGATACCCTCACTTCCCCTTCAGCATATTGCTGAGTTTCATTATGAGCCTTACCCACCTGTAGCGCCTTCGCAGGAGAAGCCCGCTCAGCAGCTTATGCTTAAATGGCATACGCAGCACATAAGGGTTGACTTTGTAATCGGGGTATTTATTCAAAAAATCCTGTCGGAGCGTATCCAATATGGGGCTTGCGGGCTGAGCCGCGCAGATGTGGACGGAGGAGGCCAGAAACTGGTTGTAAAAGCTCTGGTATTCAAACTCCCGGCGGTACCTGTCATAGCGGCCATGAGCGCGGTAGTAACCGGTCAGGTCGTCTACGGCGTCGATTATCTCAAGACTGCGCTCTATGCCGGCGGAGTTTATGATGGAGCCGGGGCGGCAAAGATACATATACCACAGCCTGCCCGTTGAGATTATCTTGTCCGTATGCAGGTACAGCTTGGGCATGGTGCGCAGATCCTCGTACCAGGCCCGGTCGGGGAAGCGGAGGCCGGTATCGGTAAACAGGCTGCGGCGGCATAGCTTGTTGCAGCCGGAGGGATAGGCCAGCAGCAGCTCCGGGTACGAATCCAGACTGACCGGGCCGGTACGACCGCAGCCGTTCATGCGCTCAAGAGGCTTGCCGGAGGGGGCCACGCTTTGTATATCGCAGAGGCAGATATCATAGCCCTGCCCGGTCATCTCCAGCATTTCCGCCACAGCGCCGGGAGCCAGAAAGTCGTCGCTATCCAGAAAGAAAACGAAGTCCCCGGAGGCTTCGGCCATGCCCGCGTTCCGCGCGTGGCCCAGGCCGCCGTTTTCCGTGGTTATTAACCGAAGCATACTCGGAAAGCGGGCGGCGTAGTCCGAGGCTATATCCGCGCTGTCGTCTGTGGAGCCGTCGTTGACCACGATTATCTCATAGTCCGAAAGCCCCGGATATATAACGGAGTCCAGACATTTGCCCAGATACTCCCGGGTATTGTACACGGGGATGATGATGCTCAGCTTCATGTTTATGGCCTTTCCTTTCGCTTTCCCGCTTTGAAACAATATAACACACATTCCACCGGCTTGACAAGATAGGGGGCGCTCATAAAAACTGTTGCCTCATTCGCAGCTTAGGGTGTATAATATAATGAATCTTTATGAAAACGGAGACAGCCATGGCAAAGAAAGCAAAGAAGCCGGTGAAGGCGGCGGAGCCGGAGCTTACGCCGGAGGAGCGGTCGGGCAGAGATATGTACGACTGGATTCAGTGCCTTATTGCGGCGCTGATGATATGCGTTATCCTTTTCGCCTTTTTCGTACGGGTGATTGAGGTCATAGGTACCTCCATGAACCCGACCCTGAACAACAGCGACAAGATGCTGGTATCGGGGCTGCTGTATGAGCCCAAGGTTGGGGATGTGGTGGTGTTCAAGAAGGACAGCTACGACCCGGACAGGGCGCTGGTGAAGCGGGTGATAGCCGTGGGCGGGCAGGAGATAAACATAGACTTCGACAAGGGCATAGTCTATGTGGATGGGCAGCCTATCGAGGAGGACTATATCCTTGAGGCCACCCACAACAAGCTGGACTTTATCGGCCCCAAGGAGGTACCCGAGGGCTCGGTATTCGTTATGGGCGACAACCGCAACGCCTCCACCGACAGCCGGAAGAAGGAAATAGATATGCTGGACACCAGACTTATTCTGGGCAGGGCATATTATGTGATATACCCGCTGACAGAGGTTAGGGCCATAAAGTGACTGATTACAACGGCTTTGAAAAAATGAATATCCAGTGGTTCCCCGGACACATGACCAAGGCCCAGCGCATGATAGAGGAGAACCTGAAAATGGTGGACGCGGTGTGCGAGCTGCTGGACGCCCGCATACCCAGAGCCAGCCGCAACCCGGACATCGATACTCTGGCCGGGGACAAGCCCAGGCTGCTTATTCTCAACCGCTGCGACCTGGCGGACCCGGCAGCCACGGAGAGCTGGAAAAAGCACTATGAGGCAAAAGGTCTGTCCGTGCTGCTCACCGACGCCAAAAGCGGCAGGGGTGTAAACGGCTTTGCCCCGGCGGTCAGGCGGCTGCTGGCGGACAGGCTGAGAGAATACGAGGCCAAGGGGCAGGTCGGCAGGAAGCTGAGGGTCATGATACTGGGCATACCCAATGTGGGCAAGTCCACCTTTATCAATAAGGTGGCCGGACGCAAGGCCGCCGTCGCCGGGGATAAGCCCGGCGTTACCCGAGGCAAGCAGTGGATAAGCATAGACTCCGGCCTGGAGCTGCTGGACACGCCGGGCATACTCTGGCCCAAGTTCGACAGTCAGGAGGTCGGGGAGCTGCTGGCCATTACCAACGCCATCAAGGCCGACGTATTGGATAAGGAGACGCTGGGCGCGAACTTTATGCTGAGGCTGAGGACGCTGTACCCGGAGGCTCTGGAGGAGAGATATAAGTTCAAGCCCCAGGCTGATAACAATGGCTTTGAGCTGCTGGAGCAGGCGGCAAAAAAGCGGGGATTTCTGATATCCAGAGGCGAATACGATATAGAGCGGATGGCGAACACCCTGCTGGGCGAGTATCACGAGGGAAAGCTGGGACGCATCACGCTGGAGACACCGAATGACTGAGCTGTGGCTGTTGGAAAACCGGATATACGACGATGGCTTCACCGTGGTCTGCGGCGTGGACGAGGCTGGTCGGGGCCCGCTGGCGGGGCCGGTATGCGCCGCGGCTGTCACTCTGCCCAGAGGGCTTATGATACCGGGGCTCAACGACTCCAAGAAGCTGACGGAAAAGAAACGGGAGGAGCTGTACGGTATTATTACCGGCTCCGCCCTTTCCTTCGGTATAGCCTTCGCGTCGGTGGAGGAGATAGAGAGCCTGAACATCCTCAACGCCACCTATCTGGCCATGAACCGGGCCGTGGCGCAGCTGACGCCGACGCCGGAGCTGGCCCTTATCGACGGCAACCGCTGCGATGGGATAGACGCGCCCTGCCGCTGCGTTGTCAAGGGCGACTCAAGCTGCGCGGATATCGCGGCGGCGTCCATACTGGCGAAGGTGACAAGGGACAGGTATATGCTTCAGCTGGCGGAGCAGTACCCTATGTACGGCTTTGAAAAGCACAAGGGCTACGGCACCGCCCTGCACTACGCGGCCCTGAGGGAATACGGCCCCTGTGAGGCGCACAGGCCGAGCTTTTTGAGGAAGATGCATTGACGGACGCAAAGGCCCTGGGCCTCTGGGGCGAGGAGCAGGCGGCGGCCTACCTCCGACGCAGGGGCTACAGCATTTTGGAGAGGAACTATAGCTGCCGCCGGGGCGAGATAGATATTATCGCCAGAGGGCGGGGCTTCATTGTCTTTGCCGAGGTGAAGCTGAGAAAAAACGCGGACTTTGCCGAGGCAAGGGAGTTCGTCACCCCCGCAAAGCAGCGGCGAATAATCGAGACGGCCATGCTGTGGCTCCAACAGCGAGGCTGCGAGCTGCAGCCCCGCTTCGACGTGCTGGAGGTATACGCGCCCCAGGGAAGAAGCTGCCTTTTGCCAAGGATAAACCATATAGAGGACGCTTTCAGCTGATATGTAGCCCCGAGAGGGGGCGGCTTCAGCAGGTGCCTCTGGGGCAGAAGGTGGAGCAGTAGGTCTCGCCCTTGGTGGCGGCCCGTTCATTCTGCACACTTATCTTCGACGCGCAGCAGTGGCAGTCCGCGGTGTTGTATTTGCAGCCGCTGACGTCGCAGGCTACGCCGGGGTCGTTCTGGCTGCGTTTCTTTTCACTCATTGTCTGTACCTCCAATATTGTAGTCGGAGATAGTATCTGCGGGGTCTGTTTATTTTATTCAAAAGGAGTTTCCGTATGGCGCTGTACGCTATTGGCGACCTGCATCTGTCTCTGGGCGGAGCAAAGCCCATGGGCATCTTCGGGGACAATTGGGAACGGCACGAGGAAAAGCTTGTGCGCGGCTTTGAAAAAGTGGGCGACGGCGACACCACGGTGATATGCGGCGACCTGAGCTGGGGCATGGGCCTTGAGGATACTCGGGAGGACTTCCTGTTTATCCACCGGCTGCCCGGAAGAAAGATAATCCTCAAGGGCAACCACGACTTCTGGTGGAGCACCGCCGCCAAGGCTCGGGGCTTCTTCGCGGAAAACGGTATCGACTCCATAGATATACTGTACAACAACTGCTTTGAGTACGGGGACTACGCCATATGCGGCACAAGAGGCTGGTTTTACGAGGAAGAAAAGGGCGCAGAGCACGACAAAAAGATAATGCGCAGAGAGCTGATGCGGCTTGAGGCGTCTCTTAAGGCGGCAGGAGACAGAAGGAAGCTGGTCTTTCTCCACTATCCGCCGGTATACCAGCACTACCGCTGCGGTGAGATACTGGAGCTGTTCAGGCAGTACGGGGTAAGACTCTGCTGCTACGGGCATATCCACGGCAAGGGCTGCACCGCTGCGGTGAACGGATGGCTGGACGGCACGGAGTACAGACTGGTCTCGGCGGACTTTGTGGAGTTTGCTCCCGTATTGCTGCCCTATTAGCCGAAATATGGCCGGATAAAGTGAATTTGTCATTGATTTTACTGAGAGAATCTGTTATCATAACCAAGTGCGTGTAGACACATTATTAGGAGGAAGACAGCATGATTGTCAAGAACATCGAGAAGAAAGAAAAGAATACCGCGACCTTTCAGGTGGAGACCGACGCGGCGGAATTCGAGGCCGCTGTAAACGGCGCTTACCTTAAGAACAGGTCTTCTATAAATATACCCGGCTTCCGCAAGGGCAAGGCCCCCCGGTCAGTGGTCGAGGGAATGTACGGCCCCGAGGTCTTTTATCAGGACGCCATGGACGAGCTGGCTCCCAAGTGCTTCGAGTTCGGCATCAAGGACGTGGACTTCAAGATGGTAGGCGACCCCTCCATAGTGAATGTGGAGATCACCGACCAGCGGACAGTGCTGTACACCTTCGGCGTATCTCTATACCCCGAGGTGACTCTGGGCCAGTACAAGGGCCTCAGCGCTGCCAAGGACGTGGCTGCCGTATCCGACGCGGATATTGACGCGGAGATAGAGGGCGCCCGCAAGCAGAACGCCCGTATCATCGATGTGGACGACCGCCCCGCCAAGCTGGGTGACACCGCCGTGATAGACTTTGACGGCTATCTGGACGGCGAGCGCTTCGACGGCGGCAAGGCCGAGGACTATTCCCTGGAGCTGGGCTCCAATTCCTTCGTGCCCGGCTTTGAGGATCAGGTAGTGGGTATGAGCATTGGCGAGGAGAAGGAGCTTAACATTACCTTCCCCGAGCAGTATGCCGAGCATCTGGCCGGCAAGGACGTTATATTCAAGGTCAGACTTAATTCACTGAGTTATTCCGAGCTGCCGGAGCTGGACGACGAGTTTGCCAAGGACGTGTCGGAGTTCGACACTTTGGACGAGTATAAGGCAGACCTCCGGGCCAAGGCCGAGAAGCGCAGCGAGGAGCAGGCCGAGGGCAAGTTCCGCACCGAGATAATGAAGGCCGCCTGCGACAACATGACCGTGGAGATACCCGACGTGATGATAAACGGCAAGGTGGAGGAGATCGTCCGCAACTACGCCGCAAACTTCGGCATGAGCGACAGGAACACCCCCCTGGAGAAGCTGTTCGAGATGCTGGGCATCGACGAGAACGTGCTGGCCAACAACATCCGTCCCGCCGCCGAGTTCCAGGTGAAGAGCGAGCTGCTGCTGGCGGCCGTGGCAGAGGCGGAGAAGCTTGAGCCCACCGACGAGGAGTGCGACGAGTATATCAAGAAGGTGGCGGAGAACATCGGCAGCACTCCCGAGGAGCTGAGCCAGTACTTCGGCAAGGACTTTATCGCCATGGAGCAGAAGAAGGAAAAGGCCACCGCCATAATCATGGACAGCGCCGTCGTGGGCGAGGGCGAGAAGGCCTCCGAAAAGGAAGATAAGCCCGCGGAGCCCAAGGCCAAAAAGCCCAGAGCCAAGAAGGCCGCAAAGCCCGCCGAGGAGGCCGCTCCCGCTGAGGAAAAGCCTGAATAATTCCGAGAGATTAGGGCTATGCTCTCTTGGATACTGATTTTATCAAGGAGGGTTAATATTAATGAGTTTAGTACCATATGTTGTAGAACAGACCAGCCGCGGTGAGCGCTCCTACGATATCTTCTCCCGGCTGCTCAACGACAGGATAGTGATGCTGTCCGAGGAGGTAAACGACGTTACCGCCAGCCTCATCGTGGCCCAGCTCCTGTATCTTGAGGCCCAGGATCCGGACAAGGACATACAGTTTTATATCAACAGCCCCGGCGGCAGCGTTACCTCGGGTCTGGCCATATACGACACCATGCAGTATATAAAGCCCGACGTGTCCACCATCTGCATAGGTATGGCGGCGTCCATGGGAGCCTTCCTTCTGTCCTCCGGGGCAAAGGGCAAGCGCATCGCCCTGCCTAACGCCGAGATAATGATACACCAGCCCTCCGGCGGCAGCCAGGGACAGTGTACCGATATCCAGATACAGGCCGAGCAGATACTGAAGATAAAGAAAAAGCTCAACGCCATACTGGCGGACAACACCGGCAAGCCCATCGAGGTAATCGAGCGGGACTGCGAGCGGGACCACTTCATGTCGGCAGAGGAGGCCCGGGATTACGGGCTTATCGACAAGGTAATCTATAAGCGCTGATATACTTTTATTGGGGAACTTTAGTTCCCCAATAGTTTTAACCTATGGGTGCAAAAGGGTAAGGGGAAAAGCTATGGCAAAGAATGAGGACAGAAGAAGCATAAGATGTTCGTTCTGCGGGAAGCCGCAGTCACTGGTGGACAGGATGATAGCCGGCAACAGCTGTTATATCTGCGACGACTGTGTGCGTATGTGCTCCAGTATTATCGAGGAGGGTACCGTGCCCCCCGCCGCTGCAGGCTATGACGGGCTGCCGCTGGTATTGGAGAAGCTGCCGAAGCCCATGCAGATACGGGCCAATCTGGACCAGTATGTCATCGGTCAGGAGCGGGCGAAGATCGCCCTGTCCGTGGCCGTGTACAACCACTATAAGCGTATACTCCATTCCGGCGGCGACGAGGTGGAGCTGCAAAAGAGCAACATCCTGCTCATAGGCCCCACCGGCAGCGGCAAGACCCTCTTTGCCCAGACCATGGCTAAAATGCTGGACGTTCCCTTCGCTATCGCCGACGCCACCACGCTCACCGAGGCGGGCTATGTGGGCGAGGACGTGGAGAACGTCATACTGAAGCTCTTGCAGGCGGCGGACTTCGACGTGGAGCGGGCCCAGCGGGGCATTATCTACATCGACGAGATAGACAAGATAGCCAGAAAGAGCGAGAATACCTCCATAACAAGAGATGTGTCCGGCGAGGGTGTGCAGCAGGCGCTGCTGAAGCTGCT
>CAYSFK010000021.1:0-12054 GCA_964430345.1 uncultured Oscillospiraceae bacterium | reverse complement strand
CTGGAGGGCACTGTGGCAAACGTCCCGCCTCAGGGCGGGCGCAAGCATCCGCACCAGGAGTTTATCCATGTGGACACCACCAACATCCTGTTTATCTGCGGCGGCGCTTTCGACGGGCTGGACAAGATAATCGAGAAGCGCACCAACAGGAAAACAATGGGCTTTGGCGCGGATATTACCAGCAGCCTTGAAAGAGATGTGGGGGAGATAATGAAGAACGTACAGCAGCATGACCTGCTGCAGTTCGGCCTTATCCCTGAGCTTATCGGACGGCTGCCGGTGATAGCCACGCTGGACAGCCTCAAGCGGGACGACCTTGTACGCATACTGACGGAGCCAAAAAACTCCATGGCAAAGCAGTATAAGGCACTCATGTCCTACGACGGGGTGGAGCTGGAGTTCCAGCCCGAGGCGCTGGAGGCCATTGCCGATAAAGCCATTGAGATGAAGATAGGCGCCAGAGGCCTGCGCAGCGTTATGGAGGGGGTCATGACCGAGATAATGTATACCACACCCTCCGACCCCACTGTGAACAGGGTGGTCGTTAACCGCCAGTGCGTTCTGGACGGCACCAGCCCGGAGGTACTGCACATCAACCAATGACAAGGAGCACCAGACTCCGGAAGGGAGACAGCAATGCAAGACGAAATGAATAACCAGGAGCTGAGGATGATACCTCTGCTGCCTTTGCGAGGGCTGCACGTATTCCCCGGTATGCTGCTCACCTTTGAGGCGGAGCGCAGCGCCTCCCTTGAGGCCCTGCATACGGCGCTGAAAACGGATCAGCTGATATTTCTCACGGCTCAGAAGGATCTGAGCACGGATATCCCCGAGGACGGCGACGTTTACCCGGTGGGTACGGTCTGCCGCATACGCCAGCACCTGCTTTTGCCGAGAGGCTACAGGAGCCGGGTCATGGTGGAGGGGCTTTACAGGGCCCGGGCCTGCGAGATACACACAGAGGAAAATATGCTGACCGCCGGTATACTCCGCCTGCCCGACAAGCCGGAGCGGGTCGCCTCCGTAAAACGGGAGGCGCTGATCCGCAGCTGCATAAGCCTATTTCAGGAATATATCAGCTATACTCCGGATACCGCAAACGAGCAGATGCTGAATCTGCTGGTCAACCGTGACGCCTCCTATGTGTCATATTACATCGCGCAGAACGTGCGCTTCAGCCCGGAGGACAGGCAGCGCATACTGGAGGAGCTGAGCCCCACCAAGCGTCTGAACCTGATAACAAAGCTTCTGGACAACGAGTTAGGCATACTGTGCGTGGAAAAGGAGCTGAGCGACGCTACCCAGCAGTCGGTCAGCCGCAACCAGCGGGAGTACTACCTGAGAGAAGAAATGAAGATAATCCAGGCGGAGCTGGGCGACGGCGCCGACGACGACGCGTACAGGGAGCGGATATTAAAGCTGCCTGTGGACGACGAGGTGATGGCAAAGCTTTTGAAGGAGGCCGAGCGTCTTTCAAAGCAGCCCTTTGGAACCGCGGAATCCGCCGTACTGCAGGGCTATCTGGACACCTGTCTGGAGATACCCTGGGATAAGCGCAGCCATGAGACCGTCAACATTGCCAAAGCGCGAAAAATGCTGGATGAGGACCACTTCGGTCTTGAGAAGGTCAAGGAACGGGTGCTGGAGTACCTGGCTGTAAAGCAACTGAGTGGCAATATAAAGGGCGGACTGCTCTGCTTCGTGGGCCCTCCCGGCACAGGCAAGACCAGCGTGGCTCAGAGTATCGCAAGAGCCACCAACAGAAAGCTGGTGCGCATATCTCTGGGCGGCGTCCATGACGAGGCGGAGATACGGGGACACCGGCGCACCTACATAGGCTCCATGCCCGGACGGATAATCAGCGGCGTTATTCAGGCCGGTACCAGAAACCCGCTGATGGTTCTCGACGAGATAGACAAGCTTGGCTCCGATTTTCGGGGCGACCCGGCTGCGGCCTTGTTGGAGGCGCTGGACGGCGAACAGAACAGCACCTTCAGAGACAACTATCTGGAGCTGCCCTTTGACCTGTCTGAGGTGTTTTTCATAACCACGGCCAATACCACCGACACCATACCCAGAGCGCTGCTGGACAGGATGGAGGTCATAGAGCTCTCAAGCTACACAGACGAGGAAAAGCTGCAGATAGCAAAGAGCCATCTTTTGCCCAAACAGAGAAAAAAGCACGGCCTGAAGGCGGCCCAGCTCAAGGTGGAGGACGACGCCATACGGGAGCTGATCCGCTGCTACACCAGAGAATCCGGCGTACGCCTGCTGGAGCGGGAGCTTGCGGAGGTGTGCAGAAAGACCGCCGTAGGCATTGCCGAGGGCAAGTTCAAAAGCGTCAGACTCCGGGACGGAGAGCTGCAGGAGCTTGTTGGCCCTGCCAAGTTTAAGCTCGACGAGACACGCAGCAGGGACGAGATAGGACTTGTGCGCGGTCTTGCCTATACGTCAGTAGGCGGCGAGGTGCTGGATGTGGAGGTCTCAGTGGTGGATGGCACCGGGAAGCTGGAGCTTACAGGAAACCTGGGCGAGGTAATGAAGGAGTCCGCCAAGGCGGCGCTGACATATATCAGGAGCAGGGCGAGCATACTGTACATTGACCCGGATTTTCACAAGACCAAGGATATCCACATACATTTTCCCGAGGGCGCCATACCCAAGGACGGGCCCTCTGCCGGAATAACCATGACAGTGGCGCTCATCTCCGCCCTCAGCGGTACGCCTGTGCGCCACGACGTGGCCATGACAGGGGAGATTACCCTCAGAGGCAGAGTGCTGCCCATAGGCGGGCTGAGGGAGAAAACCATGGCGGCGCTGAGAGCCGGAATAAAGACCGTTATAATACCCGCCGCCAACGAGCCCGATTTGGAGAATATTGACCAAACCGTGCGCCGCCAGCTCAGGTTCGTTGCCACAGACCATATAGACAATATCCTTTCTACGGTGCTTGCCGCCGATATGGACAGGGATATACTTCGGGTACCCTGCGCGCCCCAGAAGGGCGAGCTGATGAAGATAAGACAGTAGGTGAGCAATGTCCGCAATTAATATAAACCGGGCCGAGTTCGTCAAATCGGCGGCCAGCCCGGCTCAGTTCATACACAGCTCCCTGCCCGCGGTGGCTTTCGCGGGCAAGTCCAACGTGGGCAAGTCCTCGGTCATAAACCGGCTGCTGAACAGAAAGAACTTTGCCAGAGTGGGCGCGGCGCCGGGAAAGACCGTACACGTCAATTACTTTCTCATTGACGAGAAGCTGTACCTTATTGACCTGCCGGGCTACGGCTACGCCAAGGTGTCTCAGAGCGAGAAGGAGCGCTGGGGCAGGCTGATGGAGGATTTTTTCGCAGAGCCGGGGCTGTTTTCGCTGGGCGTGATGATAGTGGACGCCCGCCACAAGCCCACCGCCGACGATGTGACCATGGCCCGATGGTTTCAAGACTCGGGCTGTGCTCTGACCGTGGTGGCAAACAAGCTGGACAAGCTGAAGAAGAGCGAGATAGAGCCAAGCCTTGCCCTGATACGGGAGACTCTTAAGCTGGCTGACGACACGGTGCTCATACCCTTTTCCGCGGAAAAGGGGCAGGGCAGGGATGCGCTGCTGGCGGAGCTTAAAAAGCTGGGATAATATTGCTAAGCCGCCCTTGTATTTTGTGGCGTTATTTGTTAATATACTGATATGTTGGGGGTGAGGAGATAAGCGCTATACGATCCCTGTGGGAGGGCTTCGATTTCTCCTATATTCTCAGCATCGTTACAGGCCTTATCCCGGCGCTGATATGCATTACTCTCCATGAGCTGAGCCACGGCTTCGTGGCCTACAGGCTGGGGGATAACACTGCCAAGCGCATGGGCCGCCTGAGCCTGAACCCGCTGAAGCATCTGGATATTATGGGGCTTTTGATGATGCTGGTGTTTCATGTGGGCTGGGCAAAGCCGGTGCCGGTGAATATGTATAACTTTAAAGACCCCAAGCGGGGTATGGCGCTGACGGCTCTGGCGGGGCCCTTAAGCAATATACTTATCGCTGTGGTGTTTATCCTGCTGTACGGGCTGCTGTACATCCCTCTGGGTATGGGCGGCGGCAATGTGGGCGGATATATACTGCAGATGCTGGAGCTTACGGCCTATCTCAGCTTGGGTCTGGCTATATTCAACCTGCTGCCCGTACCGCCGCTGGACGGCTCTAAGGTGCTGTTTTCCCTTATCAGCGACGAGAGCTACTACAAGCTCATGCGATACGAGAAATACGGCATGATAGTTATGATAGCGCTGGTGGCCACCGGCGTTTTAGGCAAGCCCCTGACGCTGGCCATAAACTTCGTGTTTGAGCATTTGATGCCCCTTGGCCAATGGGCCTGCGACGGGGTCTATTATGTTTTCTACCGATGACGTCCAAAGGAAAGGAACGCCTGCTTAGTGGACAATCCCAGCTTTTATCTGGAGGGCGTGGTAAGAGATAAGGACGAGACTCAGGACTTTGAAGGGCCGCTCAGCCTTATTCTCATGCTGCTGTCCAAGAATAAGATAGAGATACGCGATATCAGGATATCCGATATACTGGAGCAGTACCTGGCGTATCTGGCCCAGATGCAGAGCATGGATCTGGAGATAGCCAGCGAATTCGTGCAGATGGCCTCCCAACTGTTGTACATCAAGACCCGCACTCTGCTGTCAGGGGACGGGGAGGTGTCGGAGCTGGAGCTGCTGATGGCTTCGCTGGAGCAGCTTAAGGCCAAAGACGTGTTTACCGCGGTGCAGACGGTGCTGCCTCAGCTGAGAAGCGCCGGGGAGCAGGGTATGCTGTACATCCCGAAGCCGCCGGAGCCGCTGCCCAAAAGCGCCGGGGAGTATGCCTACAGGCATGAGCCGGTGGAACTGTTGCGGGCTCTGTATGAGATGTATAACAGAGGCGCCAGGACGCCGGAGCCGGACATCAGTCAGGCTTTGCCGAAACGCATAGTGTACAGTGTCCGGGACAAGAGCGTCCAGATAATAAGGAGGCTCAAAGAGGGCAGGACCAGCCTGCGGGAGCTGTACGCCCAATGCAGCACCAGATCCGAGGTGGTGGCCACTTTCGTGTCGGTACTGGAGCTGTGCAGCTTCGGAAGCGTTCTTATCACCAATGACGGGGAGAGCTATATGCTGGAGTTCTCCGGCGGGGATATTGACGAGATACTTGAAAAGATTGTTGAGTGAAGAATGACTGATATACTGTCTGCAATTGAGGCGATACTGTTTGCCGCAGGAGAGAGCGTTCCAATAGCCAGGCTGTCGCTGGTGCTGGGCGTGGGCGAGGACGAGATAGAGCGCTGCGCCCGTGAGCTTCAGGACAGCTGTGTTGCCGGCGATAGGGGCATTCGCGTGCTCCGGCTGGGGGACAGGCTGCAGATGTGCTCGGCGCCGGAATACGCGCCCTTTATTACCAAGACCCTGGAGCAGAGACGCCCGCCCGCGCTGAGCCAGCCTGCCCTGGAGACTCTGGCTATAGTGGCGTATTTCCAGCCTGTGACCAGAGCGTACGTGGAGCAGGTCAGAGGCGTGGACAGCTCCTACACCGTAGGAGTTCTGGCCGAGAGGGGACTTATAGAGGAGTGCGGACGGCTTGAGGTACCCGGCAGGCCGGCTGTTTTCAGGACGACGGATGTATTTCTCAGGACTATGGGGATAAGCTGTCTGGAGGAGCTGCCGCCGCTGCCGGAGGTGACCGGAAGCGAGGGCATGGAAAAGCTTCAAAGCGCCATTGACAAGCTGCAAAACAGCGCAGAAGACAATCAAATCAGCTTTAGCGAAGTGACCGGAGAAGCTGGCAAGGAGTGAGGTAATTGGTCGGATTAATTATCCTTGGCGTGTTCGTGGCTATAATCGTATTTATCTGCGTCGTCCCGGTGGGCGCCGACGTGGGCTACGAGGGGGGAGAGCTGCACGTGTCGGCCAAGGCCGCCGGTATTCTGCTTCAGCTCTACCCGAAAAAGCCGGTGGACGAAACAAAGCCGCCAAAGGAGAAAAAGCCCAAAAAACCCAAGGAGCCCAAGCCTGAAAAACCTAAAAAGCCAAAGAAGAAGCCCAGCTTTGATTTCACCAAGGAGGAGCTGTTCCAGCTGGTGAAGGCTGTGCTCCGAGGCTTCGGGCGCTTCGGCAAGGTGACAGTGGACAGATTCCTGCTCCACTACACCGCAGCGGGCCGTGACCCTTACGACACCGCCGTGACCTACAACTATGTCAACGCCGCCATGTCCGCGCTGGCGCCGGTCTGCAGGAAGAAGTTTATCGTCAAAAGCAGCGACGTGTGGACGGATGTGGATTTCACCAAGGACAGCATGGAGCTGGACTTCGGCATATGTCTTACCATAAGGCCGGGACAGGTGCTCAGGATGGTATTTGCCATCGCCTTCGGCGCGCTGGGCATACTGATCAAGAATAAGGTAAGGCTACTGAGGGAGAGAATCAGAAATAGAAAGACCGGCAATGGGGAGGAAGCCGCGCTCCCGCCGGAGAACAGTCAAAACAGCGGCGCTGCGGCAGAGAATAATACAGAAAATATACAGGCAGAGGAAAGGATGGACACAAATGGATAACAACCCAATCGGCGAACTTATGAGCAACACTATGGAGAGTGTGAAAAACATTCTCAAGGTGGATACCGTTGTCGGCGACCCTATTTACACCCCAGACGGGATAACGCTGGTCCCTATCTCCAAAATAAGCGTGGCCTTCGGCGGCGGCGGAGTTGAGTTCGCAAAGAAGGCCGGAGACGCCAGACCCTACGGCGGCGGCAATGCCACCGGCGTGAAGATCGACCCCATCGGCTTTTTGGTTATCAAAGAGGGCACGATCAGAATGGTGAACGTCACGCCGCCTGCCAGCAATACTGTGGACAGGATAATTGACCTGGTGCCACAGGTGATGGACAGAGTGGACGCCTTTATAGCAAAGCAGAAGAAATAGTATCAAATCATCATAACTGCTAATAATAAGCACTGCCCAAAGATAAAAGGGGTGGTGCTTATTATTAGGGAAAAGATAGCGGCGGTGCTGGCCACGGCCCTTTTCATGGCGCTGTCGCCGGGGGCCGCGCCGGGGGACAGCCCCAAGATCAGCGCGGACTGCGCCGTGGTGATGCATGAGGACGGTCAGATAGTCTACGCCAAAAACGCCGATAAGCGGGCGCTTATTGCCAGCACGACCAAGCTGATGACTGCGTTGGTGGCGCTGGAAAACGCAGACCTGGAGGACGCCGTGGAGATAAAGCCGGAGTACTGCAACATTGAGGGCTCCAGTATGTATCTCAGACAGGGTCAGCGGCTGAGTGTGCGTGAGCTGCTGCTGGGCCTGCTGCTGGCCTCCGGAAACGACGCCGCCACGGCTCTGGCAGGTTATACTGCGGGCAGCCAGAGGTCCTTCGTCAGTCTTATGAATAAGAAGGCGACCGCACTGGGTATGAGGGACAGCCGCTTCGCAAATCCCCACGGCCTGGACGACAAGGGCCACTATTCCACGGCCAGGGACATGGCAAAGCTCATGGCCGCCTGTATGGACAACCGGGAATTTCGTACACTTTGCGGCACCAGAAGCGCCGCGGTGGGGGACGAGCAGCTTGTCAATCACAACCGGCTGCTGGACATCTGTACGGGCTGCATCGCGGGAAAGACCGGCTACACCATGGCCGCCGGACGCTGCCTTGTGTCCTGCTGCGAGAGGGAGGGCACCCGCTTCATCTGCGTGACGCTCTCGGCTCCGGACGACTGGAACGACCAGCTGGCGCTGTACGACTGGGCCTTCTCCCGATACTCACTGCGGCGGCTCACGGACAAGCTGCGCTTCGACGTGCCGGTGATATCCGGCTCCGCCGAAACTGTAGGTGTGGAGCCGGCGGAGACGCTGGATTTGTTTTTGCCCAAGTCGGCAGAGGTAGAGCTTCGGGCAGAGATGCCGCAATTTGTTTTCGCTCCCATCAATTTAGGGGAGACAGCGGGCAATATATGGGTTATAATAAACGGTGAGCCGGTTATGAGCTGCGAGCTGGTATACTCCGCGGATGTGGAGCCGGCACAGCTCTGCGGCAAAACGGTATTGGAGAAACTTTAATGACAGAAAGACTGCAAAAGCTTATTTCCGGGGCGGGGCTCAGCTCCCGTAGGGGAGCCGAGGAGCTCATAGCCGCGGGAAAGGTCAGCGTTAACGGCGTCACCGCGAAGCTGGGCGACAAGGCCAACCCGGAGCTTGACGAGATACTGGTGGACGGCAGGCTCCTGCCTTCCGCCGGGGAGAAGCTGTACATAATGCTAAATAAGCCAAAGGGCTATGTGACTACTATGAGTGACGAGCTGGGCCGCAAGGATGTGACGGAGCTGGTAAAGGAGCTGCCTGTGCGGGTCTATCCCGTGGGGCGGCTGGACCTGAATTCCGAGGGGCTGCTACTGATGACCAACGACGGGGATTTCGCAAATCAGATGATGCATCCCTCCCACAACATTGTCAAGGTATACCGCACCTGGGTCACAGGCGGAGACGTGGATGCCGCCGCAGAGCTGATGCGCGGGCCAATGCTTATTGACGGCTACACCACCGCCGCCGCCGGAGTCAGTGTATTGAAGAAAACGGAGACAGGTGCCACACTGGACATAAGCATCCACGAGGGCAGAAACCGGCAGATACGAAAAATGTGCGAGCAGGCCGGACTGAGGGTGACCAGACTCAAGAGGATAGCCGAGGGCGGTGTGCTTTTGGGCGAGCTGAAAAGCGGAAAGTGGCGCAGGCTCACTTCGGCGGAGCTTGCGGCGCTTCGGAGATAAGCGATGGAAAAGGAAGAACTGCTGCTTACACTGTCGGCTGGGCTGCCAGAATACTCCAAGCGGCAGAAAAAGCTGGCCCAATATATATGCGACAACTGCGACAGAGCGGCCTTCCTCACGGCGGATATGCTGGCGGCTGCCGCCGGGGTCAGCGAATCATCGGTGGTTCGCTTCGCCCGCCAGCTTGGCTTTGAGGGCTATTCCGAGCTGCGCCGGGCCATGCAGCAGGTGATACGCAGCAGGCTCTCCGTCATGGAGCAGGAGAGCGGCGGTGCGGAGGAGCTTTTACAGGAGGCTGCGGCAGGAGAGACACTCAGCGTCCGCTCTATTCTCTGCCAACAGAACGGCCGGGGTATTGAGGCGGCGGTACGGGCTATGACCGCGGCTAACAGGATATACATACAGGGCATGGGCGCTCTGGCGGGGCTTGCGCTGCATATGTCGCTGTGTCTGTCGGCGTTGGGACTCAGCACATTCTGCGTACGCAACGGCGCGGAGCTGCACGGACTTGGAGAGGGAGACCTGTATATCTCCATAAGCTCCGCCATGTACGGCAGACGGCTGTCAGCTCTGCGCTATGCCAGGGACAGAGGCGCGGCCACATTGCTGATATGCGACGAGGAGCTGGCGGCGGGGAACAAGCTGGCCGACCACCGGCTGTTTGCGGGAGGCAGCGGCGGTGTACTGGCTCTGATACGGGCTATCGTCATGGCTTTGCAGAAGGAGCTGGGCCTTTCTCTGGAGCAGGAGCTTAAAGATATAGAAGATCGACGCAGGGAGTATATGGCCTATGAATACGAGGAAAACTGAGCTTGTGGTCATAGGCGGCGGAGCCTCCGGGCTGATGTGCGCCTGCACCGCCGCCGAAAGAGGCCTGAAAGTGACAGTGCTGGAGCCCAACCGTACGCTGGGCAGAAAGCTGAGGATTACAGGCAAGGGGCGCTGCAACCTGACCAACGACTGCGGCGTTAAGGAGTTCATGGCCAACATCCCCGGCGACGGACGCTTTCTCTATAGCGCGCTGAGCCGTTTCTCCCCGGAGGACGCTAAAAACTTCTTTCAGAGTCGAGGCCTGCCGCTGAAAACTGAGCGCGGCAACCGGGTGTTTCCCGTGTCGGACAACGCAAACGATGTGGCGGAGCTGCTGTCGGGACTTTGCTCCAAGCATGGCGTACAGGTGCTGAGGACCAAAGCAAAGGTCATATGTACAGAGGGCGGCGCTGTCTCCGCAGTCGAAACGGAGCAGGGGCTAATTAAATGCAATGCCGCAGTCATATGCACCGGGGGACTTTCCTATCCGCTGACCGGCTCCGACGGAGACGGGTATCGATTTGCGTCCCAGCTGGGCCACAGCGTCACAGAGCTTCGGCCATCACTGGTACCGTTGGAGAGCGACGCTGCCTACTGCGGTCAGATGCAGGGCTTTTCCCTGAGAAACGTCACACTTCAGGCCTATGAGAACGAAAAACTGGTATTTAAGGAGCTAGGTGAACTACTGTTTACCCACTTCGGCGTGAGCGGCCCATTAGTACTGTCTGCCAGCTCACACATGAGACATATGGGAACGAGTGTTTACCGGCTGGAAATAGACCTGAAGCCGGGACTGGACGAGAAGAAACTGGACGAGCGAATACTGCGGGACTTCGAGAAATACTCCAATAAGGAGTTTAAAAACGCCTTGGGCGATCTGGCAGGTCACGCTATGATACCGGTACTGGTGGAGCTGTCGGGAATACCGGCGGAGCAGAAGGTAAACAGCGTCACAAAGGAACAAAGAGCGCTGCTTGTCAGGCTGTTTAAGGCTTTTCCGGTTCCTGTCTCCGGCACAAGACCCATAGATGAGGCAATAATAACTGCCGGTGGAGTCAATACCCGGGAAATAAACCCAAGGACGATGGAATCAAAACTTGTGAAGGGGCTCTACTTCGCCGGGGAGGTACTGGACCTGGACGGCTACACCGGCGGCTTTAATCTGCAAATAGCCTGGGCCACGGGTTACGTTGCGGGAAATTCTGTATTAAATGAGGAGCATTGAGATGAACGGATTCTTTTCTGTAGCCATAGACGGGCCTTCCGGCGCTGGCAAGAGCAGCATGGCAAGAAAGCTGGCGCAGCGCTTCGGCTTTATCTATGTGGACACCGGCGCTATATACCGCACGGTGGGGCTGGCAGTTTATCGCGGAGGTACGGACAGAAAGGACCAGCGCTCTGTGATGGAGCTGCTGAAAACTCTGGAGATACGCATTGCATATAACGACGCCGGGGAGCAGAGTATGTACCTGAACGGTGAGGATGTGTCCGCAGACATACGTCGGCCGGAGATATCCATATGCGCTTCCGACGTGTCCGCCCATCAGGAGGTAAGGGACTACCTTATGGAGATGCAGCGGCGCATGGCCAGAGAGAATAACGTGATCATGGACGGCCGGGATATCGGCACGGTGGTGCTGCCTGAGGCGGAGCTTAAGATATTCCTCACAGCCAGCCCGGAGGTAAGAGCCCGGCGGCGTATGCTGGAGCTGGAGGTCAAGGGGATAGCGGCGGACTATGAAAAGGTGCTGGAGGACATCCGGTACAGGGACAGCCAGGACAGCAGCCGGGCCGCGGCACCGCTGAAACAGGCGGAGGACGCGCTTTTGGTGGACACAAGCGAGCTGGACTTCGACGAAAGCCTTGCGATTTTAAGCGAGCTTGTGATACGCAGACTGAGCCGCGATATGGAGGCAGACGGATGCGGGAACTGAAGGTGGCGGAGAGCGCCGGCTTCTGCTTCGGTGTGCGCCGCTCCGTAGAGCTGGCTCAGGCGCTTATAGCCGAGGCCGGCTCCTGTGTGAGCCTGGGGCAGCTGATACATAATGAGGACGTTGTAAGCAGACTTCGGGCGCAGGGGATGGGACTGATAGAGTCTCCGGAGGAGGTCAAGCCGGGGCAGCAGGTGCTGATACGCGCCCACGGCGTGGCCCGCAGCGTATATGACAGACTGCGGGAGGCCGGGGCCATTGTTACCGATGCCACCTGCCCCAAGGTCAAGGCCATACATACCATCGTGGACAGAGCTTCGCAGCAGGGACGTTTCGTTATCATCATCGGAATGCAGAGCCATCCGGAGGTAGAGGGCATACGGGGCTGGTGCGGAGAACACCGTGTGTTTGAAAACGCGGTAGAGCTGGGGGCATGGTTGGACGCAAACAGGGAGTATTGGGAAAAAGCTATAACTGTTGTGGTGCAAACGACGCAGACTCACAGTAATTTTACCGAA
>CAYSFK010000020.1:0-25912 GCA_964430345.1 uncultured Oscillospiraceae bacterium | reverse complement strand
ACCTTTGACGAGGTCATAGGCCAAAAGCACATCACCGAGACCCTGAAAAACCAAGTGAAAACCGGCCGCCTTTCCCATGCCTATCTTTTTATCGGCACAAGGGGCACAGGCAAGACCACCTGCGCCAGAATACTGGCCAAAGCCGTCAACTGCCAGAGCCCGGTGGACGGCAACCCCTGCGGCGTGTGCGAGGCCTGCCGCGGCATCTCAGACGGCAGCATCATGGACGTGGTGGAGCTGGACGCCGCCTCCAATAACGGCGTGGATAATGTGCGCGCCCTCCGGGAGGAGGCCGTTTTTTCGCCCACCTCGGTGAAGAAGCGGGTGTACATCATCGACGAGGTGCATATGCTCTCCATGCCCGCCTTCAACGCCCTGCTGAAAATATTGGAGGAGCCGCCGGAGCACCTGATATTCATCCTTGCCACAACGGAGCTGCAAAAGGTCCCGGCCACCATACTTTCCCGCTGCCAGCGGCACAGCTTCAGAAGGATAGCCGCACCGGAGATAGCGCAGTATCTGGAGTACGTGGCAGACCGAGAGGATTTTAGCCTGAGCCATGACGCGGCGGAGCTTATCGCCAGGCTTGCCGAGGGCGGCATACGCGACGCCCTGAGTCTGCTGGACCAGTGCTCCTCCAGCCCCAATATAGACGTGGACGCGGTGTATATGGCCACAGGTCTTGCCGGTAACCGCCGCACGGTGCAGCTGCTGGAGCGGGTATTGGAGCACGAAACCGCCCAGGTACTGGAGCAGTTCAACGCCATGTGGATGGACGGCAAGGACCCAGCCGGTCTGCTGTCGGAGCTTTCGGGCCTGCTGAGGGACGTGCTGATGACGCTGGTTGCCCCCAAGGGCGCGTCCAGTCTTATCTCCGGCAGCTACGACGGCGCCGCGCTCAAGGCCATTGCCTCGCGCATGACTGCCGAGGCGATAGTCGCCGCCATGGAGACGCTGCAGCGCTGCCTCAGCGGTATGCGGGAGGCCAAAAACCCCAAGACCGCGGCGGAGCTGTGCCTCGTTTCCCTGTGCGCCGACAGTCAGGGCGACAGCGTAAGCAGCCTGCGGGCCCGCATCTCCCGGCTGGAGGCTGCCGTCGAACGAGGCGTTTCCGTCGCTGCCGAGCCTCGATACAGTGAGCCGGAGTATGACAGGGAGGACGAGCCCACGGAGTCGGCCCCGGTGCTTACGGAGCTGGACGATGGGGACGAAACTGATATAGACCCGGAGCTTTTCCGGGAGGAACAGCCGGAGGACAGCTTCCTTGAACGGCCGAGAATCCCCGACGAGCCGCCTAATGCTGAGAGCGCCGGAGAGGAAGACCTGTGGCCCAAGCTGAGAGAGCGGTTGAAAACGGAGCTGTCGGACGATGTGAAACCGTGGCTGGATAAAGCCGACGACGTTCGCGGCTCAATGCTTGGTGGTGTGCTCCGGCTGGAGGTGATACCCGGCTTTGCCTACCAGCGTTTCAACAAGCCCGAGGTACAGGCAAAGCTTGCCCAGACGGCCAGGGAGCTTTCCGGCAGGGAATACAGGGTCCAGCTTGCGGAGCTGAGGGAAGCGCCCCGGCAGCAGCTGGAGCTGGACTCCTTGAAGGATTATCCGGAAGTCAGATTTATATAGTTATATATTGGAGGACGAGTCAATGGCAAAAGGCGGATTTCGCGGCGGCTTCCCCGGTGGGGGAAACCAGATGAACATGATGAAGCAGGCGCAGAAGATGCAGCAGGACTTCATGAAGATGCAGCAGGAGCTGGAGACGACGCGTTTTGAGTTCAGCTCCGGCGGCGGCGCTGTCAAGGCCACGACCCTTGGTACAAGAGAGCTCGAGAGCATCGTTATTGACCCGGAGGTCGTGGACCCGGAGGACGTGGAAATGCTCCAGGACCTGATCCTTACTGCGGTAAACGGCGCGCTCAAGAAGGCCGACGACGAGACCAGCAAGGCCATGAGCAAGCTGCAGGGCGGACTTGGCGGTCTGGGCGGAATGTTCTGATAGTATGAAGACTCCGTGGACAGATAAACTGGATCCTGAAAACCCGCTGCCGGAATATCCCAGACCTCAGCTTGCCCGCCGCGGCTGGAAAAGCCTCAATGGTCTCTGGGACTACGCCTTCACCGATACGGAGGACTTTCCCAAGGGCTTTGAGGGCCGCATAGTTGTACCCTTTTCCCCGGAGACGGAGCTGTCCGGCATAGGCAGGTCCCTTGAGCCGGGCCGGTTTCTCTGGTATTACAGGCGCTGCCCCCTGCCGGAGGATTATAAGGGCCGTCGTGTGCTGCTGCATTTTGGCGCAGTGGACCAGACGGCGGATGTGTGGGTGAACGGCGCCCATATTGTCCGGCACGTGGGCGGTTATCTGCCCTTTGAGGCGGACATTACCGAAGCCGTGGGCGACAAAGGCGTTGCGGACATCCTTGTGCGGGTCAGCGATGACACGGACAGGGGCAGCCATTCCCGGGGCAAGCAAAAGACCAAGCGGGGCGGCATCTGGTACACGCCCCAAAGCGGCATCTGGCAGACGGTGTGGCTGGAGGCGGTGCCTCAAGGCTATGTGAAAAGCCTGCGCATCCTGCCGGACTACGACATGGCCACGGTGGAGGTCTCGGCGGAGCTGGAGGGCGACGAGCCTGCCTATGCCCACTTTAACGGCCATAGCTATCTGCTGCCTGCGGTGATACCTGTGCCGGGCTTTGAGGCCTGGAGCCCGGAGAATCCTAAGCTGTACGGCTTTTCCGTGACCTGCGGCGAGGACGAGGTGCAAAGCTATTTCGCCATGCGCAAATTCTCCGTGGAGGCCGACGAGAAGGGCTGTATGCGCCTGTTTCTCAATAACGCGCCCTACTTCCACAACGGCCTGCTGGATCAGGGCTACTGGCCCGACGGGCTGTATACCGCCCCCAGCGACGAGGCCATGGTCTATGATATCTCCACAGCCAAGGCCATGGGCTACAATATGCTCCGAAAGCACATCAAGGTAGAGCCCCTGCGCTGGTATTACCACTGCGACAGGCTGGGTATGCTGGTGTGGCAGGATATGCCAAACGGCGGCGGCCGCTACAGCCCTCTGGTGGTAACGCTGCCTCTGTTCACCGGCATCCACCTGAAGGACGGCGCTTACCGTATCTTCGGCCGGGGCGACAGCGAGGGGCGCAAGGAGTATGTGTCAGAGCTGGGCGCCATGGTCCGGCACTTGTATAACTGCCCATGTATTGCCCTATGGGTGCCCTTTAATGAGGGCTGGGGCCAGTTTGACGCGGCCAAGACCTGTGAGCTTGTCCGCTCGCTGGACGGCAGCCGCACCGTTGACCACGCTTCCGGCTGGCACGACCAGGGGGTTGGCCAGGTGAAAAGCGAACACGTGTATTTCCGGGCCTACCGATTCAAGCCCGATAAGCGGGGCCGCGCCGTGCTGCTCAGCGAGTTCGGGGGCTACGACCATCAGGTGCCGGGCCACATCTTCGGGGAGAAGCACTTCGGCTATAAGAACTACGAATCCCCGGTGCAGCTGGAGCAGGCTCTGGAGGAGCTTTACCAGCGGCAGATAGGCCCCGCAAAGCTTCAGGGGCTGTCCGCCGCCGTATATACCCAGCTCAGCGATGTGGAGGACGAGCTTAACGGCCTGCTGACTTACGACCGCAAAGTGGTGAAGATTGCCCCAAAAAGAATGAAAACAATTATAGATGTGGGGAAATAATAATACGGGCGGTCTTGAGCCGCCCGTATTATTATGTACCGTGGAGACTGTAATGTTGAAAAAAGCCTATGTTGAGATAACGAACGTATGCAATCTGTCCTGCGCCTTCTGTCCGGGCACCATAAGACCGCCCCGCTTCATGTCTGCGGCGGAGTTCCGGCTGCTTGCCACCAGGCTTCGGGGTCATACGGAGTATCTGTACCTTCATCTGATGGGTGAGCCACTACTGCATCCTGAGCTGGAAGCTATATTGGTGGCGGCAGCGGAACTGAGCTTTAAGGTTATAATAACAACAAACGGCACCCTGCTGCCAGAGAAGTGCGCCATGCTCCTGTCCTCACCCGCCGTCCATAAGCTGAACATATCCCTCCAGTCCTTCGAGGCTAACAATGGCGGAGCGCTAGAAGATTATGTAAACCAATGCGCTGCCTTTGCCGACTCCGCCTCGGAGGCGGGAAAGCTCTGTGTGCTGAGGCTGTGGAATCAGCAGGGGCTGGAGAGCCTGAATGGGGAAATAGAGGCGCTTCTGGAAATGTGCTTCCCCAAGCCCTGGCCCCAGAGCAGGGGAGGAATGCGTCTTACGGACAGAGTGTGGCTGGAGCCAGGCAAGCGCTTTGATTGGCCGGACATGGAAGCCAATGACTATGGAGAGTGCTGCTTCTGCTATGGCCTTCGGGACCAGATAGGTGTGCTTTGCGACGGGACGGTGGTGCCCTGTTGCCTTGACCACAACGGGGACATCCCCTTGGGCAATCTGTTCCATAGCAGCCTGAATGAGATTATGTCAACCGAAAGAGCCCGCCGTATTTACGAGGGATTTTCCGCAAGACGGGCGATGGAGCCCCTTTGCCGTCGCTGCGGCTACGCCAGACGGTTTTCATAAAATAGAAAACATAATATAATAAACATAACAAAGGCAACATAAATAAGTTTACATAAAGCATCACACCCTGAAGCGCTGCGGCGCTTCAGGGTGTGATGCTGTTGTATATCAGTTATCCCGCGTAGCCTATCATGTCGGCCAGCTCTCTGGTAAGAATGACGGTGGCGTCATGGTGCAGCTTCATAAGGGTGGCGGGGCAGGCGCAGGTGATGGCGTCGCTCATCAGAAGCTGCCTTGCGGCCTCGGCCTTGTTGGAGCCGCTGAGTATCATCAGCAGGCGCTTTGCCATCATTATCTCGCCCATGCCCATTGTAACGGCGTAACGGGGCACCTCGTCCCTGTTGGCGAAGAAGCGGGCGTTGGCGTCGATGGTGCTCTCGTCAAGCACCTCCCGGTGAGCCGACCAATAAAGCTGCTCGCCCGGCTCGTTAAAGGCCAGATGCCCGTCAGGGCCGACGCCCAGCACCTGGACCTCCACCTCGCTCTTGGCGATGACGGCCCGGAACTCCGCAATGTTTGCGTCAATGTCGCCGGTGCCCTTGGCCACATAGGTATTCTTTTTGTCGATGTTTATGTGGTCAAAAAGATTGAAGTCCATGAAATAGCGGTAGCTCTGGTCGTGGCTGGGCTCAAGGCCTATGTATTCGTCCAGGTTCACCGTGCTGACCTTGGAGAAATCCAGGCCCTCCTCGCGGCAGCGGCGGGCCAGCTCCTGATACATCCCCACGGGGCTGGAGCCTGTGGCAAGGCCGATGCAGCAGTCGGGCTTTTCACGGACGATCTTTTCGATTATATCGGCGCCTGCGGCGCACTGGCTGGCGTAATCCTCGGCAATAATAACTTTCACTGATATGCCTCCAAATAAAAAGATAGGTGAATTATATACTTTAGCCATGAACACGTCAAGAAAAAACGTTAATGGGTATATCGGCGGAGACGAAATTTATTAAGATTTCTGAATACGACTTTTATTTGTTCCGGACTTGTGATAGATTAACATAACGTGAACGGCGAAACAAACAAGTACAGATTTCGTCATACTCACATTCCCGTAAGGAGGACAAGATATGAAAAAAACAGTGTCGATTGCGCTGGTACTGATGATGATACTTGCGCTGGCGGTTCCGGCTTATGCCGATAACATTCAGAGCCGCGCCGTAATAGGTGCGGACCTGACTCCCGAGCAGGTCACCGCGGTGTACAGCGCCTTTGGCGTCCAGAGGGGCGCACCCATAGAGCTTAGTGTCACCAACGCAGAGGAGCGCCAGTATTTGCAGGGCTATGTGGACGAGTCTCTTATAGGCACCCGCTCCATATCCTGCGTGTATGTGGAACTGCTGCCCGCGGGCAGCGGCATGGATGTGACCACCAGCAACATCACCTGGTGTACCGGGGAAATGTACATCAGCGCCCTGGCTACCGCCGGCATAACCGACGCCCGGATAATCGTGGCGGCGCCCTTCGAGGTCAGCGGCACCGCCGCCCTCACAGGCGTATACAAGGCCTACGAGGACATGACCGGCAAGAAGCTGGACGACCTGGCGAAGCTGGTGAGCACCCAGGAGCTTACCATTACCGGTGACCTTGCCAACGAGATAGGCAGTATGGACTCCACCTCCATCGTAAACGATTTGAAGCTTATGCTGGAGGAGACCAAGAACATGAGCGACGCCGAGATACGCAGCCAGATAGAGCAGATAGCCGCTCAGTATAACGTATCGCTCACCGACACCCAGAAGCAGCAGCTCATAGACCTGTGCCGCTCTCTGGAGGGTCTGGACGGTGATGCGCTTAAGGCCAGAGTGGAGGAGGTACAGGGCACTTTGAAGAAGGTGTCCGACGCCAAGACCAAGGTGGTGGGCTTTGTGGAGACTGTGAAGAAGGCTGTGGAATCCGTGTCCAGCTTCTTTGAGAAAATAAAGAACATCATAGGATTATAGACAAGAAATAAAACATCCGCCGACTGTGCCGGCGGATGTTTTGCGTTTACTTGTTATCAATGCCTTCGGTTTCTGAATCGCAGGTACAGCAGCACCCCGGCAGCGCTGACGGCGGCAAAGACGGCGGCACCCACTATCCACAGGCTTGCGCCGTGGCCCTCCTTTTCGGTGGCCTCAGGCTTCTCCTGAGCGGCGCTTTCCACTGTCAGTACGCCGCTGACCAGAGTGACTGCGTAGTTTTCCGTCACGT
Organism: uncultured Oscillospiraceae bacterium; assembly: GCA_964430345.1. GTDB lineage: Bacteria > Bacillota > Clostridia > Oscillospirales > Oscillospiraceae > Limivicinus. The sequence continues at coordinate 19,141 of CAYSFK010000020.1, read as the reverse complement.
CCTCGCGGCCGGACAAAACGCGCACCTGCTCAACTATCTTCTGGTACTGCCCCGGCTCCACTGCCTTCACTCTGGCCCCGTTCTGATACAGGGCGCAGGCTGTCTCCAGCTTGTGCTTGTCGTTTGCCAGAGGGCCTATGGACACGGCCTCGCTGCTGAGCTCCCGCCCTGTATACTCCGCGCTCTCGGAGGCCGCCGTTATCACCAGCGGGAATTTCTCCACCGTCAGCTCTCCGGGAACACAGGTCACGGCGTATTTCTTGTCGGGTACCGCCTGACCGTCCGCTGTCTTTATCACCACGGCCTCTATGGTGTTGCTGACCGTTCCTGCGCTCGTTATTGCGGAGCCGCTGTTGAATACCAGCCTTGCCACCTTGTCTCCGTCCACCAGCCCCTCCACGGTGTATTCGTTGAGGGAGTGAGCCTTGCCGTCGTATACCCAGTCTCCGCTGGCGGCCTTCACCGTCACCGGTATGGAGTCCTTGCCGGAGATTATCTCCAGCATACCGTTTTTCAGAGTGATGTCGTAGCGGCTGGTCACATCCTCGCCGTTATTCCGGCTGTCGGTTATCACCACGCTGCCGCTCTCCACGCTGGTCACGTATTTGCCGATACTGGTGCCGCTGCCATTGACCCGTATCCGGGTTATCCCGTGGCCGTCCACCAGCCCGCCCTCCACCAGATAGCCGCCGGTAATGCCCTTCTCGGCGTTGCTGAGCGTCTCCACCCTCAGCTCCGTGCCGTCGTAGGTCTTGCGGGCATTGGCGGCGGAGATGATAATGGGCCTTTTGTATACCGTAAGGCTGCCGTCAACGAGCTCCACGTTGGAGAAGCTGTCAGTCACGTCCTTCTGGTGCGAGTCCAGTATCTGGTAGGAGGACACCCGGTTTACGCATATCTCACCGGGGATAAGCGCCTGCCCGGAAGTTGACGCTGTCAGAGTAAAGGCGCTGTCCAGCCCGGAAAAGCTGCATCCGCTCTCTGTCAGCGGTGCGCCGTCGTATATCTTTTCCCCGTCCTTGGCGGATATGGTTATCCTGTCCGAGCAGGGGAGCACCCGGATAACGCCGGTCTCCAGCGTTATCTTGTAGCTGCCGGTGACGTCCTGCCCGCCGTGGCTTATGGTCAGGCTGTCTATCTTGGTGGCCGCCGAGCCGCATACTGCCTCGGAGCCGCCGCCATAGCTGACTGAGCTTATCACATCCCCGGCCGCCAGTGCCCCGGCGCTGATCTCATAACTGTCGGCGGTAATGTTTCGGCCGCAGTATTCGGTCTTGCGGTAGGCGGGCTTCACTGTAATGGGTATGGGCGTGTCTATGGTAAGGCTGCCCTGCTCATAGCTTATCTCGTAGCTGTCCGTCACGTCCCGGCCGTCCCGGACTATCCTGGCCCCGGAGGCTTCATTGCTGCTGCTGCCCACGGCCAGCTGGGAGCCGCTGAGCTTCACCGAGGCCACGGTGTCCCCGGGAATAAGCCCCTTGGCGGTGTAGCTGCTGCAGGTGAGGGGCAGGCCGCAGTAGCCCATAGCGGCAGAGCCGGCCTGTATAGTCAGCGGCCTTTTTGACACCACTGCCTTACCCGCCGTGTAGTAGAAGCGGCATAGCTCACTGCAGTCCTCTCCGCTTTCGGTATCGAGCACGGTCCCGCCCCGGGGCGTGAGCAGGTATTCCCCGGCGTCAAGGCCGTTCTGGGGGTAAAAGCTCTCGCCGCCCTTGGTGCATATAAGCTCCACGCTTTCGGGCAGCAGGCTGTGCTTGGCGTCAAGAGTGCTGTGGGTCACGGTGTATTCGGGAGTGAAGCCGTCCGCGTACTCCAGGGCGGCGTCGGCGGCCTGTATGCATATGACAAAAACGCTGCGCCACTGTGCCTCGAGTCCGCAGTCGGCGTAGGGATGGATAGTCTCTCCCGGCCGCACGGTGACCGTGCTGCCGTTGGAGTAGGTCAAAAGCCAGCTTTCCAGCTCCAGCCCGCTTTCAACAGCGGCGGCGTCGCTCTGCTCCGGGAGCAGGGACAAGACTGTGTGGCCCTCAGGGCAGAGGAAGCTGTTGTCCTGCGCCGCCGCGTCCACCAACGGGCCCTTAAGCTCCTTCCGGGCGGAGGTGTATTTCACTGTGGCCGCATCCGCGGTCACCTGCTCCAGCACCAGCGACAGCATATAGCGGCCGTCCCGGCGCTCCCCGGAGAGCAGCTCCGATTTAACAGCGCCCTCATCAGTCCATACCGAGGCCGGGAGTGACAGCGCTGCCGAATTTGTCTCGGCCGTTGCGTAACTCAGCAGGGATACGCGCTGTGACTCCTTGGGCAGCTCTCCGTCGCTGAGGTACAGGGCCGCCGCGTACAGGCCCTCCGCCGGCTCAATGCTCACACCGTCGGCCAGCAGCTCGGCCAGACTGTCGCCGGAGCGGATGCTGAGCCTGCAGCTTTCCTCACCGGCGGCGCTGAGCTTTCCGGCGTCGTCGGCAATAAGTACTCTGACGGTGAGCTGACCGCCGCCGTCCTCCCCATACGCATAGCCGGGCAGCAGGCACAGCAGAGCCAGAGCGGCGCACAATATGATTTTTCTCAAAGCTCGCATAGCCATACCTCAAAGCGCAGATGTGATGTAATTATAATAGAAAAGCCGGAAAAACACAATAGCGAGTCTCACAGGGGACATATGGACGCAAAAGCTCCCGCCGCAATCTGCGGCGGGAGCTAAGGTTATACAATTTCCTTACTGGATCTCTACCAGCTTGCCTATGACCACGTATCTGGCGTCGTCAAACTCGTAGGTACAGGTGGACAGCAGCACCAGCTTGTCGTCGGCGGCCACAGTAACGTCGGACTGGAAGGTGGACTGGGCCTTCATGGTCTCCACATAGTGCATGAACTGCTCATCCTCGTCGAACTGGAAAGCGTAGGCGTCAGAATCCGCCTCGGTCACGAAGCCGGTGAACAGCTCCAGCCGGTAGTTCTTCTCGGGAGTGCTGATATAGAGCACGGGATGCTCCGGGTAGTAGGCCGCGTCCCGATAGTTGCGCAGGCTTGCGAACATGGAGCCGTCGTTCATGTTGTGTCCGTATATGAGGGTGTTCTTGTTGCTGAAGTCCCCGGCGCAGAGGGTGTCAATAAACGGGGTGCCGTTGCCGTTGCTCTCTCCGCCCAGGATATGGTCAAGGTAGTAGAAGTTGTTGTCGGTGTGGGCGATGGGGTAGTTTATCACAGTGTCCGGCTGATATATCCAGCCCACCGCGTCGGCGCTGGTAGCCTTCAGCGCGTCAAAATCCACGTTGATGGGGGAGACCTCCGGGGGCGCGCTGGCCTCCGGTGCATCCGGCGCGGCTGTGGGCGCGGGCGTAGCCACGGAGACAAACTGCGTGGACATACCGTCGTAGGCTTTTTGGGCCTGCCTGTAACCCGCCAGAGTGGAGATTATCTTGTATGCGCTGAATATGAACACAATTAGGAATATGCAGCACAAAACCAAAAGGGCTATTTTATATTGCTTTTTTATGACGATCGCCGCCTTCTCAGAAAAGTAGCCCCATTATACAGCATATGAATCGAAATTTAAAGTACCTTTTGTAAACAAATTGCAATAATTTTCGCGTTCTCAGAAGATAGCTACCACCGCGCCGTTGTAGCTTTCTGCGATAAAGCTCTTGACCGCGTCGGTCTGCAGGGCCTTTATCAGTGCCTGGAGCTTCTCGCTGCTCTCGTCGCCGCTGCGGCAGGCGATGATGTTGGCGTAGGTCTGGGCGGCGTCGCCGGAGGCGTCCTCTATAGCCAGAGCGTCCGCCACATTCAGACCGGCCTGCAGCGCGTAGTTGCCGTTTATCACGGCGACGGTGCCGGCGTCGCTGTTATTCAGCTGGGCGGGCACGGTATCCGCCTGAACCGCCTGGATGTTAAAGCCCTTGTCGTCCACTATGTCCAGCGTGGTCACGCCCTTCTCGGCGCTGACGTCCTCGGGCAGAGTTATCAATCCCTCCTGGGCCAGCAGCAGCAGAGCTCTTGTCTCGTTGCTGTCGTCGGCGGGGACGAGAATGGTGGATCCCTGTGCAATGTCGGCCACAGCCGCAACGCCGTTGCCGTAAAGGCCGAAGGGCTCGTAGTGTATCAGCGCGGCGGATACCAGATCGGTGCCGTTGGAGGTGTTATAGCTGTTAAGGTAGGGGCTGTGCTGGAAGTAGTTCGCGTCCAGAGTGCCGTCGCTGAGGGCCTGATTAGGCAGCACATAGTCGTCGTATACCACGATCTCCAGAGCATAGCCCTCGGCGGCCAGGGTTTCCTTTACCTGCTCCAGTATCTCCGCATGAGGGGTGGAGCTGGCGCCTACGGTGATGGTCACGGGCTCGGCAGCGGGAGCTTCGGCAGCAGGGGCTTCGGCGGCGGGAGCTTCGGCGGCAGGTGCGGCGGGAGCGGGCTCGGCGGCCTGTCCGCAGGCGGAGAGGGCGAATACCAGGGTCAGGGCAAGAATAAGAGCAAAAAGCTTTTTCATTTTATTATCTCCTTTTATTTTATGTGTTGATGTGAATGAAGAAAGGCTTATACTCCCACATTCGCAGCTTGCATAGACTGGTAAATATCATGATACTCTCCTTTGTGAAGCCTTCATTTTATCCTCTTATCCGTCCGTCGGGCGATATAGCTGCCCGCCAGCTGGATGAGCTGAACTATTATGACCGTCAGCAGCACGCATATCCAGGTAATATCCGGCTTAAAGCGCTGATGACCGTAGATTATGGCTATCTGCCCCAGGCCTGTGCCGCCTATGGTGGCGGCCATGGCGGAGTAGCCCAGAATAGTGACCACGGAGATGACCGCCCCGTGTATCAGCGCCGGTCTTGCCTCCGGCAGCAGCACCCGGCAGACTATCTGCATATTGGTGCAGCCCATGGACTGGGCGGCCTCTATGATGCCGCTGTCCACCTCCTTCACCGAGGACTCCGCCATTCTGGCCACATAGGGCGCGGCGGCTATTACCAGCATCACTATCATGGCGCCGTTTCCGAGGCTGGTACCCAGAATGAACTTTGCCACCGGCAGCATGGCCACCATCAGTATGATAAAGGGAATGCTGCGGAAGAAGTTGACCGCGAAGCCCAGCACCCGGTTTATCCAGGGTGAGGGACGTATGCCGTTCTTGTCCGTGACGCACAGCACCAGCCCCAGAGGCAGACCTATGATATAGGCCAGCAGCGAGGACAGAAAGGTCATGTACAGGGTCTCCAACACACCCATCTGAATAAGCCCGTTATCCCAAAGCTTGTAAAACATATCCGAAAGCATGGCTCAGACCTCCTCCTGCCAGTGTATACTGCTGTTTTTGAACCAGCCTATGACCTTCTCGGCCTGCCTCTCGTCGGTGGGCAGCTCCAGTATCATGTGGCCGTAGATGACTCCGTCGTACTCCTTGGTATCGGCAAACAGAATGTTCACCGGCGCCTGACATTCCAGCACCAGCCGGGAGATTATGGGGGCCTGGGAGTCGCTGCCGTCGAATATGAGCCGCAGCCGCCGCCCGCCGGTGGTGTCCAGCGCCGCCCTGTCCTGAGGCAGGATGAGCTCTCTTGCGATGGCGGACTGAGGATTGGTGAACACGTCCCTTACCTTTCCCAGCTCCGCTATGCGGCTGTTGTCTATTACCGCCACTCTGTCGCATATCTGGTCAATGACCTTCATCTCGTGGGTTATCACCACAATAGTCACGCCCATGGTCTGGTTTATGGTGCGCAGCAGCTCCAGTATGGAGCGGGTGGTGTTGGGGTCAAGGGCGCTGGTGGCCTCGTCGCACAGCAGGTACTTGGGCTTTGTGGCCAGCGCTCTTGCTATGGCTACCCGCTGCTTCTGCCCGCCGGAGAGCCGTGAGGGATAGGCGTCGGGCTTGTCCTCCAGCCCCACCAGCTTTAGCAGCTCCAAAGCCCTTTCTCTGGCGGCCTCCTTCTTCCAGCCGGATATCTCCAGCGGGAAGCAGACGTTTTTCAAAACGCTGCGCTGCTCCAACAGATTAAAGCCCTGGAATATCATAGAGATGCTCCGCCGCATCCGCAGCAGCTCCTTCCGGGGCAGCTCGGTCATGCTCTGTCCGTCTATGATAACGCTGCCGGCGCTGGGCCGCTCCAGAAGGTTTATGCAGCGCACCAGTGTGCTTTTCCCCGCGCCGGAGAGGCCTATAATGCCGAATATCTCCCCGTCCTCGATACAAAGGTCGATGTCCTTCAGCGCCTCCACGGTGCCGGAATCACTGGAAAAGGTCTTGCTCAGTCCTTTGAGCTCTATCATGGTTTGTTTACTTCCTTTCAGAGAACAAAAAAACGGGTCCGGAAAACTCACCGTTTTCCGGACCCGATAATAAACGCAAAGCTGTTTAATCGGATATGAAACAAGGCGAGTCATGCTTTTGGGCGCGCATCATCATGCACATGGAAGCCATGCACATCATCATATCCATCATCATGTTAAAGCTGCTGTTACGCATATGACCCGTCTCCTTTCACTTGATGCTAAAAGTATAGACCTAAAAAGTCTCCTTTGTCAATCGTCAATATTATACAGCTATTGACCGCTGTCTTACGCGAAACTTTGTGGCATCAGCTGAAATTTATCAGAACAGCTCCGCCAGCTTTGCCGCTCGCTCTATGCCGTCTGTCCTCAATATATCTCCCGGCAGGTTGACTCCGTGTACCAGCACCTGACCTACCACGTGACATTTCAGCAGCCCCACGGAGCTTTCAAAGGAGGCCTTGATGCCCCCAAAGGCTTCGGGCGTGTTGTCCTCGCAGCAGGAGATCAGGGCCGCTTTCTTGCCTGCCAGGTCCTTGCCTGCCCTGCACAGGGAGTACCACTTGTCTATGGCCGCTTTCAGGCAGGCGGGGAAGGTGTACCAGTACACCGGCGATACCAGCACGATGCCGTCGGCCGCCTCCATGGAGCGGGCAATATCGTTGTAGTCGTCGTCAAAGACGCAGGCTTTCCCGCCGCTGTAGCAGCGGTTGCACACCCGGCAGCGCTCGATGTGAAGAAACGCGGTGTCAAAGCGCGTGACCTCGTGGCCCAGGCTCTCCGCCCTTTTCACAAAGGCGTCGGCCATGGCGTTGGAGTTTCCGTCCCGGCGTATGCTGCCGGTAAGTACAGTTATTTTGCTCATGCTCATATTCCTTTCTGCAGTCCCAGAATGTCCAGGCTCACCCTGTCCCGGCTGCCGCCGTAGAACTTGTCCAGCACCTCTCCAAAGACCTTCCGCTCCGGCGCTGCCGCCTCGAACAAAGTCATGCAGGAGCGCAGCTTCAGATCGTCGGGATAGCCCAGCACAGCGGTTGCGTCGCTTGAGTCCAGAGCCAGCAGAGCCCCGGATATCTCCAGCAGGTTCCTGCCCAGAATGGGGTGCTCAATAAAGTCCTTGGCCTCCTCCAGGTCCTTGATGCCGTAGTATTGGGCTGTGGAGCTCATGCCCAGGCCCCGGAGCTGAGGGAAGATGTACCACATCCAGTGGCTGCGCTTACGTCCGTTGCGTATCTCCCTGAGCGCCGTGTTGTAGTCCCGCTGCTGGGCGTCAACAAAGCGCCGGAGATTTTCCAGACCGTAATACATATGCCTCACCGCCCTTGTAATGATAAGTCATTATATAATACCGCCGGGCAGAACGCAACGAATTGCCAAAATAATTTGGCCCAGTTGTTATTATTTACTTGAAATTCTCCCGCTTGCAGAATATAATTACCTATCATAATTTTAAGGAGCTGAGTTGTGTGAAAAGTCTGTCTGTACAGGCTCTGTCCATCAAGCCCTCCGCCACTCTGGCGGTGGATTCCAAGGCCAAGGCGCTGCGGGCCCAGGGCCTGGATGTGCTGAACTTCGGCATAGGCGAGCCGGACTTCGACACTCCTGATTATATCAAGCAGGCCGGCATAGACGCCATACTGGCCGGACGCACCAAATATACCCCGGCGGCGGGCCTGCAGGAGCTGCGCAGCGCTGTGGCGGACAGGATAAAGCTTGATACCGGTGTTGAGTACCAGCCCACCGAGATAGTGGTGGCCAGCGGCGCAAAGCACGTACTTTTCACAGCCCTGCAGGTTCTCGTGGATCCCGGCGATGAGGTCATCCTGCCCGCGCCCTACTGGGTCAGCTATTGGGAGATGATACGCATGGCCGGCGGCGTCCCTGTGGTGGTTCACGCGCCCGAGGCCCAGGGCTTCAAGATCACCGCGGCCCAGCTTGACGCGGCGGTGACGGACAGGACCAAGGCCGTCATACTCAACAGCCCCTCCAACCCCACCGGCGCTGTCTATTCCGAGGCGGAGACGAGGGCGCTGGTCCAGGTCTGCCGCCAGCGCGATCTGTACATTATCTCCGATGAGATCTATAACGAGCTGGTGTACGACGGACTGCGCTGCTTCAGTGTTGCCGCCTGCGGCGAGGACGCCCGCGCCCGCAGCGTTATAGTAAACGGCGTTTCCAAGACCTATGCCATGACAGGCTGGCGCATAGGCTACGCCGCGGCCTCCCCTCAGGTGGCCAAGGCCATGAGCGGCTATCTCTCCCACTCCACCGGCGCCCCCGGCACTATGTGCCAGCTGGCCGCCGCGGCGGCTTTGAAAGGGGAGCGGGACACTATAGAGCAGATGCGCCGCGCCTTCGATGAGCGCCGCCTGTACCTGGCCCAAAGGATAAACGCCATTGACGGAGTCAGCTGTCTTGTGCCCCAGGGCGCTTTCTACATCATGGTCAATCTTGAGGGTGTAATAGGCCGCACCATAGGCGGGGTGCTTATAGACAGCGACACCGCCTTTGCCCAGGCCTTTCTGGAGCAGTCGCTGGTAGCGCTGACCCCATGCGTGGGCTTCGGTATGCCCGGCTTTGTCCGCTGGAGCTATGCGGCGTCCATGGAGCAGCTTAAGAAAGGCGCCGACCGCTTGGAAGCGTTCCTAAAGAGCTGAAAAGAACACCGAATAAACAAGATGAGCGCCGCGAAACCGGCGCTCATCTTGTTTGTTAAATATAGAATTTCGGTTCTTTTCTCCCGGCGCACATCTTTTTCAGCGCCACCGACGCCGCCAGCTTCACCGTTGCAGGCAGCTTTCTGTTTTCAAAGGGGCATACGCTGACGCAGCGCATACAGCTTATGCACTTGTCCTTGTCCGGCTGCATGGGGTTTTCCGAGTCTATGGCCCCGGTGGGGCATTCTGCCGAACAGGTGCCGCAGCCGGTGCAGTCCTTGCCCACAGTGGGCCGGAAGGGTACGCCGGTGTACTTCACGTAGGGGAAATTGCCGGGCATCCTCAGCTCACGGAGGCTTTCCGAAGCCGACAGCTTATCCAGAAACTGATTGAGTCTGGCAATATCCGAGGCGTCGGGCCGACCGGCGGCAATGCGCTTGTCCACGGAGTGGGGCGCTATCATCTCGCAGCCCGCCACGGTAACGAAGCCCTGCTTTTTGCACAGATCGCTCATCTCCAGCAGCGCGTCGCCCACGCTGCGGTTGCCGTATACCGCCACCATCACGGCCCTGGCGCCGTTGCCGCTGACGTTTTTCATGCGCTGGTACAGGGGAGAGGGTATCCTTCCGCAGAGCACCGGGAAGCAGAAGAATATAAGGTCCTCCGGCTCAAAGCTCATCTCATAGTCGAATACCGTAATGTCAACAGTGTCGGCGTGGAGCCGCTGGCCGATAAGCTGTGCCGTTCTGGCCGTGCCGCCGGTGGGGCTGAAGTAAATTATCATCGTTTTCATGGCTTCTACCTCATATGTATTGTGTTACAACCATTACAGAATAACACGGATATGGGGCAGCGTCAACAGTTTGTGCCGCCCGCGTGAAATAAGGCGTGAAATAATCGTTGACAATCCGGCGGTGATATAGTATACTCCGACTATCTCTTTGCACTGCATTACATTTCGGAATGAAATGCGAGATCAACAGTACAAACTGAGCAGGCGATGGCTTTTTTATAAAGTCGTGGGGCCGGGTTGCCGTTGGTAACAGCAGATTTTAGCGGATGCGCACTTTCTGCGGGACAGTAGTATGTTCCCGGGAGGTGTGTTTTTTCATATTCTGTAGGGAACAGGATCATCAAGGTGCCGTGAGTAATATCATATCATTTTGGAGGAATCACCCATGTCAGAAAAGAAAATCATCCGTCGTCTGTCCGAGGTCGGCATAATAGGCAACATTATCCTTGTGGCCTTTAAGCTGTACGCCGGTATCGTCGGCCATTCCAGCGCCATGGTGTCCGACGCCGTACACTCCCTGTCGGACGTGTTCGCCACACTGGTGGCATACATAGGTACGCTGATGTCCCGCAAGAAGGCCGACAAGGGCCACCCCTACGGCCATGACCGCATCGAGTGCGTGGCCTCCCTTATCCTCGGCACAGTGCTGTTGGCCACGGGCTGCGGCATAGGCTGGGGCGGAGTGCAGACCATCGCCGCCGGAAATTACGATAAGATAGCCATTCCCTCCACCATAGCGCTGATTGCCGCCGTGGTGTCCATCGTCACCAAGGAGGCCATGTACTGGTATACCCGGCACTACGCCCTAAAGCTGAACTCCTCCGCCTTCATGGCCGACGCCTGGCATCACCGGTCTGACGCGCTGTCCTCGGTGGGCTCGCTCATAGGCATAGGCGGGGCCATGCTGGGCGTCCCGGTGCTGGAGCCCATCGCCTGCGTGGTGATATGCCTGTGCATCCTGAAGGTGGCCGTAGATATCCTGCGGGACGCCCTCAGCCGTATGACAGACTCCGCCTGCAGCGATGATTTCCAGTCGGAGCTGAGCGGCTTCATCGCGGGTCAGGAGGGCGTGGTGCGGCTGGATAGGCTTCAGACCCGGAAGTTCGGCAGCAAGGTGTATATCGACGCCGAAATAGCCGTAGACGGGGAGCAGACCCTTTCCGACGCCCATGTGATAGCCGACAGGGTACACAATGCGGTTGAGCAGCATTTCCCTGACATAAAGCATATCATGATACATGAGAATCCCGCCGAGGAATAAACCATTGTATTGTTAATAAACAAGACCGCCATCCTCCGGAGAAAGCCTCCGGGACGATGGCGGTCTTGCTTATGGTTCAGGCTAAATCCGTGGCTGCGTCAGCGCCGGAGCTCACTGCTCCCGCATTTTCCGTATCTCTATCTTCTTCTGCCGCTGGGAGATAAACTCCGGCAGCGCCGTGGCTCTGGTCTTGTAGGCTACGCTTTCAACGTTGGTGCGCTTTGTGAGATGTATGGCGTCGAATCTGCATCGGGTGGTGCATACGCCGCAGCCCAGGCACTTGTTGGGGTCTACCACGGAGGCGCCGCAGCCCAGACAGCGGGCTGTCTCCTTTTTCAGCTGCTCCTCGGTAAAGCTCTGTCTGCCGTCTGCGAAGTCCGGTGCGCCCTCCGCCTTGCCGGGGGCCTGCCTGGGCGTGTTGTCATAGTCGGCCTTGATGCCGTCCATATCCAGGTTGTCCTTGTCCAGCGCCTTGTACTCCAGAAGGTCTCTGCCTATGGTAAGGCTCTGGCCCTCCTGCACGAATCTGTGTATGGATATCGCGCCCTGCTTGCCGGCGGCAATGGCGTCGATGGCGAACTTCGGGCCGGTGTACACGTCGCCGCCTGTGAAGATGTCCGGCTGGGCCGTCTGATAGGTGAAGCCGTCTGCCTGAGCGCGGCCCTTGTCCCCGATCACCAGCGCGCCTATATCCAGTCCGCCCCAATCCACGGCCTGACCGATGGCGGCTATCACGCTGTCGCAGTCCACTGTGCCCGCCTCGCATACCAGCGCGGCCACCTTGCCGTCCTCGCCCCGTATCTCAACGGGCTTGTGCTCGAACAGGAAGCTCACGCCCTCTGCCTTTGCCTCGGCCACCTCTGCCGGGTCTGCGGGCATATCGCTCTCCTTGCGGCGGTATACCACCGTCACCTGAACGCCCAGCCGTACGGCTGCCCTGGCCACGTCCATGGCCACATTGCCGCCGCCTATGACCGCAACCTTGCTTCCCAGCTCCGGCTTTTCCCCGGCGTTCACCTTGCGCAGGAAGTCTATGCCGCCGAAAACGCCCTGAAGCTCCTCGCCGGGTATGCCCATTGGCGCTGCCTTCTGGGCGCCAATGCCCAGGTAGAAGGCCTCGAAGCCCTGAGCCCGAAGCTGCTGGATGGTGACGTCCTTTCCGACCTCCACGCCGCACTTAAACTCAACGCCCAGCTCCTTGAGCACCTCTGTCTCCGCATCCAGAACGTCCTTCTGCAGCCGGAAGGCGGGGATGCCGTAGCGAAGCATACCGCCGGGCAGCGGGTTTTTGTCGAATACGGTCACGGCGTAGCCGTCGGCCGCCAGATAGTAGGCACAGGCCATACCGGCGGGGCCGGCGCCGATGACGGCTATCTTCTTCCCGTAGTCATGCAGCTTCTTGGGTACGAATCTTGTCTCTCTGTTCAGCTCCTTGTCGGCGATGAACTTCTTTATCTCGTCTATGGCCACCGCGCTGTCGATGCTGCCACGGGTGCATTCGTCCTCGCAGCGGCGGTTGCAGATGCGCCCGCAGATTGCCGGGAAGGGGTTTTCCTTCTTGATAAGCTCCAGCGCCTCTGTGTACTTGCCCTGAGCGGCCAGCTTAATGTAGCCCTGTACCGCAATATGCGCCGGGCAGGCGGTCTTGCAGGGGGAGGTGCCGCTGTCAAAGACGTAGCGGCGGTTGCTGCGGTGCTCCGGGTTCCATCTGTCCGGGCCCCACTCAAGGTCGTCGGGCAACTCTGCCTTCGGGTATACCACCGGCTCCTTGGTGCAGAGCTTCTGTCCCATCTTTATGGCGTTGTTGGCGCAGGTGTCGGTGCATTGCCCGCAGGCCACGCATTTTTCCGTCTCTATCTCCGCCACGTAGTTGCTCTGGGAGGTAGCGGGGGTGTTGTAATACTGGGTCATGCCCAGCGCCAGGCAGCTTTCCGGCTGGCAGTTGCATATGGCGAAGGTGTTGCCGTTCTCCAGCGTGGTTATCTGGTGTACGCAGCCCAGATCCTCCACGTGCTGTATCAGCTCATAGGCCTCCTCCTTGGTGAGCTTTTAGCCTTAGCTCTGTTGGTCTGCCAAGGGCTCCTGCTTCGGAAAACTCACAACTATCGACGTGCCTTCTCCCGCGCGGCTTGAAAGCTCAATGCGGGCATTGTGTATCTGAGCCACGTGCTTGACAATGGAAAGCCCCAGGCCGGTCCCGCCTATCTCCTTGGAATGGCTCTTGTCCACCCTGAAGAACCGCTCGAATATCCTGTCCTGATACTCCTCTGGTATTCCGATTCCCGTGTCGGCTACTGTGAGGACGACCTCGTTTGGGGTATCCCCCACACTTACCTTGACGCTGCCGCCGACGCGGTTATACTTCACGGCGTTATCGCAGAGGTTGTAGACAAGCTCCATTACCAGCGGAGTCACGCCGAGCATCTCGCCCCCGTCCCCGTTAAGCTCCATAGTCACCTGCTTGGCGTCGGCCTGGGGCTTGAGCCGTGAGAGCGCGTCCCCGGCAAGCTCTTTCAGGGAGAGCCTTTCCCGCAGCATATCGCCCGCGCCCTCGTCCAGCTTAGAGAGCCTGATGATATCGTCTATCAGGGATATCATCCGCTGCGCTTCGCTGTAAATGCGCTCGCTGAACCGGGGGATGTCCTCCTGCTCCACAAGTCCGTTTTTCATTATCTCCGCTGTACCCGATATGGTGTGCAGCGGAGTTTTCAGCTCGTGGGAAACATTGGCGGTAAACTCCCGGCGCATTTGCTCGCCCCGGGCTTTCTCCGTCACATCGAAAAAGAGAAGCTCGGTCCCTCTTGCCCCTGTGTCCGAGGGTATGGGGCTTGCGTCTACCTGATATTCGCGCCCGCCCAGCTCCACGGTGAGCTCCGCTTTGTCACCGGCCGCCGCTTTATCTAAAAGCGCCTGTATATCCAACCGTCGGCAGACCGTTAAAAAATCACTGCCGACGCATTCGCGGTCGGTATCCAAAAGCTGCATGGCGCTTTCATTGATGCTGAGAATATTGTTCTTCGCTCCCAGCAAAACGATGCCCTCGTTCATGCTGTTGGCGATGGAATCCCACTCAGCCTGCGTTCTTTCCAGCCGCTCAATCTGCGAGCTTATCTGGCGCTGCTGGTGCTCTATGCGGCCCAACAGCGGGGAAAGCTCCTCATAGGCTTCGTTCTCGAGAGGGGCCTCCAGATCCAGCCGGTTGAGCGGATCCACAATGCGCTTTGACAGCCTGGAGGCGAGCACAGCGGATAATACAATGGCCAGCAGCAGCACAAATAATACGGGCTGGAGCATACCCATGACCAGCGTGAGAATACTGTTCTGTGTGCTGGACACCCGCACAACGCTGCCATCGCTGAGCCGTTTGGCGTAATAGATCATGCGCTGGGTAAGCGTGGCGGAATACCTGCGGCTGTCACCGCTGCCGATTTTTGAGGCTTCGATGAACTCCTCCCGATCAGCGTGATTCTCCATATTCGACGCGTCGGCTGTTGTGTCATACATGACCGTCCCGTCATCCGCTATCCATGTAATGCGGTATGAGCCCGAATTTAAACCGTCAAAATAGCTGTCGCCCTCGTTCTCCACGGCGTGGGCGATAAGCGCGGTCTGGGTTTTCATCTCCGTCTCGGACAGGCCGGTAAAGTAATCGTAGAGCATACCCAGAATAATGATGAAGCAGGCTGCAAGAACAGCCGCCGCCACTGCCAGAATGGATTTGAATATTCGTTTCGTCATGCCTCGCTCACCGCCAATCTGTAGCCCACGCCGCGAATGGTACATATATAGTCACCGCAGCGGCCCAGCTTCTGCCGAAGGGTGCGGATATGCACGTCTACAGTGCGGGTCTCACCGTCATAGCTCATACCCCAAACATTTTCCAGCAGCTCATCTCTGGAAAACACACGCCCCGGGTTTCTTACAAACAGCAAGAGCATCTCGTACTCCTTAAGCGTAAGTACCGGCCGCTCACCGTCGGCTGTTACGATATGCTCACTGTCATTCACGCGCAGCTTGCCGAAGCTGAATTCCACAGCAGGCTTCGCAGGCGCAGTGCGCCTCAGCACCGCGCGAATGCGCGATACCATCTCCAGCATCCCAAAGGGCTTGGCCAGATAGTCGTCCGCCCCCAGGTCAAGCCCCGTTATCTTGTCATACTCCGTGCCCTTGGCGGTGGACATTATGACGGGTATAGCCTTTGTGGACTGATCGGCTCTGAGTTTTTTTAATATTGAAATGCCGTCCTCGCCGGGGAGCATGATGTCCAGCATGATAAGCTCCGGCGGCTCCCTGCGAAGGGCCTCCCAAAAGGGCACCGCGTCAGGAAAGCCCACAGCCTCAAAGCCGGTAGCGCCCAGTGTATATATCATCATGTCGCGGATGCTGTCGTCGTCCTCCACAATGTAGATCATCGCATTACTCCTTTTTCCCGGTCACGCAGTAGAGCACCCACTCCGCTATGTTTGTGGCATGGTCGCCGATGCGCTCGAAATACTTTGCTATCATCAGCAGGTCCAGGGCGTATTCCATCTCGCCGCCGTCCCTGAATCGCTGCGCCAGCGCGGTTTTCACCTGGTCGAAAAGCCTGTCCACAACATCGTCATAGGTTATGGTATAGCGCGCAAGCTCCACATCCCGCTTCACAAAGGCGTCCACGCTGTCAGTGACCATCTTGATGACCGCCCGCGCCATGTCCCCTATGTGCAGCGTCTCATCCGAGGCGGTGATATGCGCCATGGTGACTATCTCCGCGATATCGGCGGACTGGTCGCCGATGCGCTCCATGTCGGTTATCATCTTCAGCGCCGAGGATATCACCCGCAGATCCCGGGCCACAGGCTGCTGCTGCAAAAGCAGCTTCATGCAGCGGTTTTCTATGTCCCGCTCCTTATTGTCTATCTCGCTGTCGCTTTCCGCCACTGTCTGCGCCAGCCCCATATCCCCGTCAAGCAGGGCCTTGGCGGACATGGCTATGGCGTTTTCGCACAGGGCCCCCATTTTTATCAGCTCGGAGTTCAGTTCCGCCAACTGCTCGTCGAATCTTGACCTCATTATCCAAACCTCCCTGTGATATAGTCCTCGGTGCGTTTGTCGCGGGGCTGAGAAAACAGCTTCTCCGTGTCGTCATATTCTATCAGATCGCCCAGGAGGAAGAAGGCCGTCTTGTCGGAGATACGCACGGCCTGCTGCATATTGTGCGTTACAATGATTATAGTATACTTCTTCCTGAGCTCCGCCGCAAGCTCTTCTATTTTTGAGGTGGATATGGGGTCTAGGGCGCTGGTGGGCTCGTCCATGAGCAGCACCTCCGGCTCCACCGCCAGCGCCCGGGCGATGCACAGCCGCTGCTGCTGCCCGCCGGAGAGCCCCAGCGCGGACTTTTTCAGTCTGTCCTTTACCTCGTCCCATATGGCGGCGTCCCGCAGGCTGCGCTCCACAATGTCGTCCAGCTTTAGCCGGCTCTTTATCCCGTGGGTGCGGGGGCCGTAGGCCACGTTGTCGTATATGCTCATGGGAAAGGGGTTGGGCTTCTGAAAGACCATGCCTATCTGACGGCGCAGCTCGTTGACATCCCGCTCAGGCGCGAAGATGTCCTCCCCCTTATACCGCACCTCTCCGCTTATCTTTACGCCGGGGATGAGGTCGTTCATGCGGTTAAGGGTTTTGAGGAATGTGGATTTCCCGCAGCCGGAGGGGCCTATCAGCGCCGTAACGCTTTTCTCGGGGATAGCCATGCCTATCCCGTGCAGCGCTTCCGCGCTGCCGTACCAGAGATGCAGATCGTTAACTGTGATTATATCGCTCATTGTTATGACCATTCCTTTTACATTCTCAAGGCACAAAATGGCCATGAATAGGAATGGTCATAATGTGCATGATTTTCGGTTGCCGCTTCGGCGGCGAGAAAATCGCACTTAAATCTGAGGAAGTTTGAACTTGTTTCAAACTTCTCTCCTCCTTTGAAACCAGCGCCCCGCAAGGGAAGCCCCAAGATTCATCAACAGCGTCAGCAGCATCAGTATCGCCGCTATGGCGAAGGCCACGCCGAATTCGCCCTGCTCCTTGGCGTAGACATACAGGGCCACCGTCAGCGTCGCGCCGGAGCTTGCAAGGCCCTCAAAGAAGCCGTTGAGCGCGTGGGCAAAGCCCGCTGTGAACAGCAGCGCGGCGGACTCGCCCAGGATGCGGCCCACAGAGAGAATGCAGCCGGTGACGATGCCGTCCACGCTGCAGGGCAGCACCACTGTGCGGATGACCCGCCACTTTCCCGCGCCCAGGCCGAAGGCCCCCTCCCGGTAGCTCTGGGGGACAGTCTTAAGGCTCTCCTGAGTGGTGCGCATGATAGTGGGCAGGTTCATTATCACAAGGGTCAAAGCGCCCGCCATCAGCGAGGTCTTTAGGCCCAGAAAATTCACAAAGAACAGCATTCCCACAAGGCCGTAGATTATGGAGGGAATGCCGGAGAGAGTCTCCGCCGCATATTCAATGGCGGTCACCAGTCTCTTGTTGGAGGCGTATTCGGTGAGGTATATGGCCGCGCCCACACCCAGAGGCAGAACCACGACGAGGGTCGCGATAACAACATAGACTGTGTTCAAAATGTCCGGCAGGATGCCGATGCTGTCGGTCAGATAGCTGGGCTTTGTGGAGAGCAGCTTCCAGGTGATGTTGGGTATGCCCTTTGCCAGCACGTAAACCACCATGAATATGACCAGCGCGGAGGTGATTCCCGCGGCAAGGTACATCAGGCCGTTCATCAAAAGCCCGTAGGCTTTCCTTTTTCTTTTAACGGACTCTTGCATTTCTTAGCCCTCCTTGCCGCGCTTGAGGAAGAAGTTCAGCGCGGAGTTTATCAGCAGGATAAACAGAAACAGTACCAGCGCTATGGAAAACAGAGCCTCCCGCTGGAGCCCCGAGGAGTAGGACATCTCGCTTGCCACCGCGGTGGTGAGAAATCTCACGCTCTGGAAAAGCTCCGGCATATTTGGCGCGTTGCCGGACACCATCATGACAGCCATCGCCTCGCCAATGGCCCGTCCCACACCTAATACCACGGCGGCCGCGATACCGCTTTTCGCGGCGGGCACGCTCACCCGAAACCAGGTCTCCGTCTTTGTGGCGCCCAGAGCCAGGGACGCGTCCTCGTATTCCTTCGGCACCGCCTCCAGGGCCGTTATGGACACCTTGATTATGCTGGGCAGTATCATTACCGCCAGCACCACGATGGCCGCCAAAAGGCTGGCTCCGTCGGGGATGCTGAAGGCGCTGCGTATGGCGGGCACCAGCACCAGCATACCCACCAGACCGTAGACCACCGAGGGGATACCGGCCAGCAGGCTCACCGCGCCGCCCACGACCGACTTGATCCTCTGCGGCGCAGCCTTTGCCAGATACACCGCCGTGAGGAAGCCTATGGGCACACCTATGGCGATGGCTCCCGCCGTGCCGTACACAGAGCTGAGGATAAAGGGCAGGATGCCGAAGCTGGGTATCGACGCGGTAGAGGCCCATGTTTCACCGAACAGGAAGGCGCTGAGCCCTATCTTACTCATAGCCGGAATGCCGGATATAACCAGGTATACCGTTATAAGCAGCACACAGCCCACGGTCAGCAGACCAAGCGTCAGAAACACGCCGTGTATTATGCTTTCAACTAATTTCCTGCGGTCATTTGATTTAGTCATGTCTGACGCCTCTCTTACTGAAAATGGCGGGGCCTCTCTATGAGGCTCCGCCTGTTTTATCCTTTAGTTCGCTGCCACAGCGCCTGCTGCGGAGATTATCCCTGCTGCACCGGCGGAGGTGACGTAGTCAAAGAAAAGCTGGGCGGCGGGGGTAAGGGCCGTGTCTGCCTTGGTTACCAGAACGAAGGGGCGCTGGATGAGGTAGCTGCCGTCCTTAACGGTGTCCTCGCTGGGGACTACTCCACCTACGGAGACTGCCTTTACGCTGTCCTTCACAGAGGCCAGGGAGGCGTAACCGATGGCGTCGGGGTTCTGGGAGACGGTGGTGATGACGTCGCCGGTGGAGGTCAGCTCCTGACGGTACTGGCAGGCGTCCTTGGTGTCGGTGATGGACTCGAAGCCGTCACGGGTGCCGCTGCCGGCCTCGCGGCCGATGAGCACTATCTCGGCGTCGCTGCCGCCGACCTCGCTCCAGTTGGTG
>CAYSFK010000019.1:0-26392 GCA_964430345.1 uncultured Oscillospiraceae bacterium | reverse complement strand
CAGCTCCGTGCGGGTCCAGGTGTGGTTGCCCAGGGTTATCACGTCGGCCCCGGCCCGGAAGATGGCGTCGCACTGCTTGGGGGTCACGCCCACCACGTTTGCATTCTCGCCGTTGACAACGATGAAATCTATATTGTTTTCCTTTTTAAACTCTTTCAGGCGCTTATCCAAAAAGTCCATGCCGGGCTGACCGCACACGTCGCCCACGGCTAAAATTTTTATGCTCATGTTTCGCCTCCGCTGCTTTTCTGCCTTCATTCTACCACAAATTGCATTGCCGTATCAATCAGTTTTGCGCACATAATAAGCTCGATGACAAAACTGTTCTCGGCATCATCTTATCATATCTTTGCTTCGCGTGATAAGATGCGGCGCTTGCCTTAATTTATGCCGACGCGAAGCGGCGGAATGGGTGAATGATATGAGTAAACGGAATTTCTGCGTGGGCATGGGCATGGGGCTCATGGTGGGTTTTTGCCTTGCCATGCTCAAGCGGCCGAAAAAAAGCTGCATGAAAAGCGCGCTGGGCCGCACGCTCAGGACAATAGGCGATATCGCGGACACGGTCACCGAAACCATGGGCTGGTAAACGCTCTATTTTTGGAAAAAGGTATTGCTTTTTTCTGCGAGCTGTGCTAGTATACTAGGGCTTTCAGGTAAGCGCCTGAAGCCCATGTGCGCCGTTAGCTCAGCTGGATAGAGCGTCTGGCTACGGACCAGAAGGTCGGGGGTTCGAATCCCTCACGGCGTGCCAGCGTCGGAGCAGACTCCGCTCTGCTCAAAAACAGCCGTCTCGTAAGAGATGGCTGTTTTTTCGTCTGAGCTGCGTCGCTCCTCCTTTTCCAAACACAAACGCTGCGCTGGTTTGCGTTTGGATTGAACGGAAAAACCGCCCCAACAGGGGCGGTATTCTTGCGCTTTTGGCGTATTTCTCGCGGCGTGTCGGTTGTCATGGCTCTCCTATTTCACACTTATTACAATTCCTTCGGAATTATAAACAGTCGTACGTATACACTGACCTCTGCTGTCATACTCAGTTTCACGGGTGCGGTCAAGCGTACCGTCCTCGTAATGGCTCGTTTCTGTTTCCCTGACCTTTATGCCGATGCTGTCATACTCACTTTCACGGGTATATTCAAGCGTACCGTCCGTATGGTAGCGCGTTTCTGTTTCCCAGATCCTTTTTTCGTTGCTGTTATAGTCACTTTCAGTGATGCTCCAAAGCGTACCGTCATTGTCGTAGCGCTTATCTATTTCCTTGACTTGTTTGCCGTTGCCGTCATACTCATATTCAGTGACAGATTCGAGCGACCCGTCTTCTCGATATGTGCGCCATTGTTCCGTTTCGCCGTTGCTGTTAAAAACAGTTTCATAATGAAAAAGAACGGACCCGTCGTCGTTGTAGCCCTTAAATACTTCTTTGACTCTTTTGCCGCTGCTGTCAAACTCACTTTCACTGGTGTTTTCAAGCGTACCGTCATTATAGTAGCTCCTGGAAATATCCTTGACTCTTTTGCCGCTGTTGTCATGCTCACTTTCGCTGGTGCGGCTAAGCATACCGTCCCTATAATATCTCTTATCTATATCCCTGCGCCCTTCGCCGTAACTGTCATACTCACTTTCACTGGTGTATTCCAGCGAACCATCCTTGTAGTAGCTCTTATATGCTTCCCTGACCCTTTTGCCGCTGTTGTTATATTCGCTTTCATCGGTGCTGCTAAGCGAACCATCCTCGCTATAAAATCTGGAAATATCCTTGACCTCTTTGCCGCCGCAGTTATACTCGCTTTCACTGGTGTATTCCAGTGTCCCCTCCGCGTTGTAGTGCTCGCTGGAGATTTGTTTTCCGCTCAGGCTGTATTTCGCCACTGTACTTGAGCCGTCGTCCCCAATGTGGGTCTCTGTTCGGACGCCCAGATTCCAGTAGCACTGCAGTCCGACAGTAACCGCCAGCAGCAGCACCGTCAGGATGACGACGATGAGCCCGCGCCTGACCCCTGCTCCAAAAACAGTTCCCCGCTTGTTGCTTGATGCTGCTGTTCGTTTCATAATTACCTCCGCGATTCGGACTCTCGTCCTATCATCTGTACTATAATTTGGAACTATATTAATGCACTGTGTACTCAATTGCAAGAAAACATTGGAATAAGACAGGGGTGTCCCGATTTCTGCAACACCGAAAACAGCCGGTTGTTTTTCGTCTGAGCTGCGTCGCTCCTCCTTTTGGCATAACTCTCGCGGCGTGTCGGTCGTTATCGCCGCGTCACCTCACGCTTCTTACAGTTCCGTCGGGATTATAATTGGTCGTACGTATACGTTCACCGTTGCTGTCATACTCGTACTTGGCCCAATGCCCTACAGCCCCACCCTCGTAATAGTATTTTTCCTCCAGAATGTGTCGGTCGCTGTCAAACCAGTGTTCTTGCCAATATTCAATAGTCCCGTCAGGGAAAACAGACTTTCGCATTTCCTTGACCAGATTCCCGTCGCCGTCATATTCGCTTTGCGTCCAATAACTGATGGAGCCGTCCGGGTAATACTCTCTCCATTGCGTTTCATTGCCGCTGCCGTCATACTCGCGGGTACCCCAGTGCTCGACAGTTCCGTCTGCGCTGCATGTTTTGCTTCGCGTCTCCTTTCCGTCGCTGTTGTACTCGTATTCAGTCCACCTCACGACGTTCCCCAGCGGATTGCATTCTTTCCGTATGGTCTTGTTTCCGCTGCCGTCATATTCGTCCTCAAACCACTGAAAGATTTGCTCGTTGCTCCCGTAAAAATAATCTATTTCCACGCTCCTGACCATATTTCCGCCGCTGTCGTATTCCTCAGAGTATGTAAGATTCCCGCCAGGGTTGTATGTTGCCGACTGTGTCATGTTTCCGCCGCTGTCATATGTACAATCGTGCCACTCGCTTATATTTCCGAACTTATCGTAGCTCTTATTTATTTCTTTGATCCTATTGCCGCTGCTGTCGTACTCACGGCTGTGCTCCTGCGCGCCCTCGGCGGTGGTGTCCTTTTCTGTTTCTCTGAGCTTGCTGCCGCTGCTGTCGTACTCAGCCGTTCGTTCCAGTGAGCCGTCGGCAGTATAGCTTGTTTCTGCTTCCTTTACCCTGTTACCATTGCTGCCATATTCATATTCTTCAGTGGTTTTGGGCGACCCGTCAGCATTGTAGCTCTGATGAATTTCCTTGGCTGCGGCGCCGCTGCTGTCATATGTGTATTCGGCAGTAGCCGCGATCGACCCGTCGGCGCTGTAGCTCGTTTCTGTTTCCATGACCTTAGTGCCGAAGCTGTTATACTCATATTCATGTATGGATATAAGCGACCCGTCGGCGTTATAGGAGGACCTCAGTATCGTATTGCCGTCAATGTCGTACCCGTCTTCAGCCCGGCCGGTGAGCTCTCCGCCAGCGTCATAGGCTTTTGCTGTGCCCTTGACTGCATTGCCCAGCTTGTTATACACAAAGCTTTCCCGCAGGACCAGCGTTCCCTCCGCATTGTAGTTCTCACTGGAGGTGCGTTTCCCGCTCAGGCTGTACTTCTCCACTGTCCTTGAGCCGTCGTCCCCGAGGCTTGTCTCTGCTCGGACTCCCAGATTTCTGTAGAGCCACGGTCCAAAAGCTGTCGCCAGTATCATCAGCGCCGCAATGACGGCGATAAGGAGTGGCCTTTTTCCTTTGCCCTTACCGGCAGTCCTGACCTTCTTCGGCGGTGTCGGCTGTACCGGAGCGGTTGTTGCGGAGGCCGGGCTGCGCCGGAGCGGCTGTGGCTGCGCCGGAGGCGTAGTCTGAGCAGGCCCGGACAGCGGTCTGACCTGGGCCGGTCTGCCGCCGATTGCCTGCCAAAAGGCGTCACAGACCCGGGCGCCGTTCTCCATGGAAATGCCGTAGTCGCTCTCCATACGCAGGCAGAGCCTCTGCCGCTCCGCAGCGTAATCCGGCGTCGGTTTTTTCCTCAGGTCCAGCAGCGCCGTATTCCCGCCGCAGCGGGTAAAGGCGGACAGCAGATTCAGCTCTTTTTTCTGTCCCGGCAATATGTCCGCCGTCAAGGCCGCCAGCTTCCGTCCTTCCCTCAGCGAGTCCTCACCGAACAGCCTGTATATATCCGCCAGTGCGGATTGCAGTGTTTTGGGCTTGTCAGTCGTCATAACTCTCCTATTTTATGCTTTTCACAGTTCCGTCGGGATTATAATCGACTGTACGTATACACTCACCGGCGCCGTTGTACTCACTTTCACGGGTGGTTTCAAGGGAACCGTCCTCGTTGTATCTCTTGCATATTTCCTTGACCTTTTTGCCACTGCTGCCATATTTATACTCAGTAACGGATTCAAGCGACCCGTCCGCGTAAAACCATTGGCATAGTTTTATATTGCCTTTGCCGTCATAGTCTTCTTCGACACAGTAAATAAGAGACCCGTCCGCCTTGTAGCTCTTGCTCGTTTCCTTGACCTTTTTGCCATCGCTGCCATATTTATATTCAGTAACAGAATCAAGCGACCCATCAGCATAAAAGCGTTGCTCCAGTCATATATTGCCCTTGTCGTCATAGTCTTTTTCGATATTGTAGCAAAAACTTTCGTCCGTATTGTAGCTCCTGCTTATTTCTTTGACCATTTTGCCGTCGCTGTTATATTCTTTTTCTCTGGTGTATTCGAGCCTACCGTCCGCATAGTAGCCCTTGCTTATTTGCCTGAGATCATTACCCTTGCTGTCGTACTCATGTTCGTTAACCCACTCGATCGACCCGTCCATATGGTAAAGTACGCTTATTTGTTTGACCTTATTACCTTTGCTGTCATACTCATATTCATGAGTCCACTCAAGTGACCCGTCCTCGCGGTACTCATTACACAGCGTGTTATTGCCGCTGCTGTCGTATACATATTCGTCCCAGAGCATGAACGCGCCGCCGCCGGTATACATGAAGGACTGCTGCGCGGTCAACATTCCGGCTGCATTGTAGTTCTCACTGGAGGTGCGTTTCCCGCTCAGGCTGTACTTCTCCACTGTCCTTGAGCCGTCGTCCCCGAGGCTTGTCTCTGTCCGGATTCCCAGATTCCAGTAACACATCAGTCCGACCGTTACCGCCAGTATCAGCAGTACCGCAATGACGGCGATAAGGAGGGGCTTCTTCCACTTGCCCTTACCGGCAGTCCTGACCTTCTTCGGCGGAGGCGGCTGTATCGGAGCGGGCGTTGTGGGGGCCGGGCTGCGCCGGAGGAGCAGTCTGAGCAGGTCCGGACAGCGGTCTGACCGGGGCCGGTCTGCCGCCGATGGCCTGCCAAAAGGCGTCGCAGACCTGGGCGCTGTTCTCCACGGAAATGCCGTAGTCGCTCTCCATGCGCAGGCAGAGCCTCTGCCGCTCCGCAGCGTAATCCGGCGTCGGCTTTTTCCTCAGATCCAACAGCGCCGTATTCCCGCCGCAGCGGGTAAAGGCGGACAGCAGATTCAGCTCTTTCCTCTGTCCCGGCAATATATCCGCCGTCAAGGCCGCAAGCTTCCGCCCTTCCCTCAGCGAGTCCTCGCCAAACAGCCTGTATATATCCGCCAGTGCGGATTGCAGTGTTTTGGGCTTGTCAGTCGTAGTCATACTTGATCGTCCCGTCATCGTTATATGACCTGCACAATGGCATTAAGCCGTCGCTGGCGTACTCAAATTCCGCCCAGCCGTGGAAATCCGCGTTCTCGTCATATACTCTCGCCCGCGTGGTCTTGGCCTTGCTGTCGTACTCATATTCCTGTGAGCAGTTGAGAGTCCCGTCGTCGTTATAGGCATTTGACAGCATTTTGACCTGCTCACCGTTGCTGTTATACTCAAATTCATCCCAGAAGGCAAGGATCCCGTCCGCAGAATACTCTTTGCACAGCAATGCGCGGCCCTTGCTGTCGTACTCTGTCCAGCTGCTGAGCACCCCATCCGCGCTGTATTGTCTCCGCTCTGTCTTATTGCCGTCGCTGTCAAAGCTCTCCCGGAGCTTTACTGTGCCGTCGGTGCTGTAGGTGGTTTCCACTCTGCTGCCGTCGGGTTTCTTTTCGGACTTCTTCTCCGGCTTCGGCGTGGGCGCCGCAATTTTGGCGGAAAGCGTTACAGCCGCGCCGTCCGTTGCTTGGGCTGCGGCGCTGCCGCCGGGGAGAGCGCAGGAGGCAAGTGCCGATGTGGACAGCAGCACCGTCAGGATGACGACGATGAGCCCGCGTCTGACCCCTGTTCCAAAAACAGTTCCCCGCTTGTTGCTTGATGCTGCTGTTCGTTTCATAATTACCTCCGCGATTCGGACTCTCGTCCTATGGTCTGTACTATAATCTGGTATTATATTAATGCACTGTGTACTCATTTGCAAGAAAACATTGGAATAAGACCGATGGCGGCCTGACTTGCTGACGCAGATCCACAGAGACGGCTGATCTTCGCCCGGAGTATACGGAAAAACCGCCCCAAAATGCGTCATTCGGGCGGCTCACAACAATATTATTCTACTATGGAATGCTGCGGCTGTCAACGAATAAAAGTGGGAAACTATGTAAATCGGAGAAATCCACAAGTTCATCGGCTCAGTTTCATGTAATTTTACCCCTTGAAGTAAAGACAAAGATTTGATATTGTATAGGCAGAAAGGGTGAGTCCGATGTACAAGTGACAGCCCCGAAGATGAAGGAGGGGCGTAAGCCGCTATGGGTCGCCAAGGCGGGTGCTCCGGCGCACAGTTTGTCTCACTTTGAGAAGTATGCATACCCTGCAAAACTGTATGGTGCGCGCGTTGAGCTGAACGGAGCTGCGGACCCGGCGCAAAGCAAACTGACGAAAGAGAGGTAACCAATGATGTTGGATACTAAGAATTCACAGAAATGACCCTTGACTGCTTTTGAAACTACGGTGTGCAGTCAAGGGTCATTTCTTTTTTAAATCTCCGCAGGCCCTAAACGGACACGGCGTTACTCGGCCTTGGGCTCTGTCTCCGCTGTCGGCGTCTCCGGTGTCTCAGCTGTCGGCGTCTCCGGCTTGTCCTCCAGATCCTCCGGCAGCACGGCCATCAGCGCGTCCTTGTCAGGGCTGTCCATGGCGGCCACCCGGTTGGACTGACGCACTATCATGTCCTCAAAGCAGTTGCGCACGTCCCGGCCGTTGCCGAAGTTGTCGTCCCGCTCGTTATAGAGCCGGGTGAACAGGGCCACGGCGGCCTTCTCGGTGTCCTCCGCAAGGGTGTAGCCGTTCTTGTCGCACTGAGCCCGGAAGATGGCCATAAGCTGCTCCCCGTTGTAGTCGGGGAAAACAAAGTATTTGTTGAAGCGGGATTCCAGCCCCGGGTTGGAGCTGAGAAAGGCCTCCATGGGCTCGTCGTAGCCGGCCACTATGACGATAAGGTCGTCCCGGTGGTCCTCCATGGCCTTCAGTATAGTCTCGATAGCCTCCCGGCCGAAGTCGTTTTCCCCGCCGCTGGAGAGGGAATAGGCCTCGTCGATGAACAGCACACCGCCCAAGGCGGACTTGATGACCTCCTGGGTCTTTAGGGCGGTCTGCCCCACGTACCCGGCCACCAGCCCCGAGCGGTCCACCTCCACCAGCTGTCCCTTGCTTAAAACGCCGATGGCGGCGTACAGCCCGCTTATGAGCCGGGCCACGGTGGTCTTGCCGGTGCCGGGGTTGCCCATGAACACCATGTGCAGGCTCATGGGGGGCACGGGCAGCTCGTACTGCTGCCGCAGCTTTCTCACCTTCATCAGGTTTACAAGGTTCTTCACGTCCTTTTTCACCTGCTCCAGCCCCACCAGAGCGTCCAGCTGGGCCATGAGCTCGTCCAGGCTGGGCTTTTCCTTTGGCTGCTCCTTCGCCTCGGCGCCCTTGTCGCCGCCGGAGGTCTGGGTCTGGGGCTTGTGCTTGTCGATGAAGCTGGGCTCGCCGCTGGTCACGAAGTCCAGGGGATTCAGCGCCTCCCGGCTCTTGCGAACGCCGGAGGTGTCACATATGGCGGTGAGCTTGTCGCCGCACTCGGTGATGAACTCCGCCTCGGCGTAGGTCACGTCGTCGTCCACCGCCGCCATGTACAGCAGGATATTGGTCAGCATTCTGATAAAGGTGCGGGAGGCCTCGCTGCCACGGCGGGCGTCGCTCTCGGCCAGGTTCCAGTAGAACACCGGCGGCAGGAACACGTCGGTGTCGCATACGGAGCTGGTCAGCGTCCACAGCAGCCACTGGGGCTGAGGGCGGTTCTTGGAGTATATCTGGTTTGCCATGTCCACGTGGCGCTGGGTTATCCCTCCCGCCCGGCTCCACAGCATCAGGGCGCAGCGGGTCATGAACTCGTCCAGCTCCTGGGCGCAGCCGGAATTGCCCAAACGGTAAAAGGCGTCGGTGTTGGCGGTGTATATCTTGTGAAATTCCTCCGGGGAGCGGTTCCAGGTAGTAGGCATGGGCGTATCTCCTCTTGTGTCGTTTGCTCCATTATATAACAAAACCTGAAATCTTCAAGAGCGGATTGCGGGAAAAACTCCCCCGGCGCAGCGTCCGGGGGAGTCTCATATCCGTATCAGGTTTTCTTCGCGTTGACCTTTTGCATAAAGCGCGCCTCATCTATGACGCAGCGCCGGTGGGTGCCCTCGCCGATAAGCTCGTCTCCGGCGAAAGCCCGGACTGTAAAGTCTAATATGCGTCCGTCCACAGCCGTAAGCTCGCTTTCCGCCCGGACAGTGACGCCAATCGGGGTGGCGGCTATATGGGATGTGGCTATCATGGTGCCCACGGTGCCCTGACCGGGCTCCAGCCAGGCGGCCACGGACTCCTGCGCTGCCTGCTCCATCAGCGCCACCATGAAGGGCGTGGCAAAAACCATCAGCCTGCCGCTGCCCGCCATGTGGGCGGTGTTCTTTTCGCTGACAACGGTCTCGGCCAGACCCTTTATTCCGGGAGTCAGAGCCATAGCCTACAGCGCTTCCTTGATGACCTGGGCCAGCCTGTGGATGCCCTCCACTATCCTGTCGTCGGGCATACAGGAGTAGTTAAGGCGCATACAGCAGTTGTTGCCGCCGTTGGGGAAGAAGCCGGAGCCGGGCACGAAGGCCACGCCCTTGTCCAGGGCCTTGGCCGCCAGATCTCTGGTGTTGACGTACTCGGGCAGCTCTACCCAGGTGAACAGTCCGCCGTCCGGGTCGGTGAACTTGGCCTCCGGCGGGAAGCACTCTCTCATGGTGTTTATCATCAGCTCGCAGCGATGCTTGTAGAGGACCTTTATCTTCTCCACGTGCTCGTCAATGTCGAACATCTCCAGATACTTGGACACGGCCATGGCGGAGATGGTGGAGGTCTGAAGCACTGCCGCCTGGGCTATGAGGTTTACCTTCTCGACTATCTCCTCGCAGGCGCAAATCCACGCGAGTCTGTAGCCGGGGGCCAGTATCTTGGAGAAGGTGCCCATGTAGATGATGTTGCCGGTGTCGTCCATGCTCTTGAGGGAGGGGAGATACTCGCCCTTGAAGCGCAGGTCGCCGTAGGGGTTATCCTCCACAACGGCCACGTCGTACTTCTTGACTATCTCCATGAACTTCTCCCGGCGCTCCATGGGCCAGGTGCGGCCGCTGGGGTTCTGGAAATCGGGGATGACATAGATAAGCTTGACGTGCTCCGTCTCCGCCAGTATCTTGTCCAGCTCCTCCATTATCATGCCGCTGCCGTCTGTGGGCACCTCAACGAATTTGGGCTGGTATGCGTTGAAGGCGTTAATGGCGCCGAGATAGGACGGGCTCTCCAGAATGACCACGTCGCCGGGGTCGAGAAACAGCTTGCCCACAAAGTCCAGGCCCTGCTGGCTTCCGGCAGTGAGTATTATCTTGTCGGGGTCGGTGTTGATGCCGTTCTTCTTGGCAAGGCGCTGGGCTATCTGCTCTCTCAGCGGCAGCCAGCCCTCGGTCTGGCCGTACTGCAGCGCGACGCGGCCCTGCTCGTCAAAAACGGCGTCGGTGGCGGCTTTAACATTCTCCACAGGGAACATCTCCGGGGCGGGCAGTCCGCCGGCAAAGGAGATTATCTCGGGGCGGGCCGTGAGCTTCAGCAGCGCACGGATGTCCGAAACCTTCATACCGTTCATTCTCTCTGCAAATGGAACCATTTTATTACCTCCTATTTATTCATGTTGCTGCTTCCAATGTACCACAAAAAAAGCCGCTTGTAAATACACCGACTCCATGCCGCCGCCCGTTAATTTTCAGACGCGATCATATGCGCAGCCCTCAGTCCCGCGTCCCGTCCGGCTTGAATACCTGCAGCCAACAGGTGTATAATAACACTGCGCAAGAATAAAAGTAACACTAAACTTTGGAGGCTGTAGCATGGGCAACAGATTGACCGACGAGCGCTCGCCCTATCTGCGTATGCATATGGACAACCCGGTGGACTGGTATCCCTGGGGCGAGGCCGCCTTTGAAAAGGCAAAGCGGGAGGATAAGCCGGTGTTCCTCTCCGTGGGCTATTCCACCTGCCACTGGTGCCATGTGATGGCTCACGAGTCCTTTGAGGACGAGGCTGTGGCGGCGCTGCTGAACGAATACTACGTTCCCGTGAAAGTGGACCGGGAGGAGCGGCCGGAGGTGGACAGCGTATACATGAGCTTCTGCACCGCCATGACCGGCAGCGGCGGCTGGCCACTGACGGTGATAATGACCCCGGAGAAGGAGCCCTTCTTCGCCGCCACCTATATCCCGAGAGACAGCCGGGGCGGCCGCATGGGGCTCATACCCCTGCTGCGCTCCGTGGCGGCGCAGTGGAGCAGGGACGGCGGCCGCATACGCAGGATGGCCGGGGAACTCACAGGACAGCTGGCCCGGCAGGAGCCCGCCTCGGAGGGTCAGCCCTCCAAGGCCCTGCTAAACGCGGCGGCAGAGCAGCTTCGCGCCTCCTACGACTCTGAGTACGGCGGCTTCGGCACCGCCCCCAAGTTTCCGACGGCCCACAATCTCATCTTTCTGCTGCGGCTTTCAAAGCTCAGCGGGGACAAGAGCCTGCGCGCCATGGCGGAGCACACCCTGCGGCAGATGTACCGGGGCGGCATCTACGACCATCTGGGGGGCGGCTTCTGCCGTTACTCCACCGACAGAGAGTGGCTGGCGCCTCATTTTGAAAAGACTTTGTATGACAACGCCCTGCTGGCCCTGTGCTACACAGAGGCCTGGCAGGACGGCCATATGGCGCTGTACCGGCAGGTGGCGGAGGATACGCTGGATTTCTGCCTGCGGGAGCTCAAGGCCCCGGAGGGCGGCTTTTACTGCGGCCAGGACGCGGACAGCGGCGGCGTGGAGGGGGCCTACTACCTCTTTGATGAGGCGGAGGTCAAGGCTGTTCTGGGCGAGGACGACGGACGGCACTTCTGCCAGGGCTACGATATTACCCCGGAGGGCAACTTCCACGGCAAAAGCATCCCCAACCTGCTGATAAACCAGCGCTGGAATCTGCTGCCCGAGGGCTGGGACGAGCTCAGGGAGCGGCTGCGTCTGTACCGGGAGGGTCGGATGGCCCTTTTCACCGACGTGAAAATACTCTGCTCCTGGAACGGACTGCTGCTGATGGCCCTGTCCCGAGCGGCCCGCTGCTTCTCCGACAGACGCTATCTTCTGGAGGCGCGGGAGCTGGCTCGGTTCATGGCCGCCTCCATGTACCGAGACGGACGGCTGATGGCACGGCTGTGCGACGGCGAGCTGCGCTTTGAGGCCCAGCTGGACGACTATGCCTTTTACGCTCTGGGCCTGCTGGAGCTGTACGACGCGGAGCTTGAGGCGGCCTATATAGAGAGGGCGGCGGCGCTGGCCGGGGATATCATCAGCGGCTTCAAGGCCGATGACGGCGGATATTACCGCACCCGCCACGGCGCGGAGTCCCTGCCCCTTCGCCCGAAGGAGCGCGTTGACGGAGCCCTGCCCTCCGGCAACTCTGCCGCGGCCCTGCTCTTTGACAGACTCTCAAGGCTTACCGGGGAGGAGCGCTGGCGGGAGGCGGCCCAGCGGCAGCTTGACTATGTCTGCGGCGGCGTGGGCGACTATCCCGCGGGCTACTGCTTCGGGCTGCTGGCCGCGATGAACGAGGTATACGGCACAAGGGAGCTGGTCTGCGCCGCGCCGGACGGGGAGCTGCCGGAGCCGCTGCGGGCTTTGCAGAGCCGGTACGAGCCGACCCTTACGCTGCTGCTAAAGACTCCGGAGAACGGCGAAGCCCTTGTGCGCCTGGCCCCCTTCACCAAGGACATGACCCCGCAGAAGGGAAAGCCCGCCTATTACGTCTGCCAGCGGGGAGCCTGCTCCCTGCCGGTGACAGAGCTATGATATAGACTGTACCAGTAATCCCCCGCCTTCGGCGGGGGATTACTCAGCTTGTCAAAAAAGCATTTTTGACAAGCTGAGGGCATTTCAAAACTTTCTTCAAAAGTTATGAAATGCGTATTATTGGACGTGAAAGACACCCCTGATGGGTTTCTTTCACATTTCTTCCTTTCCGTCGTCGAGACACTATCATAAGTTTTTTGATAGTCTGAGTAATCCCCCGCCTTCGGCGGGGGATTACTGGCACAGAATGTCAAAAGCTACAGAATAAACCGCGGATAACAGAGCGGCGGGGGAGCGCTGGGGCAAGGGATTACTTCTTGCCCCGGCTCTTGAAGTCCTCGTCGATGTCGCGGCTCCATGCGGACGGCATGACACTGTTCTTCCGGAAGGAGGTGACGGCGCTGCTCACTGTGGCGAAGTTCAGCTCCACGCCCCGGCTGTCGGCGTGGAAGTTCTGGGCCCGGTCCGGTGCTATGCCGAAGCGCTCCGCCGTCTCCACGGCGTCGATGTTGGCGCCCAGGAAGATGAACTCCCAGCCGTATTTGCTCTTTTCGTGCTCTATCATTGCCTTGACCTTGTCAGAGCTGAACTGACTGCTGCTGTTCTCCTGCCCGTCGGTAATGATGACAAAGATCACGTTTTCCGCCCGGTAGTCCTCGGCAGTGCTCCGCTGGACATTGATGATCTTGCGCATGGTCAAGCCGATGGCGTCCAGCAGCGCCGTAGAGCCGCCCACGCAGTACTCCTTTTCCGTGATGGGGCTGACGGCGCGGATGTCCGTGCGGTCATGGAGCAGCTCGTAGCGGTTGTCGAACAGCACCGTGGTAATGCAGCATTCGCCCTCCGTTTCCTTCTGCTTTTTCAGCATGGCGTTGAAGCCGCCGATGGTGTCCCTCTCCAGGCCCATCATGGAGCCGCTCTTGTCCAGTATGAATACCAGTTCTGTAAGTCCCTTTTTCATTTTCAGGTCCTCCTTTTTTTGTTGTGACATAAATATAAAACAAAAAGGAGGGCCTGTGGTCGCTTTTCAGGCGACAAATAGGGAGGGCCTTTTTTCAGGCGCCCAGCAGGGGCTGGTCGTAGTTGAAAAGCACCGCGTTTATCTCAAATATATCATAGCAGCCTATGGTGATAAAGTACTGGATGATAACGTCGAACCGCTGACAGGGCGACAGTGCGAAGCCCGCCCGCTCCAGCAGGTCATCCGTCTCCGCAAGACTCAGCTCCAGAGCCACCGCCAGCGCGATAACAGTGCGCTTGCTGGGCATATAGCCCTGACTGCTGCGTATTTTTGAAAACAGCTTCCGGTCTATGTTGGCCCGCTTGTATACCTCCACGTCAGTTTTGCCTTTGGCGTCTATCAGCCGCAGCAGCGTGGCGGAGAAGGGCTCGTCCAGCCGTTCGATAAGCTCGCGTAGATTCGATGAAGCTGCCGGGGCGGATGCGGGAGCAGACTTCGGCGGAGCGGGCATAGGGGAAGGTGGCATAGGCGGAGCGGACATTGGCAGAGCAAATTTCGGCGGTGCGGCCATGGGCAGAGCGGATTTCGGCGGAGCGGCCATGGGCGAAACGCGGTACGCTGCCGACTCAATAGGCGTCCTGCCGTCCGGCGTCGCTGGCGCTTTGACGGCCGGCTCCTCAGGCGCTTCGGCTTTCGGCTTCGCGGACACTTTAGCCGCCGGTTCATCAGGCGCCTTGGCTCCCGTCCGGATGGGAAAAAAGCCGTCAAGGTCAAAAGAGCTGGCCGACTTCTTCGGGCCTGCCTCGGCATCCCCGTCGGGAAACCGTGCGCTTTCGGCGGGAAATGTGTCCAGGCCCAAGCGGGAGCTTCGGATTTCCTCATCTACCGACTCCGGCTCTTTGTCTAGCTTCAGGGAATCCCGGGGCCATATGATACCCCGGCGTCTGCGACTTAATGCCTCACTCTTGGGCTCCTCGTGGCTGGCCACATAGTTCTGGTCGATGTAGCTCTCCACCGCGCCCTGCAGCTCTTTCCCCAGCGCAAAGGCGTCGTCGCCGTAGACCAGCAGGAACACATCCAGCTCGTTCTCGTCCAGATAGTCCCGTATAGCGGACAGGGCCACGCGGAGGGCCTTGTCCTTGGGATAGCCGAAGCTGCCCCCGGATATCAGCGGAAAGGCCACGCTTTGGCAGCCCAGCTTCATCGCCAGCCGCAAGGAGCTTATGTAGGCCGAGCGCAGGAGCTCCTCGCTGCGCTCCGGGCTGTGCCGGAGGTAGACAGGGCCGGAGGTATGTATGATGTATTTACAGTTCAGGGCAAAGCCGGGAGTATACGCGGCCCGGCCCACCTCCAGAGGGGTCAGCTCCCGGCAGGCGGCCCGCAGCCGCGCCTCTCCCGCCGCCCGGAATATTGCGGCGCTGACTCCGCCGCCGGCGGACAGCATAGTGTCGTCGGCGTTTACGATGGCGTCCACCCGCATCCGGGTTATATCCTGTCTGAGCATGGTCAGCGGCATGACGGTTCCTCCTGTTTATTTAATAAGCGGCTTCCTCAGTTTCTGGCGGGCGAAGGGGAAGGAGACGGGGAGGGGGAGGACTCCGCGGCGTCCGGCGCTGTTTTGGGCAGCTCCATGGCAAGATAGCTCTCCACTATCTCCAGCACTGTTTCGTCCTTGAGTATGATGGATATTTCTATGCGGCGGTTTTTGGCCATGTTTTCGGCGCTGTCGTTGGGGGCCACGGGCCTTGTCTCGCCGTAGCCTGCGGCGCAGAAGTACCCGGCGTAGGGCTCCAGAGCTGCCCCGCTGCCGCTCAGCAGATAATTGAGCACGGAGTTTGCCCTGTCGGTGGAGAGCACCCGGTTCTCCCAGTCGGTGCCGGTAGAATCGGTATGGCCGGAAATGACCACGCTGTCCACATACTTGGCGTTCTCGCCGTTGGAGAGGAAGGCGGCGAAAACCTGTATCAGCTCGTCCAGCACCGCCTGACTGTCGTTCTTCACGGCGGAGGAGCCGATATCGAACAGCACGCCCTCGCTGAGGATGATGTTGCCGTTGTCGCCGATGCTCACCTTGCTCTCATCGCCCATGACCTCCACGATGCCGTCCTTTATCTGCTGGAGTATGGACAGGCGCAGCACCGCGATGGTCTGCATCTGATTGCGCATCTGCACCAGCTCCGCGTTTGCGGCGCTGAGATAATCGGCCTGGTCGCCGATAAGCTTTTTCTGGGCGTCGATAGTCTCGGTCTGCTGGCTAATCTGTAAGGAGTACTGCTCTATCTCCCCCTGCTTTTTCTCCATCTCCGTTGTCAGCAGGGCCAGCTGCTCCTGAGTCTCCTCCACCTTGGCCTGGGTCTGGCTCAGCACCTCCTGGGTGTTCTGCAGATCGTTGCCGGTTATCAGGTTCTGGATATAGGACAGCAGCATCAGGAAAAACAGGATAAGAGCCACCGCGCTCATCATGTCCGCATAGGAGGGCCAGAAGCCCTGCTCGCCTCCCGATTCCGCCAGCCTCGAGCCGGAATTCAGCGGGCGGCGTCTCATGCTTTCCCGCCCCTTTCAAGGCCCCGGGACACCTCCCGCAGGCCGCCCACCAGGTCGCGCAGGCTCACGTCCATGCGCTCCACCGTGCCCCGCAGGTTGTAGTTCAGCTCCGAGAAATCCCGGACGCCGCCGTTGAAGCTTTCCACGGTCTTGTCAAAGCTCTCCAGCAGCTCCTTGCTGCCCGTCATGCTGCGCCTAAGCTCGTTTGCCGTCTCCTTCAGGGTCTTGTCCACGTTGGCGGCGGAGTCCTGCATGGCGTGTATCATCCTTGTCACCAGCTCCGCCTCGTCCTTGGCGGTCTCCGTGGGCAGCGTGGGCGCCACCGTGTGGTCAAGCCACAGCTCCGCCCGTGCCTCCAGCTTCTCCCGCTGGGCCTGAGGGCTGAATATAGAGCGCAGTATCGTCAGTATTATGGAGCAGGCCACGCCCACCAGCGAGGTATAGAAGGCCACGCCCATGCCGGACAGGGCCGACATCAGTCCGCCGCCCACGCTCTCCAGCACACCCAGCCACTCGGAGGTGTTGCTGTAGCTGATAAGCTCCGTCAGCGAGGACACCGACAGACTCAGCCCCAGAAAGGTGCCGAAAAGCCCCAGAGTAACGAACAGGGACACGGCGTTGTTCAAAAACCGCTCGCACAGCAGCAGCCCCGACAGCTTGGTGTTCACCGCGTTTTCGATGACGGCGGGGGTGTTGGCGTCCCTGCCCTGCTTTTTATAGGCCTCGGCAAAGTCGTTGACCAGAAAGCGCAGGAAGGAGTTGTCCCTGTCCAGACTGCCTCCCAGCATGGAGCCCAGCCGCCTGTAGCGCAGGTAGGTGACGAACAGCAGCAGCACCGCCAGCGCGAACAGCAGCAGTATAAGTACGATAACGATCAGCCCCGCGGCGGGCATATTCTTCAGAATTTCCATATTTCTGTCTCCGTTCTGATTTCTGTAATACAATAAGTTTAGTATAACGCTCCGATAAAGTCAAGCTCTCCCAAAAAGACGACCGGGGCTCTGGTAAGTTTCCCGGCGGCGGGGAATACACTTAAGTGAGTATACCAATCCGTACCCGAAAGGAGCCTCTATGCAAATCTACACCGTGCGCCCCGGCGACAGCCTTTACACCATAGCCCGCCGCTTCGGCACGACCGCCGCCGCCCTGGCTTACGCAAACCAGCTGGGCGATCCCTCCCGGCTGACTCCCGGCCTGGCCCTGGTGATACCCGGGGGAGCGGCGGCCCCCCTGCCGGAGACGGAGGTCAACGCCTACGCCTACCCCAATATATCCGACGCCACACTGGAGGAGACGCTGCCCTATCTCACCTGGCTCTGTCCCTTCTCCACCAATGCCGACGAGAACGGCGTACTCAGCCCTCTGGACGATGCCCGCCTCCGTGAAGCCGCCGAGCGCAGCGGGGTCAAGGTGCTGCTGACCGTCACCAATCTGGGGCAGGTGGGCTTTTCCAGCGATACCGCCCACGCCCTGTTCACCCGGCAGCAGGCCCAGGATACGCTGCTGGACGGCATCGACGCCCTGCTGCAAAGCCGGGGCTATTACGGGGTCAATCTGAACTTCGAGTATGTATACCCCTATGACAGGGACAGCTACAACCAGTTCCTCCGCCGACTGTCGGAGCGGCTCCACGCTCAGGGCCGCTTCCTGTCCACCGCCATCGCCCCCAAGACCTCCGACAGCCAGCAGGGCATACTGTATACTGGCCACGACTACGCCGCCCACGGCCGCTATGCCGACCGGGTGGTGATAATGACCTACGAGTGGGGCTATACCTATTCCTCGCCCCAGGCGGTGTCCCCGGTGGACAGGATGCGCCCGGTGCTGGATTACGCCGTGGAGAAGATGCCCGCCGGGAAAATACTCATGGGTATGTCCAACTACGGCTACGACTGGCGCCTGCCCTGGCGTCAGGGTCAGGCCGCCCGGATAATCTCCAACGCCGCCGCGGCAAATCTGGCGGTGTCCTCCGGCGCGGAGATACGCTTCGACGCGGCGGCCCAGGCCCCCTGGTTCAACTATACCGACGCCACCGGTCAGGCGAGAGAGGTCTGGTTCGAGGACGCCCGCAGCGTACGGGCCAGGCTCAGGCTGGTGGCGGAATATGGTCTGGCCGGCATAAGCTGGTGGACGGTGAACCAGCTCTTCCGAGCGGGGCTGGAGACTCAGCAGAGCCTGTACAGCGTCCAGAAGCTGTGAGCGGGAAAATCATGCTTGCCCCAGACCCGTCCGAGGGTTTATAATATAGAAAAAATCGGGAGGCTGCCGCCATGCTTAAGAGAGCTGCCGCGCCGCTGCTGGCGCTGTGCCTTATTCTTGCCCTGCTCCCCGGCTGCGGGGCAAAGGCCGAGCCCGGGGAAAACGCCCTGCTGCGCTATGACACCGACGCGGAGGAAATAAGCATCAGCAACGCGTCCGTGGACTGTGCCGCGCTGAAGGACTATACAAGGCTGCGGCGGCTGTCCCTGACCAATGTGGGGCTCACCGACGGCGACCTGAGGCATATCGCAGGGCTGACGGGGCTGGAGAGCCTGTCCCTCCGGGGCGACGGGCTGACGGACATCTCGCCGCTGTCGGCTCTCACAGAGCTGACGGAGCTGGATATGGAGAGCAACGACGTCGCCGACCTGAGCCCTCTGGCGGGGCTTGCGAAGCTGCGGCTGCTGCGTATGGACTGCAGCAGTCCTCAGAGCCTTGAGCCGCTGTCCGGGCTTTCGGAGCTTCGGGAGCTCAATCTGGACTGCTGCGGCCTTTCGGATATCTCTCCTCTGGCCTCTCTCACGAAGCTTGAAAAATTGAGCCTCTACAGCAATCCCCAGATAACCGACGTCTCCGCCCTGTCCGGCATGAGCGCCATGACGGAGCTGCGGCTGGACTACACCGGGCTGCGGGATATAACGCCCCTGTCGGGTATGGCGGAGCTGAGTATACTGGACATATCCAACACCGATGTCTCGGATATCTCCGCCCTCTCCGTTCTCTCCGGCCTGCGTGTGCTGGAGCTGGCGGATACCGGCGTTTCGGATATCGCGGCGCTGTCAGACATGGCGGAGCTGGAGGAGCTGGACCTGCTGCACTGCAAGGTGACGGAGCTGTCGCCGCTGAGCGGGGCCGGGCTGAAAAGGCTTAACCTCACCGACTGCCCGGTGTCGGAGCTTGCGCCGCTGGCGGCTCAGACGGGGCTGGAATATCTGGAGCTGGCCCGCTGCAAGGTCACGGATATCGGCCCGCTGTCCGGCATGACCAACCTGCGGGAGCTTGACCTCTCCGGCACGGCGGTGCGGGACTTTTCTCCGCTCTCGGGACTATTGGCTTTGCGTTCGCTGGACCTGTCGGAGACCGCCGTTGCGGAGCTGTCCGCCCTGACGCCGCTCACCGAGCTGGAGCAGTTATATCTGTACTTTACCGCCATAACCCAGACCCAGGCGGAGGAGCTGGCAGAGGCGCTGCCGGGGCTTTCCATAGCTCTGGAGCACAACTGCTGAGCCCGTTTGATATTTCGGTATACAAGAGCGGCGGTGAGGGTACCTCTCCGCCGCCCTGTTTTTGCGGCGGGATTCGGAGGCGTCGGAGCAGCGGCCGTCTAAATCATTCCCCGGCGGGCCGCCACGCAGGGCGGCCCCTACAGCGGGATTCGGATGCAGCGTAGCGGCAGGGGAGGATCTGCGGGATTCCCCCGCCGTCATTTTATTTCCCGTCGGGCTTCCCGCAGTATGCGCAGATAGGCCGCCATGTACAGCGCAAGACACAGCGCCGCCAGCGCCGCGCACAGCAGCGCGCCGCCGCTTATCACCCGCTCCGGCAGCGAGGGAAACACCAGCGCCGCCCCCAGCACCAGATAGATGACCGTGGTGCAGAGCTTCCCGTACCATCTGGCGGAATAGACCCGGCCGGTCACCCGCAGCACGTACAGCCCCATGGCGCCCAGACTCAGTTCCCTCACCGCGTGCACCGCCAGCAGCAGCCACACGGCGGGGGCTGAGGCGGCGGCGCAGAGCATCATGGACGCCTGCATCAGCTTGTCGGCTATGGGGTCCAGAGCCTTGCCCAGCTCGGTCACCGCGTTCAGCCGCCTTGCCAGCGCGCCGTCCACTGCGTCGGAGGCCGCCGCCAGACACAGGACTACCACGGCGGCGGCGGTATGCCCCCTCAGATACAGCAGCGCGAATACCGGCGCCATGATAAGCCGGCCCAGACTGATAAGGTTTGGCAAGCCCACAGTCACCGCCCCCTTTACACAGCATTATATGCTGAGTTTGCCCCGACGCCTCCCACTTATTCCCGGCAGGGGAAGAAAGTGAAACCTTGGACTTGAAATCCCGTCATATAATGGTAGAATAACTGTATCTGTGCCTGCGCGAAAACGGGGAGGAATACAGGATATGAAGATATTAAAAGCAGCGCTGAGTCTGGGCCTGGCCCTGCTGCTGTGCTTGTGCGCGGCTCCCACGGCGTGGGCGGCGGAGGCCGC
The DNA here is from genome assembly GCA_964430345.1 of uncultured Oscillospiraceae bacterium. Classification (GTDB taxonomy): domain Bacteria; phylum Bacillota; class Clostridia; order Oscillospirales; family Oscillospiraceae; genus Limivicinus. Next base: position 6,108 of record CAYSFK010000019.1, on the reverse strand, counting down.
AGACGGCTGGGACGATACTATGGCCGCGCTGCTGGAGGAATACGAGGTATCGCCGGAAAGGGTCTGGGCCGGGTATATGGACCTTACTACCGGGGAGGAACACTATCTCCGGGGCGACGAATACTCCGTGGCCGCCAGTATGTACAAGCTGCCCCTGTGTATGCTCATATCCGAGAGGATAAACTCCGGGGAGCTGGACTGGGACGCCAAATATCCCAAGATGCCTCTGGACTATATTTTCAGCTCCGTGATAGTGGACTCCAGCAACGATTCGGCGGGTTTCCTTCTGGACGTGCTGGGCGGCTACAATGAGTTCCGGCGGCTGGCGGCGGAGGCCTATCTAAACACCGACCCCGACTCCGAGAGCGACTCCATACTTTTCGACAATCGCTTTACCTGTCGGCAGTTCATCTCCTGCCTCAAGGTGCTGTACGACAGACAGGAGGACTTCGGTCTGCTGCTGGACTGCATGAAAAGGGCGGAGCCGGAGCGCTTTTTCAACTATAACGGACAGGTGCCGGGGCTGGCCCAGAAGTACGGCTTCTGGCAGGACGAATACTATATCAATATCTGGATGAACGACTGCGGCATAGTGTTTTCGGAACACCCCATCGCCATCGTCATGTTCACCAACAAGGTGTCCACAGAGCAGAGATACGACCTTGACGAGGAGCTGCTGGCCGGGTACTGCGCCGCCATGCAGGACTATGCCCAAAGCCGAAGCCAGCAGCAGGAGCAGGTGACCGAGGACACGGCGGCGGAGGTGAGCGAGACTCTGGCCGAGACCCCGGTGATATCCCCGGTCCCCACTGCCGCGGTAAAAGAAACTGATGTTCAGGAGGAAGCTTCCATGCCTATCTTGCCCTGTATACTTATTCTGGCGGCGGCCGCGGTCTGCGTCGCGCTTATTCTGATAAACCGGAAAAGGAAGGGCCTCGGCGCCTTTTGGGCGCTGGTGTGCGTGGCTGTCTGCGCAGTCGCTTTGCTGCTGTGCGTGGCTGCGATGAACACGGGCACCGTGTACGCCAAGCCCCAGGGCGACCCGCAGCAGGCCGTGTCGGAGTTTTTCGACGCCCTCAAGGCCGGCGACTATACCGTCGCCTATGCCCGGCTGCTTGACTATTCCAGCCTGGGTCTGGAGGACGAGCCCTCCAGCGAGGCCGGTAAGATAGTAGCCAAGGCTTTACGGCAGAGCTATGACTATGAGCTGCTGGGCGACTGCGCCGTGGATAAGCTCAGCGGCACCCAGAGCGTTCGCATGAGATATCTGGATCTGACCCTGCTCCACGACGCCGTGGAGACCGGCACCATGGACGAGCTCAAGAGCATTGTCCAGTCCCGGCCCCGCAAGGAGGTCTATGACGAAAGCGACCAGTATCTGCCGGAGGTAGCCAACGAGGCCTATCTTTTGGCCGTCGAAAAGGCCGTAGCCCAGCCGGAGCAGTTCTACAACCAGGCCGAGTTTCAGCTGGAGCTGAGCTATTCCGGCGGGAGCTGGCAGATAGTCAGCGCTCCCGCTCTGCTCAAGGCCCTCAACGGCGGCGCGGCGTATTAAGGGGGGAGAAGCTATGCACGGAAACCACGAATTCGATATGACCGATCTTGACGATATACTGGCGGAGTTCTCCGAGGACAGCTCCGCGCCGGCAAAACGCGCCCCGGAGCGCCCCAAGGGCCCAGCCGAATATACCGCGCCCGCTTCGGAGAAGGCCGCTCCCGCTCCGGAGAAGGCCGCTCCCACGCTGAAGGTGCGGATGGGCTCCGCCGCCGCCCCCCGCAGCAGCGCCGCTGCGCCTGTTCCCGGATACAGAGTCTCTGAGCCGGTCAGGCGCGCGGCACTCAACCGGGGCGCGTCCGGGTATAAGCCCGCCCCGGCTGTGGGCAGGGCTGAGCCTGTCGGGAAGCCGGAGCGCCGGGGAAGCCTGATGACAGGCTTTGTGGGCCTCATATTCGCGCTGCTGTCTCTGGCGGCGCTGCTGCTGGTGGCGGTGTATGTCCACCCCGGCGCAGGTTCCGCCAACGCTGCCTCCGATACCAGCCTTCGTCTGTCGGACAAGCTGGATACATACATGAATAACGCCGCCTCCGACGCCCTCAGCGGGCTTACCCATATACGCAAGATATACAGGATAGACGAGAACGACACCGTGGCTCCCGCGCCCGACGCCTCCCGCTACGGCACCGTGGCCATAGAGGACGCCGCCAAGGTGCTGGACGTGATCCAGCAGGCCAGAGATTCCGGACTGCTGGATGGGCAGGAGGTCATCTTCGACCCGGCGGCCGACTTCTACGGCGACTCCGACATTCAGTACTACTGCGACGAGACCATCCTGGTCATATGCTGGAAGGAGCTGATAGACGGCAACACCTGCTCCTGCGTGGAGATAAAGGTGGCCGACGCCTCCCAGCTCCGCCGCAAGATAGCCGACGACACCTACGGCTCCTCCAACCAGTATTACGCCACCACCATGGCAAAGCAGGCCAATGCCGTGGTGGCCATGAATGCCGACTTCTACCAGTTCCGGGACTTCGGCATCGTGGCCTATCAGCGCAAGCTGTACCGCTTCAGCGACTTCCCCTATGCCGGTAAGTACTATATGTATAACTGCATAGACAACTGCTTTGTTACCGCCGGTGGGGATTTTCTGTTTATGCGCAAGGGCGAGGAGACCACCGCTGAGGCTGTCCAGCAGTTCATTGACGACAACGACGTGCTCTTCACCATCGCCTTCGGCCCTGTTCTGGTGGACGACGGCGTAGTGCAGGTCTGCGACTGGTACCCCGCCGGTGAGCCTCTTACCGGGTATTCCCGGGCGGGCATTGGCCAGCTGGACACGCTTCACTATTTCTATATGTCCCTGAACCACTCGCCGAAAAAAGCCGCCCGCTGGACGGTGAACGAGTTTGCCCAGCGCATGGCCGAAAAGGGCGTTGTCGACGCCTACGGGCTGGACGGAGGACAGACCAGCGAGGTGGTGTTCCAGGGTGTGCCCTATAACTATATAGACTTCGGCTCGGAGCGGTCGGTGAGCGATATCATCTACTTCGCCACCGCCCTGCCGTCAGAGGAGGTGGCGGGATGAATCCCATTGCCATATACAGCGGCAACCTGGTCATATACTGGAGCGCCATAGTCATAAGTCTGGGCCTGCTGGCGGGGCTGGCGCTGAGCCTGTCCCTGTGCCGGGCCGGGGCTGTGGACAGCGCGGCGGTCTGGGCCCTGATGCCGATAGCCGTGCTGCTGTCGGTGCTGCTCTCCCGGCTGATACACTGGTACTGCCATATGGAGCAGTATGCGGGGATTGTGGGCGCGCTGACGGACTTCTCCGTGGGCAGCTACTGCCTGCCGGGTATGCTGCTGGGCGTGTTTCTGGCGGCGCTTATCGTTAAGGGCATTGGTCTTACGGACAGCGTCGGCGCCCTGCTTGACTGCGTGGCCCCCGGAGCGGCATTGAGCATAGCCTTTATCCGGCTCAGCGCCCTTTTCAACAGCTCCTGCCGCAGCAAGATCATCGTCACCAAGCCCGCCTTGCAGCATCTGCCCCTGGCCTCCCAGCTCAGCTCCGCCTCCGGGGTGACGGAATACCGCTTCGCCACCTTTTTCGTCAGCTTTCTGGTGATGCTGCTGCTGACGGGTCTGCTGCTGCGCTTCTTCCTGCGCCGCCGGGATATCCCCATGGCCGACGGCCGCTCCCCAGTGGGCAACACCGCCCGGATGTTCCTGCTGTTTTACAGCGCCGCCGAGCTGGTGCTGGACTCCACCCGCTATGACTCCTCCTTCTTCCACTTCACCTTTCTCAAGGGCCTGAATCCCTACGCCGGGTTTATAAGCCTTATCCAACTTATTGCCGCCATCTCCGCCCTGTGCCTGCTGATACGCTTCAGCAAAAGCTCTCTCCGGGCAAACTCCCTGCGCTGGTACCACTGGGCCATTTGGGGCGGCTTTCTGGCCTGCCTTGCCGGGGTGGGCGTCTCGGAATACATGGTACAGCGCCACGGGGACTGGTACATGGGCTGTTACCTGGCCATGACGCTAAGCTGCCTGCTGCTGGCCTTTCTTACCTACAGGATGTATAAGACGGCCTGCGCCCCGGAGTGATAGTCTCTTGAATAAAAAAACCCCGGACAGTTGTCCGGGGCTTTTTATCGAAATAAGTGTCAGGCCAGGTTCAGGCGCTTTTTCAGCAGCAGGGTGGTGGGCAGGTAGCAGACCGCCGCCATCACCGCGCCGTAGAGCACCACGCAGAGCATCCCAACGTGGGCGCCGGCGACGAACTTGTCTGGGGTCATGGCGTCCATGAATGCGGTGGCCGCCTCCATCAGACCGGTCTTGTCTGCGACCCAGGCCATGAAGATGTTGAATATACTCAGCAGGAAGCTCAGTACGAAGTAGAACACCACGCTCAGCAGCACCTTGTGATTGGAGAAGCTGTGGCCCGCGGCGATGGCCGCGTAAAAGTGCAGGCAGGTGGCGCAGGAGCCAACGAAGCACAGCACCAAAAACTCAAGGAAGTAGCCCAAAATGTTCCAGCCGCTTACATACTGGGTGACCTGGTCCATCATGCCGCCGAACTGGACGAAGGCCTCGCTCATATCGGAGAAGCTGACGTTTACCGACATCATGATAAACAGGCTCAGCACACATATGACCGCCGTGGCGGCAAACCAGATGAAGGACACAAAGAGCTTGGAGAAAATGTGGGCGTCCACTCCGGCGGGCAGGGTGAACATCAGGTAGCCCTCGTCGCCCATGAGGTTCTTGTAGAAGCGCTGTATCATCAGCACCAGAGCCAGCACCATAGCGGCGAAAAGCCCCAGCACAAAAGCGGTGATAAAGAGCACGGACAGTATGTTCAAAAGGTCGCTGTCCACACCGGAGTCCAGGATCTTGGCGGAGATGCCGGACAGCGCCGCCAACAGCACCAGTACGCCCAGCACCGGCAGCATCACGCGCCCGGTGGCGCGGAGCTCATGCTTCATAAGTTTTCCTAGCATTTGAATACCTCCCTGAATAGCGCGTCAACGCTCTTGCCGTACTGCTCGCGGATATCGTCCACGCTGGCCTGGAGCTTGACTGTGCCCTTGTCGATAAAGATGACCTCGTCCAGCACATTCTCCACGTCGCTTATAAGGTGGGTGGAGATTATGACGGAGGACTGCTCGTCATAGTTTTTAATGATAGTGTTGAGAATGTAATCGCGAGTGGCGGGGTCCACGCCGCCTATGGGCTCATCCAGCAGGTAGAGCTTGGCTCTGCGGCTCATGACCATGATGAGCTGCACCTTTTCCTTAGTGCCCTTGGACATCTGCTTGACCCTGGTCTTTTCCGGGATAGCCAGCCTTGCCAGCATATCCTCGGCCCTGGCCCTGTCAAAATCGGCGTAGAAGTCGGCGTAGAAATCCGTCAGCTGCTTTGTGTTCATCCACTCCGGCAGACAGGGTCTGTCCGGCAGATAGCTGACCTGCGCCTTGCTGGCCTTGCCCGGCTTCTCTCCGCATACGGTCATCGTCCCCGACGAGGGGGTCAGCAGGCCGTTGGCGAGCTTGATAAGCGTGGTCTTGCCGCTGCCGTTGGGGCCCAGCAGACCTATCACCCGTCCGGGGGCCACGCTGATGTTCACCCCATCCAGAGCCTTTACCGCGCCGAAGCGCTTGTTGAGCCCGGAACACTCAAATGCTGTCGTCATGTTTCTCCTCCTCATCTCCGCCGGCCAGCAGGGCTATGATCTCATCCTTCTTGTAGCCCAGGGCCTCCATTGCCTTTAAAAACTCCTCGATATGCTGCTTTGCCAGAGCCATCTTCGCGCCCTCTATCATGCTTACATCCTCCGTCACAAATCTTCCGTTGCTGCGCTGGGTGTAAACCAGCCCCTCTCTCTCCAGCTCCGACAGCGCCCGCTGCATGGTGTTGGGGTTGACCCCCGCCTCCGCTGCCAGCTCTCTCACTGTGGTCATCCGCGCTCCCGGCGGCAGCTGTCCGGCGACTATGCCGAACTTTATCTGAGATATGAGCTGTGTGTATATGGGCATATCGTTGTTAAAATGCCATTCCATTGCTTCGCCTCCTATGTGTTGTTGTACTAAGCAATTAGTACATTAGCACAACCA
>CAYSFK010000018.1:0-26963 GCA_964430345.1 uncultured Oscillospiraceae bacterium | reverse complement strand
GCAGACTATGACGGCGGCCCCGGCTATCACCGGCAGGGCAAAGCCCAGATACCAGTATCCGCCGGACTTGACGCAGATATACAGCACATACAGGGCCACCGCGGCAAAGTCTGAGGGCACGAATATGACAGGATTGGCCTTTTTAAACCACAGGGGCAGCACCGCCAGAACATACAGCAGCACCAGCGCCAGAGAGGCATACCCCGCCCACACGATACGGCGGTTCACCTGCCAGTCCACCAGCAGCATTATCACCGCAGGAAGCGCGAACAGCACCGTCAGTATGAACAGAGCGCCCGCCCGTTCCACCTCCTCGGGCTTCGCCTTCTTCTGGGGCGGGAAGGTCGGGTCGCCGTCGGGCCGGCTAAGCTCCGGGTGGAACACCACCGTGCCGCAGAGGGGGCAGTTCTTTTCGCTGTCTGCCAGCTCTACTCCGCAATTTATACAGTACATTGTATTTCTCCTCCTTGACCGGCTCAGCGCTGGTTGCTCTCTACCTTCACATGGATGCCCGCCTGTTTCAGCTCTTCCCACATATGGCGCTCCAGCACCGGCTCCTCAGTATTGCGCACCAAATTCAGATACATGGTGTCGCCGTAGGTGACGATGCCGCAGTTATAGGGAGAGCTGGCCTGGACGCCGATGATGAAGTCCATCCTGGTCACATAGTCCCTCATGACATCCGGCAGCTTTACCACGCCCATGTTGGACATACAGATGCAGGATTTTATCTCGCCCACGGTGTCAAACACCGCGCGCATAGCCAGATTCTTGAGAAACAGCGGCGTCAGCTTCAGCAGGGGAGAACGCTCGCTGTTGACATTGGTGGCTATCATGGTGCTCATGCGCTTGGCCGTCACATCCAGGCCCATCTTGTGATGCACCAGCGTACACAGCTCCTCCAGCGTGTAATCACCCAGCCGCCTGTCCGCCTCCGGCGTGGTATACAGGGAGAAATTCCGAAGCGTCCTGCTGGGGAAAAGCTGCCGCAGGTTCACCGGCACCAGCACCTTCACCGGGCGCTGCCTGCCCTGGGGCCGCTCCTCCTGTATCTGCAGAATGGCCTTCATCATCAGAGCGCAGACAAGCTGGGTAACTGTGACCTTATATTCATGGGCCTTTCGGTGTATCTGCTCCGCCGGTATCATCAGCGTGGTCAGATGCACGAACTTGTCCGGCTCCGGGGTACCGCTGAGCCGGTAGGCCGTATTCTCCCTGCGGCTGGCGCTGAGCTTGCCGGCGTATTTAAGGAAGCTGTCCTCCAGCTCCGCCTCGCTGGGCTCCTCCAGTCTGCCAAGCACACCGTTTTCCGCAGGCACCGCTATGCCGTATTTCTGGGTCAGATACTCCGCCACCAGAGTCTTAAGGAAGGTCTGGCCGCCGGTGCCGTCGGTAATGGCGTGGAATATCTCCACAGCTATGCGGTTTTTATACACGACTACTCGGAAGGCGCACTTGCCGATATCCCCTATGGGCATATGCACCAGAGGATAGCTCTGCTCCTCCTTTATCTCCGGGGCGGACTCCACCTGCTCCAGATAGAACCAGAACAGGCCCCGGCGCAGCCGCACGGCGATGGAGGGGAAACGACGCACCGTCACATCCAGGGCCGAGCGCAGTATCTGTGTATCCACCGGCTCCGTCAGGGTGGCGGAGAGGCGAAAAACATTGGTCCAATTCTTGCGCACGGTGGCGGGATATATCTTGCCGGCGTTGTCTATGCGCATCCAGCGCAGCTTCTTCTCCCGGGACATGACGGAGTTGAGAAAACTGTTCATGTCGTCGAAGTCCGACATATTCTCATTAAGGTGATAGAGCACGTAGGCGTGCCAGCGCTCAGGCGCCACCACCAGCTTGCTCTGGCAGCCGCTGGCAAGAAGTCTGTCATGCATGGCTCTGGTGTCGTCCAGCATTATTTCGTCCCCGCCAACAAACAGCAGCGACGGCGGCAGGCCCTCCAGCTCACCAAACAGGGGAGACACCAGCGGGTCTGTCTTGTCCCCAGCATAGCAGTCGGCGTAGAACTCCAGCAGCTCCTTGGTCATGGAGGGGTCCACATCCCGATTCGTCTCATAGGATTGACCGGAGCCGGTCAGATCTGTCCAGGGGGATATGCCTATGATGCCGCAGGGCAGGGCCATGCCTATCTGCTTGAGTCTGAGACACAAGGCAAATATCAGCCCGCCGCCGGCACTCTCACCGCAGAGGCAGATCTGTCTGGCGGAGTAGCCCTTTTTCAGCAGATAGCGATAGCTCTCCAGAGCGTCCTCCAGGGCGGCCGGATAGGGGTACTCCGGGGCCAGCCTGTAGGCGGCGCAGAACACCCTTGAGCCGCACTGATCCGCCAGCGTGGCGCCGAAGCCCTTGGCGTAATCCAGATCGCCGCAGGTGTAGCCGCCGCCGTGGAGATAGAGAATGACACCCTTTCGCCGCTCGTCCTTGGGCACGATCCAGGCGCCCTGAAAGCCGGGAAAGCTGTGGTCCTTGATAATAACATCATCCTTATGGATCGCACCCATCAGCTCCCCAAGCTTGTCCTGACCCTTGCGGGTGACGGCAAGCGAGCTGTTGGCCACAAAGGGCTTAAAAAATAAAAGCTGCGCGCGCACCAATTTCGCGGGTAATCCCATGCCGGTGACCATCCCTTTCCCGTAATTTATTTATTATACCACACTGACATACATAAAGTAAACCGAGACAACCGCCTGAAAGAAAATAAAAAAATCGCTTGCATTTATCCGGCTTTGGGTGTATAGTAACGCCGTGTTCTAAATGTACTGATTGATCGCCGCCGAAAGTGAGTCAATTTCCATTTTTGACTTACAATCCGGCGGTTTTTGTTCGTATAGTTTTGAATAACATTATTATTAGGAGGTACTGATTAATGAATAACGGTACTGTGAAATGGTTCAACGAGGACAAGGGCTACGGCTTCATCTCCAACGACAACGGCGGCGACGACGTTTTTGTGCACTTCTCCAGCATCCAGGGCTCCGGCTTCAAGACCCTGAAAGAGGGCCAGAAGGTCTCCTACGAGACTGAGCAGGATCCCAAGAACAGCAGCAAGCTGCGCGCTGTGAACGTCAACGCCATCTGATAGGCGAACCAAAAAAGACCGTGAGTTTTCGCTCACGGTCTTTTTTATATTTATCGGATTATTTTCTTGATAAGCGTGGGCCGCTCTACCGGCTCCTCTGACAAGTGATAACAGGCTCTGAGCAGCGCCACCGCCTCCTGCGCCGTTTCAAGGTCGGCGGCGTACACCGTGGCCAGGCTCTCCCCCACTTCCACCCTGTCTCCTACCTTTTTATGGAGCACAAGCCCCACCGACAGGTCTATTACGTCCTCCTTGGTGGCACGGCCGCCGCCCAGGTGCATGGAGATGAGCCCCACCTCGTCGGCCTCAATATGCCGCACATAGCCGCCGCGTTTGGACGCGGCCTCAAGCTGTACCTTAGCCATGGGCAAGGCCGAGACATCGTACACGTCCTCCGCCCTGCCGCCCTGGGCCTCCACCATCCGGCTCAGCTTCTCAAGGGCGCTGCCGTCCTCCACCGCCCGGCGCAGCCGCGCCTGGGCCTCGGCGTCGCTTTGCGCAAGCCCCGCCTCGGTAAGCATACAGCCGCCCAGAGTCAGGCACAGCTCCAAAAGCTCGCCCCCGGTCTCGCTCTTGAGGACGGATATGGCCTCCTTCACCTCCAGAGCATTGCCTACGGCACGGCCCAGAGGCTGGTCCATATCGGTTATCACCGCGGCGCAGCGCTTTCCGGCCAGTCTGCCTATCCTTGTGAGCCCACGGGCCAGCTCCTCCGCCTCGGCTTCGGTCTTCATAAAGGCGCCGCTGCCGCTCTTAACGTCCAGCACGATGATATCGGCCCCGGAGGCCAGTTTCTTGGACATGATGGAGCTGACGATAAGGGGGATGGAGGGCACGGTACCGGTCACATCCCGCAGGGCGTAGAGCTTCTTATCCGCAGGCACCAGGTCGGCGGTCTGCCCCGCGATGGCGATGCCGACGGAGTTTACGTTCCCGAAAAACCGCTCCTCACTGATGCCGGTCTTAAAGCCGGGAAAGCTTTCCAGCTTGTCTATGGTGCCGCCGGTGTGGCCCAGGCCCCGGCCGGACATTTTGGCTATCTTCAAGCCGCAGGCCGCCGCCATGGGGCAGAGGATAAGGCTGGTCTTGTCGCCCACGCCGCCGGTGGAATGCTTATCCGCCTTAAGCCCCGCTATTGGGCTCAGGTCCAGCACCTCGCCGGAGTTCATCATGGCCATGGTCATATCCAGAGTCTCCCTGTCGCTCATACCCTTGAATACTATGGCCATGCACATGGCGGACATCTGATAGTCGGGAATGTCCCCTCCGGTATAGCCCTTTATCATGAAGGCTATCTCCTCCGTGCTCAGCTCCTCGCCGTCCCGCTTTCTGGCTATCAGCTCGCTCATCAGCATATATGTATACCTCCGGGAAACAGTTTATTTAATTATTATATACTGTTTTCCGCCGCTTCTCAATAGCGAAATATCAGGTAGTCCCCGCCGTCTATGCGCCGCAGCACCGCTCCCGGGGCCTTGCTTCTCAGGCTTGCGGGCAGAGCCACCAGATTGCGCTCCCCGTCGAAGGCGGTGAGGCTGCCGTCGGGCCGCCGACGCCACAGCAGCTCCGGTTCCGACTGCTCCTCCGTGTCTGACTTTGGCGGCGGCGCCACCTCCGACGGGGAGACTTCACCGGATTTACTGGCCGTCGGCGCTTCGCGGGCCGGTTCTGCGTCAGCGGCGTATTCTATAACCTCCGGAAAGGCCGCCAGCTCTCTGCGGCTCAGCCGCCGCCTGAGATATGAGCCGCCGCTCCAGGGCTGCAGCAGGCCCAGATAGACGCCTCTGCCGCCGCCGCAGACCCACACCCGCGTGAGCTCCGTCACGCCCTCAGCCGCAGCCTCCATAACGGTATACAGTCCCTCCCGGGAGACCGTCAGCCTGCCCTTTTTTTCTCCCGCGATATACAGGGGATATTCCATCTCACATCAGCTCCATATTTAGACTTGGCCGTCAAAGTATCACACACATTGGCGATGACGGCGGAAAGGAAGGCTTGTGAAGGAAACCCATAAGGGGTGTCCTTCACGTTCAATAACAGGCATTTCAAAGCTTTTGAAATGCCTTTATCTTGTCAAAAAGCATTTTGACAAGATAAAAACTCCTGCCCATAGGAATATATGGGCAGAAGCGGGGTATTATTCTGTCAGTCCTGGAGCCCGAAGCTCACGGCCAGGGCATTGTCCACGGCGCTCATGGCGGCCTCGTCCAGCTTGCCCATTCGCTCCCTGAGCCTGGATTTATCCAGAGTCCGTATCTGCTCCAGAAGTATCACGCTGTCCCTGTTCAGCCCCACGCTCCGGGCGGACAGCTCTATATGGGTGGGCAGCCGAGCCTTGCCTATCTGGCTGGTTATGGCCGCCGCTATCACCGTGGGGCTGTGCCGATTGCCGGTATCGTTCTGGACTATGAGCACAGGGCGCAGTCCGCCCTGCTCGCTGCCCACCACCGGGCTGAGATCGGCATAATAAATATCTCCTCGTTTGACCATTGCTCTTTCACACTCCGGGTTGGTGCGCAGGCCTCGCCGGCGCACAGATAGACGCCCAATACATAATATGTAAGGCGGAGCGGGAGGGCCACCGGCCCGCCTTCTGGCTATGTATTTAGTCTGACCCGGTACGCCGGATTTTATACAGTCCGACGCCGTGTCAAGAGATTAAGCTTACACTTTTGTCATGTATAATGGACAAAGGCCCCGGCTTCGTTGTATAATTACGGCAGATGATTACGGGAGGTGCTGTGACATGGCGCGGCTGCTGCTTTTGGAGGATGATATCGGCCTGGTGGACGGTCTGGGCTACGCCCTGAAACGGGAGGGCTATGAGCTGTGCGTCGCCCGCACCGTGGCGGAGGCCCGGCGCGCCCTGGCGGAGCAGAGCTTTGAGCTTTTGCTGCTGGACGTGACATTGCCCGACGGCTCCGGCTTCTCCGTGTGCCAGGAGCAGCGCAGCGCCGGCAGCGCTGTACCCATTATCTTTCTCACAGCGGCAGACGAGGAGCTGTCCGTGGTGCGCGGCCTGGATCTGGGCGGGGACGACTATATCACCAAGCCCTTTAAGCTGCTGGAGCTGCTGTCCCGTATCCGCGCACTGCTGCGCCGCAGCTCTCAGGGCCGGAATGAGCCGTCCGACCGGGAGCTTATACGCAGCGGCGGCCTGTGCATAGAGCTGCTGAAAAGCCGGGTGACTATGGAGGGCAGGCCCGTGGAGCTGACCCACGCCGAATACAGGCTGCTGTGTCTGCTGGCCCGAAACGCCGGACAGACCCTGACCCGCTCCGCCATCCTTGACCAGCTCTGGGACGGCAGCGGCAGCTTTGTGGACGACAACACACTGTCGGTCTACATCCGCCGCCTGCGGGAGAAGTTGGAGCGGGAGCCCTCGGAGCCGGAGCATCTGCTGACGGTGCGGGGCTTCGGCTACACATGGAAGGAGTAGGAATCAAATATGCTGTACGATAAACAGACGCGGAGCTTTTGCCTGCGTCTGCTGTGCATAGGGGCGCTGCTTATATTGTTGGCGGCGGCGCTCTGCTATTTTCAGGCACAGCAGGCCAAATCGCTGCTGCTGGACTACGACAGGGCGGTGATATCCTCCCTGCTGGAGCGGGGCGTGGCCGAGGCGGATATTGCGGCGGCGCTGAAATCCCCGGCGGAGACTGAGCATGGCGCGGCGCTGGCGGCAGAGCTGGGCCGGAGCGAGGACATGGGGATATCCCTTTTCCCGCATATCCGGAGGTTTTTCACCCGCTCACTGCTGGCGGCGCTGCCGGTGGCGGCGCTGATACTGGCGCTGGCCGCGTGGACGGCCTGGGGCTATCTCACCGGTCGGGAGCGGCTGTATGTCAGCGCAGCACGGACTGTGGACAAGCTGCTGGAGGGGGACTTCTCCGTACACCTGTCCCGCAGCGGGGAGGGCAGCCTTTTTGCCCTGTTCGCCAAGACCGACGCTTTGGCCATGGCGCTGCAGTCCAGGAGCGAGGCGGAACGCCGGGCGAGGGAGAGCCTGAAGGATGCCGTGTCCGACATCTCCCACCAGCTGAAAACGCCGCTGGCGGCATTGTCCATGTATAACGAAATAATACTGTCCGCCCCGGAGGACGCCGAGGCCGTCAGCGATTTTGCGCGGAAGTCCCGCGTATCCCTTTCCCGCATGGAGAGCCTTATACAGGCACTGCTGCGGATAATGCGGCTGGACGCGGGCAGCGTTGTCTTTCGTCCGGAGAGCTGCGCCGTTTCGGAGCTGGCGGAGCGGGCTGTGGACGAGCTGCGGGTGCGGGCGGAGCTGGAGGGAAAGAGCCTGACTCTGGAGGGCGACAGGGAGGCCCGGCTTATGTGCGACCCGCAGTGGACGGCGGAGGCCCTGTCCAATCTGGTGAAGAACGCCCTTGACCACACCGGCGAGGGAGCCAGCATAAGGCTGAGCTGGGAGCGCTCCCCGGCTATGCTGCGAATCACCGTGGCCGACGACGGGGAGGGCATAGACCCGGAGGATATGCATTTTATATTCAAACGCTTTTACCGCAGCCGCAGGGGCAGCGCCACCCAGGGCGCGGGCCTTGGTCTGCCGCTGGCCAAGACCATAGTGGAGGCCCAGGGCGGCTCACTGTCCGTAAAGAGCCAGCCCGGTCAGGGCGCCGCCTTTACCGTGAGCTTTCTTACGAAAGCGTAAGCTTAAATTCACCTCAGTGTAAGTATGCCGTGTTATGCTTTGAGCATAGAAACACGAAAGGTACGGTATTAAAGTAATGGAAATACTGCAAGTAGAGCACTTAAACAAAACCTACGGCGAGGGCGAGGCCGCTGTACACGCGCTGAGAGACGTATCCTTCAGCCTTGAAAAGGGCTGCTTCGCGGCGGTAGTGGGCGAATCCGGCTCCGGCAAGAGCACCTTGCTCAACTGCATCGGCGGTCTTGACCAGCCCAGCTCCGGCCGGGTAACGCTGGACGGCGAGGATATATTCGCCATGTCGGAAAACAAGCGGACGGTATTTCGCCGCCGCAGCATAGGCTTCGTATTCCAGTCCTACCAGCTTATCTCTGAGCTGAACGTGGAGCAGAACATAGTCTTTCCCCTGCTGCTGGACCACAAGCGCCCGGATAAAAACAGGCTGGAGGAGCTGCTGGGCCTGCTGGGACTGGAGGAGCGCCGCCGCCATCTGCCAAGCCAGCTCTCCGGCGGGCAGCAGCAGCGGGTGGCCATTGGCCGCGCGCTTATAACCAGGCCCACCCTGCTGCTGGCGGACGAGCCCACAGGCAACCTGGACTCCAAAAACAGCCGGGACGTGATGGACCTGCTGCGGCAGGCCTCCCGGCATTACCAGCAGACCGTGCTGATGATCACCCACAACATGAGTCTTACCGACAACGTGGACAGGGTGTTCCGGGTGTCCGACGGCGTACTCACTGACCTTGGCGGGGTGCGGGAATGAAACACTATCTTGAGCTGGTGCCCCTGTCCGCAAGGGCCCACAAAAGGCAGAGCCGCATGACAAGGCTGTGCATCATTCTGGCGGTATTTCTGGTGACCGCTATCTTCGGCATGGCCGACATGGAGATACGCAGTCAGAAGCTGCAGGTCATCCAGTCCGACGGCGCATGGCACGCGAATTACCGGGATATAACCGAGCAGCAGGCCGCCCTTCTTGCCTCCCGGCCGGAGGTGGGCACCTTTTCCCGCTACGGTGTGCTCAACTATCGGCTGGACGAGAACTACACCGTAGATGGCCGACAGGTCTGCATCTGCGGCTTCGACAGGGACTTTGCCGCGCTGATGCCGGCGGCGGAGCTTACTGAGGGCGACTTCCCCGCAGAGGGGGAGGCCGTGCTTACCGAGGGCTCCATGGAGCTGCTGTCACTTAAGATAGGCGACAGCGTCACTCTCAGCCTGCCGGACGGGACGCAGCAGGTGCTGCGAGTCTCCGGAATGTCGGCCGACTCCGCAAATCTTATGAAGTCCGACGCTCTGGGCGTCTACGTCAGCACCGAGACTCTGCTCTCCATCGCACCCGGCGAGCCGCTGGTATACTTCGTGATGCTCTCCTCCCAGTCCCACATAAGCGGTAATCTCCAGCGCATATCCGACGAGCTGGGCTTTACCGACGAGCAGGTACAGGAGAACATAAAGCTGCTGGGCATTATGGGCCAGAGCAGCGATTCCTACATGATGAAGCTCTACGGCACCGCCGGGGTGCTGACGGTGCTGGTGACCGTGGCCGGTGTGCTGATGATAGCCAGCAGCCTCAACTCCAACGTGGCGGGGCGGACAGAGTTTTTCGGGCTGCTGCGCTGTCTGGGGGCCGCCCCGGGGCAGGTCAGGCGCTTCGTTAATCTGGAGGCACTGTCCTGGTGCGTCACCGCCATACCCACGGGCATAGGCTGCGCGGTGCTGGTGGTATGGCTGCTGTGCGCCATGCTGAAATGGCTGAGCCCGGGCTACTTCGCCGCCATGCCCGTGTTCGGCGTGAGCCTGCTGTCCATCGGGGCGGGGCTGGTGATAGGTACGGCCACGGTGCTGCTGGCCGCAGCAAAGCCCGCGAAGCTGGCCTCCCGGGTCTCACCGCTCACCGCCGCCTCCGGCAACGCCGGGACGGTGTCTCAGGCGCGGCACGCGGCCAGAGCGGGGCTGCTGCCGGTGGAGGCGGCTTTGGGCATACACCACGCCACGGGCAGCCGGAAGAATTTCCTGCTTATGGCAGGCTCCTTTGCCTTGAGCATCATACTGTTTCTGGCCTTTACCACAGCCATAGACTTCATGTACCACGCTATACGGCCCCTGAAGCCCTACACCCCCGATCTGTCCGTATACTCAAGCGACAGCAGCCGCTCCATCGACGGCAGCCTGATCGGCACGCTGTCGGCTAAGTCCGGGGTAAAGCGGGCCTACGGGCGGATGTTCGCCTACGAGATACCCGCCGTGTCCGGGGAAAAGTCACTGAGCGTTGACCTCGTATCCTACGAGGCCCGGCAGTTCAAATGGGCGGAGGACTCCCTTGTGCAGGGAGAGCTGGAGGACGTGATAAACGGCGGGGGCGTTCTGGCCGTTACTACCGCGTCCGGCGGCCTGTCCGCAGGCGACACCGTGACAGCGGACTTCGGCACCGGGGAGCGCACCGTAACGGTGGCGGGGCTTCTGTCCGACTGTCCCTTCGTACCCGATGAGGGCATCACCCTGCTTATCTGCTCCGAGGATAGCTTTAGGGAATACGCGGGCGAGGGCGGCTACACCATAATAGATATGCAGCTGAACGCCAAAGCCACCGACGCGGACGTGGCGGCCATACGGGAGCTTTCCAGTGGGCTCAGCTTCTCCGACAGGCGGCTGAACAATCAGGAGGTGCGGGGCGCGTTCTACTCCTTCTCCCTGTTCCTCTACGGCTTTCTGTTCATTATCGCCCTTATCTCCGCCTTCAGCATCGTCAACAGCATCGCCCTCAGCGTCAGCGCCCGGACTCAGCAGTACGGGGCTATGCGGGCCATAGGCATGAGCGTGGAGCAGCTGCGGCGGATGGTGCTCTTTGAGGCCGGTACCTACGCTGTGGCAGGCATCGTCCTGGGCACCGCGCTGGGCCTGCCGATGAACAGGATGCTGTTCGAGATGCTGGTGACCAGCCGCTGGGGCGACGCCTGGAGCTTCCCCGCCGGGGCATACCTCATCATCGTGGCGGCGGTAGCCCTATCCTCCTTCCTGTCGGTGCTGCGCCCGGTGGAAAGGATACGCTCCCGCTCCATCGTGGACACCATCCGCGCCGAATAGGCATTAGTTTCTAAACTGCTGGACAATTTTCAAAAACCGTGTTATAATGTACAATTGATATACGGATGTAACCGTATAAATTAAAAATCGGTGCATATTTTCAACACGGCTTATATGATTGCTTGGCTTTAGACGAGGAGTTATATCCTCGTCTTTTGAATATCCGACGTTTTGTATTTGTTGTACCATAGGAGAAAAATGAATTTTAACGACTTAGAACTGTTAACACCGCTGCTGGACGCCGTTGTGGACGCCGGCTATGTGACTCCCACCCCCATTCAGGAGGCCACCATACCCCTGGTGCTGGCCGGGAAGGACGTGCTGGGCTGCGCCCAGACCGGCACCGGCAAGACCGCCGCCTTCGCCCTGCCCATACTGCAGCGGCTCACTCTGGACAAGACCGCCCCCGGCGGGGAGAAGCGGCCTATCCGCGCACTTATCGTAACACCCACAAGGGAGCTGGCCCTGCAGATACAGGAGAACTTCGAGCAGTACGGGGAGAACCTGAAGCTGAAATCCTGCGTCATCTTCGGCGGCGTCAAGCAGAACGCCCAGGTGGAGCAGCTCAAAAACGGCGTGGACGTGCTGGTGGCTACCCCCGGCAGGCTCAACGACCTTATCGGTCAGGGCTTTATAAAGCTGGGCAAGCTGCAGATATTCGTGCTGGACGAGGCCGACCGGATGCTGGACATGGGCTTTATCAACGACATCCGCCGCATCATGCACTACCTGCCGGAGAAGCGGCAGACCCTGTTCTTCTCCGCCACCATGCCCCCGGAGGTGGAGAAGCTGGCCATGTCGCTGCTGAAGGACCCCTCCAACGTGAAGGTGGACCCGGTGACCAGCACCGTGGAGAGCATCAACCAGTACCTGTACTACGTGGACAAGTGCAACAAGGCAAAGCTGCTGGCAAAGCTGCTCAACGAGACAGATATCAAGAGCGCGCTGGTGTTCACCCGCACAAAGCACGGCGCTGACAAGGTGGTACGGGAGCTGAAAAAGTCCGGCATAGAGGCCATGGCCATCCACGGCAACAAGAGCCAGAACGCAAGACAGGCCGCCCTACACGCCTTTATGAACGGCGAGATACAGGTACTGATAGCCACCGACATCGCCGCCCGGGGCATAGACATCCCGGAGCTGTCCCATGTGTTCAATTACGACATTCCCGAGGAGGCCGAGACCTATATCCACCGCATTGGCCGCACGGGCCGGGCAGGGCTGGGCGGCGTCGCCGTCAGCTTCTGCTGCTACGACGAGTTTGAGCGGCTGTTCGCCGTGGAAAAGCTCATCGGCAAGCGCATAGACGTGCTGGAATCACCCTTCCCTCTGGAGGTGACGGAGTACTCCGACGAGGAAAAGCGCAGCTTCCGGGGCGCGCGCCCCGGCGGCAGCGGCGGCTACCGCTCCGGCGGCGGGCCACGCTCCTCCTCCGGCAGAAGCGGCGGGCGGCCCCGCAGCGGGCCGCGGCGCTGAGACAGAATAATGGCTTATGAGTGAGTTTATCGCGGCGGGGCATATCTGCCTGGATATTACCCCGGTGTTCCCCCATAAGCGGGAGTACCCGGATATTGGCGCCCTGCTGCGGCCGGGAAAGCTGCTGCATATGGACGGCGTACGGGTACACACCGGCGGCAGCGCGGCCAACACCGGCCTGGCTATGAAGAAGCTGGGGGCGGACGTAAGGCTGCTGAGTAAGATTGGCGACGACGAGCTGGGCGCGTTAATAACACAGATCGCCGCCAGCCACGGCGTAGGCGGGCTTATCGTTGACCCGGAAAGCACCACCTCCTATTCGGTGGTGCTGGCAGTGCCGGGGCATGACCGCATTTTCCTACACGACCCCGGCGCCAACGACAGCTTCTGCAGTGACGATGTGCCCGACGAGGCGCTGGACGGGGCGCGGCTATTCCACTTCGGCTATCCACCGCTGATGCGGCGGATGTACGAAAACGGCGGAGAGCAGCTATATGAGCTGTTTCGCCGGGTGAAGGAACGGGGCGTCGCCACCAGTCTGGACATGGCGGCAGTAGACCCGGACTCCGACGAGGGCAGGGCGGACTGGCGGGGCATACTTACGCGGGTGCTGCCGCTGACGGATTATTTCGAGCCCAGTCTTGATGAGACACGCTTCATGCTGCAAAGACCCGACGCCGCGCCTGCGGCTCTTGTACGGGAGCTGCGGGATATGGGCGCGGGGACGGTGCTGCTGAAATGCGGCACCGAGGGAATGTACTACAGCGCCGCTGAGGGCGAGGGGCATCAGCCCTGCTTCCCGGTTTCCAACCTGCGCTCCGCCACAGGCGCCGGAGATGTGAGCATAGGGACCTTTTTGGTTTCGATTATGCAGGGCCGCAGCGTCCGGGAAAGCGCGGCGCTGGCGGCGGCTCAGGGGGCCTTCAGCGTAAGGGCCTACGACGCGCTGTCAAGTCTCGGAAGCCTTGAGGAATTGGAGGAAACGGTCAATGCTGGTAAACCTCAAAGAGATATGTGCTCTGGCTGAGGGCCGGGGCATAGCCGTAGGCGCCTTCAACGCGGTGAGCCTGAGCTCGCTGAAGGCGGTGACGGCGGCGGCGGAGGAACTGGGGCAGCCGGTGATACTGCAGTTCGCCCAGTGTCACCAGTGCTTTAACAGCATAGAGGACATGGCACCGCTGATGCTGAAATACGCAAGAGCCGCGTCCGTACCGGTATGCGTACACCTTGACCACGGGGAGGACCTGGGCTATGTGGAAAAGGCGCTGGAGCTGGGCTTCACTGGCGTGATGTTTGACGGCTCCACCCTGAGCTACGCCGAGAACGCGGAGAAGTCCCGCGAGGCCGCAAGGCTGGCGGCTCAGTTCGGCGCGGGCTCGGAAGCGGAGCTGGGCTGTATGGGCAGGCGCTCCACTGGAGATGTCAGCGGCGGCGACGACGACACCAAGATATACACAGACCCCGACCAGGCCGCCCAGTTTGCGAGGGATACCGGCATAGACGCGTTGGCCTGTTCCTTCGGCACCACCCACGGCATATATCTTACAAAGCCCCGGCTGGACATGGGCATAGTGGCAAAGGTGAGAGCGCTGACCGGTCTGCCGGTGGTAATGCACGGGGGCAGCGGGGTTTCGCCGGAGGAATTCAGAAGGGCTATTGAAGCCGGTGTACGCAAGATAAACTACTTCACCTACATGGACAAGGCCGGAGGCAGCGCCGTAAGGGCGGCTCTATCCGCCAGCGGCGACAAGCCCGCATTCTTCACGGAGCTCTGCGTGTCGGCGGAGCGGGCCATGAAGGAGAACGTGATGGACGCCATCCGGGTGTTTTCACAGCTGTGACAATTGAGCATATAAAACGACCGTCGGGGAATCCCGGCGGTCGTTTGTATTAATGTTTTATTTATCCGAACATCACACTGTTCAGGACGCTTTCCAGATACTCCTGTCTGCCGCTGCCGGGGAGCGCCGGAGCGCCCAGCTTCTCGGCATAGGCCGACAGCTCCTCCAAGGTCACGGCTCCGCTGCGTATCCTGGCGCCGACGCCGCTTTCATAGCTGGAGTAGCGCTCCTTCAGGAACTTCTCTACGCGCCCGTCCTCGATGATGGCCGCGGCCTTGAGAAGGCCCAGAGCGAAGCTGTCCATGCCAAGAATGTAGGCGTGGAACATATCCTCAGCGGTGTAGCTGGGGCGGCGGTTCTTGGCGTCGAAGTTGAAGCCGCCGGTGAGTCCGCCAGCCTTCAGCACCTCGTACATACACATGGTGGTCTCATAGACGTTGAAGGGGAACTCGTCGGTATCCCAGCCCAGCAGGTAGTCGCCCTGATTGGCGTCTACGGAGCCCAGCATACCGTTTATGGCTGAGACGCGCAGGTCGTGCTGGAAGGTGTGGCCCGCCAGAGTGGCGTGGTTGGCCTCGATGTTCAGCTTGAAGTCCCTGTCCAGCCCGTACTGACGCAAAAAACCTATGGCGGTAGCCGCGTCGAAGTCGTACTGATGCTTCATGGGCTCCTTGGGCTTGGGCTCGATGTAGAAATCGCCCTTGAAGCCGATGGAGCGGCCGTAGTCCACGGCAAGACGCATGAGCTTGGCAATGTTCTCCTGCTCGAACTTCATGTCGGTATTCAAAAGCGTCTCATAGCCCTCGCGGCCGCCCCAGAACACGTAGCCCTTGCCGCCCAGCTTGACGGTGACGTCCAGCGCCTTTTTAATCTGGGCCGCGGCAAAGCAGAACACGTCGGCGGAATTGGAGCTGCCGGCGCCGTTCATGTAGCGGGGGTTGGAGAACATATTGGCGGTGCCCCAGAGGCACTTTATATCAGTGCCCTTCATCTTCTCAAGCACGTAATCGCTGAGCTCGTCCAGGCGGCGGTTGGTCTCCTTGATGTCCTCAGCCTCCGGCACCAGGTCCACATCGTGGAAGCAGAAGTATTTTATGCCCAGCTTCTTCATGAACTCAAAGCCCGCGTCCACCTTGGCCTTGGCGTGCTCCATGGTGCCGACCTTCGCGCCGAAGCTCTTGTCGGCAGTATCACGGCCGAACATATCCGTGCCCGCGGCGCCAAGATTGTGCCACCAGGCCATGGCAAAGGGCAGCTGCTCGCTCATCTTCTTGCCCATGACCAGCCTGTCAGCGTCGTAATACTTAAAGGCCATGGGGTTATTGCTCTCAGGTCCCTGGTACTTTATCTGGCCTATGCCCTCAAAAAATTCTTTCATGTGTAATTCCTCCTTATTGCAGCTCCGGAAACAGTTGTTTCAGAGCCGGGTATATCTTTTTAAACTGCCGGTAACGCTGCTCATACAAGGCGGTCAGCGCTGCTCCCGGCTCTGTCACCGAGGCCAGCTTTACCAGCTGCTCCGCTGCCTGCTGTACGCTGTCAAACAGGCCGCAGCCCACCATAGCCAGCATGGCCGCGCCGTAGCCCGGGCCCTGCTCAGTCCTGACCATTTGCAGGGGGATGCCCAGGACGTTGGCAAGTATCAGCCGCCACAGCGGAGACTTGGCCCCGCCGCCGCAGATACGGCTGGAGGGGATGTCTATGCCAAGGCTCCTTGCCACCTCAAGGCTGTCACGTATGGCGAAGGCCACGCCCTCCAGCACCGCCTGAACCATGTCCGCCCTGGAAGTGTCCATGGTCATGCCGATGAAAGCGCCTCTGGCATTCACATCGTTTATGGGGCTGCGCTCGCCCATGAGGTAGGGCAGGAAAAACACCCGGTTCTTACCGAGCTTACGCACATTTATGCGCTTCTGCTCCGCCGCCAGGTCCTCCGTATGCAGGATATCCTCGCACAGCCACTTGTTGCAGCTGGCCGCCGACAGCATACAGCCCATGAGATGGTAGCCCCCGTCGGCGTGGGCAAAGGAGTGGAGAGCGTTGAAGCGGTCCACCCCGAAGTGAGCCGAGGATATGAACAGAGTGCCGGAGGTGCCAAGGGAGATATTGCAGCCCCCGTCGCCCACCACACCGGTGCCTACGGCGGCAGCGGCATTGTCCCCCGCCCCGGCCACCAGCTTCACGCTGTCTTTCAGCCCAAGAGCCTTTGCGGACTCGGGAAGCAAAGTGCCCACCACGTCATAGCTCTCGTAAAGCGTAGGCATCTGGCTCTCGGTGACGCCGCAGATATCCAGCATCTCCTTTGACCAGCGCTTGTGCTCCACGTCCAGGAGCAGCATACCGCTGGCATCGGAGTAGTCACAGCAGTGGACGCCGGAGAGACGGTAGTTAAGATAATCCTTGGGCAGCATTATCTTCTTTATCCGCTTAAAATTCTCCGGCTCGTGCTTTTGCATCCAAAGGAGCTTGGGCGCGGTGAAGCCGGCGAAGGCGATATTGGCGGTCAGGGCGGAGAGCTTATCACGGCCTATGACTTCGTTGAGATACTCCACCTCGTCGCCGGTGCGGCCGTCGTTCCAGAGTATGGCGGGACGGATGACCTCATCGTTCCCGTCCAGGGCCACCAGCCCGTGCATCTGACCAGCCACGCCTATCCCGGCTACCTCTCCGGCGGCAAAGCCATGCAGCAGCTCCGGCACACCCTCAAGGCAGGCGTTCCACCAGTGCTCCGGCGCTTGCTCGCTCCAGCCGGGGTGGGGAAAGGACAGGGGGTATTCCCTGGTGACTGTATTCAGTATCTCTCCTGCCTCGTCCACCAGCAGCAGCTTCATGGACGAGGTGCCCAGGTCTATGCCTATAAACAACACTGGCGTTTCCTCCCGCTTTAACGGCACACTAATTATGCTTTTCCGGTCTTATGGTTGGAGACCACATCGAAGATGACCGCTATCAGCAGCACCGCGCCCTTGACTATGTACTGCCAGTTGTTGTCCAGACCGATGATGGACATACCCTGGTTGATAACGCCCAGGAAGATAGCGCCGATGCAGATGCCGGCCACGGTGCCGGAGCCGCCGTAGGCCGAAGCGCCGCCGATGAAGCAGGCGCCGATGGCGTCCATCTCAAAGGAGGTGCCGGTATCGCCGTTGACGGAGCCTATGCGGGCCGCCATCAGCAATCCCGCCAGAGCCGCCAGGAAGGACATGGAGGCGTAGGCCAGGAAATAGACCTTCTTGGTGTCGATGCCGGAGAGCTTGGTGGCTTTCTCGTTGCCGCCTACGGCGTAGAAATAGCGGCCCAGAGCCGTTTTGCCGGTAATAAAGGAATAGATGAACACCACAGCCAGCACCCACAGCAGCATCACGGGGATGCCCTTATAGTTGGCCAGCTTCCAGGTGTACAGCACGACAAGCACAGCTATGACGGCCATCTTCACGGCGGCGGGGCCTATAGGCTCCAGCGTGTAGCCCAGCTTCGACTTCTTGGCACGGCCCGTGAACAGGGTCACCATCAGCAGCACTGCCACCGCGATGCCCACAATAAGCGCCGACCATTTTATCTTGTCATCCAGGCCGGGGATCTGGATGTAGGAGGCGAAGATGTCAAGGAAGGACTTGTTATTGACGGGAATGGTCTTGGAGTCCAGGATAACACGGCCTATGCCGCGGAACAGGAACATACCCGCCAGAGTGCAGATAAAGGGCGGGATGTGGATATTGCCTATCCAGAAGCCCTGCCACGCGCCTATCACCGCGCCAATGGCCATGCATACGAGCACGACCACTATGGCGGGAAGGGTAGTAACCTGCATAAGCTTGGCAGCCAGCGCGCCCACCAGACACACCGTGGAGCCTACGGACAGGTCTATGTTGCCGCCGGTGAGTATGCACAGCAGCATACCGCAGGCCAGCACCAGCACGTACGCGTTCTGGAGAAGCAGGTTCGACATATTCTGGGGATAGAGCAGGCGGCCCTCGGTCAAAAACGCGAACAGGGCAAACACGATGACCAGAGCAATGGACATCGTATATTTTTTCAAAGCAGCCTTTATATTCATCTGTTTATTCTCCCTCGTTGTCTGTCTTTTCGGATTTGAGGATGACCGACAGTATTTTCTCCTGAGTGGCGTCCGCAACGTCCATCTCCGCCAGCATCCTGCCCTCGTTCATGACGTAGATACGGTCGCACATACCCAGTATCTCCGGCAGCTCCGAGGATATCATGATAACGGATTTGCCCTGCGCCACAAGGTCGTTTATAATGCAGTATATCTCGAACTTGGCGCCCACGTCTATGCCGCGGGTGGGCTCGTCCATGATAAGTATATCAGAGTCGGCGAATATCCACTTGGACAGCAGCACCTTCTGCTGGTTGCCGCCGGAAAGATTGCCCACAAGCTGGTGGACGGAGGGCGTCTTGGTCTTGAGCTTCTCCTTGTGCTCCTGGGCCACCCGCTCCTCCATGGCTGTGTCAATGACGCCTCTGCTGCACACCTTGTCCATACGGGCCAGCGTGTTATTGACGGCAATGGATTGGGGCAGGATAAGGCCGTTTTCCTTTCTGTCCTCGGTGACATATGCAAGGCCCGCTTCAATGGCCTGCCGCTCACTTTTCAGCGTGACCTCCTTACCGTGGATAAAAAGCTTGCCGGAGATATTCGTGCCGTAGGCGTGGCCGAAAATACTCATGGCCAGCTCGGTACGGCCCGCGCCCTGCAGGCCGGAGAAGCCAACCACCTCGCCCTTGCGGACGTAGAAGGAGACGTCGTTGTCAACTATCTTCTCCGTATACACCGGGTGGTGTACTGTCCAGTTCTTGACCTCCATGCTCACTTCGCCTATGTTATGCTCCCGCTTGGGGAAGCGGTCGCTGAGCTCGCGGCCAACCATGCCTCTGATGATGCGGTCCTCGTCCACGGAGCGGGAGGCGTTGTCCAGAGTTTCTATACAGGTGCCGTCCCGCAGTACGGTGATGCGATCTGCCACATAGGCCACCTCGTTGAGCTTATGGGAGATGATAATAGAGGTCATACCCTGCTTCTTGAAGCTCAGCAGCAGATCCAGCAGCATTCTGGAGTCCTCCTCGTTCAGCGAGGAGGTGGGCTCGTCCAGGATAAGCAGCTTGACGTTTTTCGCCAGAGCCTTGGCTATCTCCACCAGCTGCTGCTTGCCGGTGCCGATGTCCTTTATCATGGTGTGCTCATTGTCCTTCAGGCCCACCTGCTCCATATGGGTGCGGGCCTGATGGTATGTAGCGTCCCAGTCGATGCCGAACTTGCCTTTTCTCTCGTTGCCCAGGAACATATTCTCGCCGATGGAAAGCTCCGGAATAAGGGCAAACTCCTGATGGATTATGACGATGCCCTTGTCCTCGCTGTCTCTCAGTGTAGAAAACCGGCATTCCTCACCGTTATAGATGATGTCGCCGGTATAGCTGCCATAGGGATGGATGCCGGAAAGCACGTTCATCAGGGTGGATTTCCCCGCGCCGTTCTCACCGACCAGAGCGTGGATCTCGCCCCGCTCCACTTCAAGGTTAACATTGTCCAGCGCCTTTACGCCGGGAAATTCTTTCGTGATGTTTTTCATCACAAGGATATTGTCAGCCAAATAAATGCCCTCCTCTTCTCTGTGACCCGAACTGTCGGGCGAGGGTTAATAATATGATATACCTCAACCAATATACCAGATCCTGCTGTGTCTTGTCCAGCGCTTTGCTCGCGTAAAACCGCGATCGTAAGCAGGAGTTGGGGAAACGCGAAGAGGGCGCAGGCGCCGCCTTCACGTTATTTAATAACGCTTTACGGACGCCATGTCCGCAAAGCGAGGGGCGGGGGTGTACCCCGCCCCTCTCCTCGGGTCGAAATTATTCGCGGTTATTACTTGGCAGCCAGATAGCCGTCGGCGCCCATGGTGTAAAGGCCGGTGTCTACCAGCAGGTCAAGGTTCTCCTTGTCGATGGAGTAAGGAACCAGCAGGTAGGAGGGAACAACGCCAAGGCCGTTGTCATAGGTCTCGGTGTCGAACTTGGCCTCGATGTCGCCGAACTCAGCGCACAGGGAAGCATCGGGGGTCTTGCCCTCCAGGATGGCCTTGACGACGACCAGGGTCACGCCGGCTTCCTGAGCAACGTTCTTGTAAACGGTCATGGTCTGCACACCGTCAACAATATTCTTGAGGTTGGCTATATCGCCGTCCTGTCCGGTGATGACGGGGGCGTTGCCGACATAGTCGGAGGTGATGGCCTGAGCCACGCCCAGAGCGGTGGAGTCGTTGGAGCAGAGGGCCACGTCAAGGACGGTGCCATCGCTGTAGTAGGAGGCCAGGACGTTCTGCATACGGTTCAGAGCATTGTCGGTGGACCACTGAGCGGTAGCGACCTGCTCAAACTCGATCTGGCCGGAGACAACGTTCAGAGTACCGGCATCGAGATACTTCTGGAGGGTGTCCTTAGCGCCGCTGAAGAAGTAACCGGCGTTGGTGTCGGCGGGGTCACCGGCGGTGAACTCTATGTTGAACTTCTTGTCGCCTGCGTTCTCAAGGTCCAGAGCCTTGATGACATACTCGGCCTGCAGCACACCCACAGTGTAGTTATCGAAGGACACATAGTAGGCGGTCTTGGCGTTGTTGATAAGACGGTCGTAAGCAATGACATAGATGTCGGCAGCCTCGGCGTCGGCCAGGGTCTGGCTCAGGGAGTCGGAGTCAATGGCGGAGATTATCAGGACCTTCACGCCGTCGGCTATCATGTTGGCGATATCGTTGTTCTGCTGAACAGCGTCATTGTCGGAGTAGGTCAGCTCGACTTCATAGCCGGCGGCCTCAAACTGCTCCTTAAGGTAAGAACCGTCACGGTTCCAGCGCTCAAGGGACTTGGTGGGCATGGAGATACCGATCTTCGCGGGGCCTTCGGCTGCGGGAGCCTCGGCTGCGGGAGCCTCGGCGGCGGGAGCTGCCGGTGCGGGAGCTGCGGCCTGTCCGCAGGCGCACAGTGCGAATACCATCGCAAGTGCCAGGAGCAATGCCAGATACTTTTTCATTTTCATTCTCCTTTTCATAATTCCTTGCCTTGATTGGCTTTTTATTTTATTACTCAATTAATTGAGTAATATTTATAATTTATTTTATTTCTTTACCAGCTCAAAGTCAAGGCATTTGTGCGAAATTACCCAACTTTGGCACATTGCAAAAATTAGGCGCGACAAAATTGTGCAATGTGTCAAGTCTATATTTTTTCTATATAAAAATGCTTTCGACGGTTTACGACAATAACTACAATAACACTAAACTTATTTAGTAATTATTTATTAATTAATAAATTTGTTGATTTTACTATTGATTTTTCCCTTACATTCAAATATTATATAAGCTAAATTGACCTAAAAGGGATGAGCAGGATGGCAGGTGTAACGGCAAAGGAAATAGCGGCGCGGCTGGGGCTGTCCGCCTCGGCGGTATCTCTGGCCCTGAACAACAAACCGGGAGTCAGTCGGGAGACACGCCGGCAGGTATTTGAGGCCGCCGCCAAGATGGGCTACAACGGCCTGAAAGCGCCGTCCATGGCCGCCGCAAGGAAGCGGCTGTGCTTCGTGTTCTACGTAAACAAGCTGGTGAGCATCGCGGAGAACACCACCTTCTCCAGCTTCGTGCTGCAGGGGGTGGAGTCCGCCGCCTCCGCTCTGGGCTACAGCACCCAGCTGCGCTACCTTCGCGCCGGGGAGTCCATTGAGAGACAGGCCGCGGACATCTGCAGGGATGTGGACGGTATTGTCCTGCTGGGCACGGATATCATTGAGGAGAGTCTGCCGGAGATAGACGCCTTTCTGACGGCGGCCAGCGCTCTGCCGCTGGTGGTGGTGGACAGCTTTATGCTGGCGGGCCGGTTGGACTGCGTGGGCAACGACAACGCCTTCGGCTCCAGGCAGGCTGTGGAATACCTTATGAGCCGGGGCTGCCGGAGCATAGGCTATCTGCGCTCCCGGCACAGGATACTGAACTTCGAGGAACGGGAGGCCGGGCTCCTGGCGGCCCTTGCCGCGGCAGGTCTGAAACCGGCGGAGGTGGTGGACATGGGCATCTCCTTCGACGACGCCATTGTGGACATGGACAAATACCTCTCCGCCCACAAAACTCTGCCGGACGGCTTTTTCGCCGAGAACGACGTTATTGCCGCCGCCGCCATCCGGGCAATGAAGGCGCGGGGCATCGAGCTGCCCGCTCAGGTGTCGGTGGTGGGCTTCGACGATATACCCATATGCGACCTTACCAACCCGTCGCTGACCACGGTACGGGCCTTCAAGGAGCAGTTGGGCGAGGTGGCGGTGAGGCTGCTGGACCAGCGGCTGCAGGCCAGGCAGGGCACGGGAGAGGACACCTGCGCAGGACGGCTGCGGGTGGCCCTGTCCACACAGCTTCATATACGAAACAGCGTGAAATAGCTTACTATAAAATATTGCCTGTTGTCCCGAAAAATCGGGGACAACAGGCAATTGTGATTTTGTTCAGCTTCCGGTCTTTCCTGCCTCGGCTATGACATAAACCAGCAGGAGCACCACCAACACTCCGACAGGGATGTTCAGCCAGGCCCATGAGGTGAATATCCGCAGAGCAAGCAGCGCGAATATCGCCGAAATAAAACTGAATACCACAGTAACCAGCTTATACTCAGCCTGTTTATTCGCCCGTTTTCGCTCCTCCTTGCTGAGAAATAAATAGGAATTGGATAAGATAGGCCCCTTGCAGCGGGCTGTAAACGAAACATATATTCCAGACAGCACCGCTATCAGGGCCACAAAGCAGCCTGTAACTATCTGTCCTATGGGCATTGCGCACACTCCTTTGATGCTGTTTTTCTTCTCAGCTCTCCGCCTGGGTCTGGATATAGAAGCGCTCTATCCTGTCCTTGCACTCGGCCAGGTAGGGCTCCAGATCCGGGTCGAACTGGCTGCCCATGGCCTCCTCTATAACACGGAAGGCTTCGTTATAGGCCATGGGCGCCTTGTAGCAGCGCTCGCTGACCAAGGCGTCATATACGTCCGCGATGGCCATTATACGGGCCTCCAGCGGTATCTGCTTGCCTCGCAGGCCCTCCGGGTAGCCCAGCCCGTCCACCCGCTCATGGTGATACAGGGCGATATTCCGGGCCACGGACAGCAGCTTTTCGTCCTCTATGCCCTTCAGGGACAGCTCTATGATATCCGCGCTTTTGCGGGGGTGCTCCTTGACTATCTCAAACTCCTCCGCCGTCAGGGCCTCCGGCTTCTTGAGTATCTCGTCGGGTATGCTTATCTTCCCCAAATCGTGCATGGGAGCGGAGCGCACCACGGCGCTGCAGTACTCGGGAGTGACGCCGCTGTCCGGGTCGTTCTGCATCTCCTCCATCAGCAGCCGCACTATCTCGCTGGTACGCCTGACGTGGCCGCCGGTCTCGATGTCCCGGCTTTCTATGATATCCGACATGGACACCAGCACCCGCTCCTGGATATTCAGCACCGACTCCATCTGCTCGTTGAGGCTGTGGCTCAGGTCGATGACCTTTATCTGGTTTCGCACGCTGGTGATATTGCTCTTTGTGACGGAATACAGCAGGATGCCGAAAACCAGCAGCGTCAGCATCTGAGGCAGGGACCAGTACACGGTTATCCGCGTCAAAGCGTCATGGGTGCTGACGGCGTTGCCCGGCGTCACGCCGACGGTGACCCGGCAGAAGGTCTCTATGTACCCCGTGAGGAACACAAGGCTCCAGGTGTCCAGCAGATAGGAGAGTATGGGCGCCGTCATGCAGCAGACGCAGGCCCCGGTCAGGGCCATTACGGATATGCCCCGGGAGCGGTACTGGGTGGCCAGCAGCAGCGGCAGCACATAGGCCAGCACCGCGTGGATATTCAGCAGCACCGTCACCGTAAGCACCAGAAGCAGCATCATGCTCATTATCAGGTACTTAACAGCCGGATTCTCTATCCACTGGGGTCTGCAGACGATGAACCGCACCACCGCCAGCTGTATAAGCGCCGCGAAAAAGCTGATCCTGACCAGCCAGGCATTGAGCTTGAATACACCCAGCTCATTGACCGCGCACACTGCGGCTATCAGCAGCACTATCCCTATAAGTACGTTGGCGGCGTATCTGTTGGGCTTTCGCTCTGTTTCGTCCAGATATACCTCTCTGCTCTCCTGCATCTCCGGCAAGCTCATTCCCCCCGCGTTCCCTTTGTGTCCCCTGTGTGACTTATTCTATTTTCCCTCTTTTTTCTAATATTGCAACAGCAAATCCGCAGTTCCGTCTATTGTAATCCCGTTTTTTTAGAGCTATACTCAAATTATTCTGTCATAAGCTGGTGAAATAATGAGGGACAACAGGAAAAAACTGAGCCGGGCCATGGCCTTCATAATAATGCTGGGCATTGTGAGTATGTTTTCCGACATGACCCACGAGGCCGCCTCCAGCATACGGGGGGCCTACCTTGCGCTGCTGGGCGCCTCCGCCGCCACCATAGGCTTCGTGTCCGGTCTGGGCGAGCTGGTGGGCTATTCACTGCGCTTTGTGTTCGGCCTCTTTACGGACAAGACAAAGAAGTACTGGACTATGACCATACTGGGCTACGCCATTGACGTGCTGTCGGTGCCGGCGCTGGCGCTGGTGGCGGAGGACGGCTGGATATGGGCCTGCGCCCTGCTTATCGTGGAGCGCACAGGCAAGGCCATAAAGAAGCCAGCCAAAAACACCATACTCTCCTTTGCCGCCTCTCAGGAGGGGGCCGGCAGAAGCTTCGCAATTCAGGAGGCGCTGGACCAGATGGGCGCATTTCTGGGGCCGCTGCTGCTGTACGTGGTGATGCTGTTTAAGACCGGCAGCACCTACGATATGTACAGACTGGGCTTCGCGGTGCTGGCGGTGCCGGCGGTGATAACCATGCTGGTGCTGCTGCTGGCCAAGAAGCGCTTCCCCAACCCGGAGAGCTTTGAGCCGGAGAGCACGGTGGTGGAGAAGTTCAGGCTCACCCCCTCCTTCGTGATATATTTGGCCGCCATAGGGCTTTTCGCCTTCGGCTTCATCGATTTCTCACTGATAACTCTCCACGTATCCCGCTCCGGCCTGCTGAGCGACGGACAGCTGCCGCTGCTGTACGCGGCAGCTATGCTGGTGGACGCGGGCTCCGCATTGTTTTTCGGCTGGCTGTACGACAAGCGGGGCTTCAACGCGCTGATGCTGTCCACCTCTATCGCAGCCTTCTTCGCACCGCTGGTATTCGGCTGCCACAGTCTAGGCACCACCATGCTGGGCGTGGCCCTGTGGGGTCTGGGTATGGGCGCGCAGGAGTCCATACTGAAGGCCGCCGTGTCCTCCATGATACCCAAGCGCAGCCGGGCCGCGGGCTACGGCGTGTTCGAGCTGGCCTTCGGGCTGTGCTGGTTTCTGGGGAGCTGGCTGCTGGGGGCGTTGTACGACGTGTCCATCCCCGCCCTTATCGCCGTGTCTATGGCCGCGCAGCTGCTGTCCGTGCCGCTGTTTCGCCTCTCCGCGGTGAAGGCAAAGGCGGGCTGAAGCGGCTCTCTACTCTCCGCAGGTTGCCTTTTCCCACGGGAGGGTATAGACTAATAGGCGCGAAAACGAAAAGGAGACAACGACTATGGTATATCTGGACGGGGCGATCATAAAGCAGCTTCGTGAACGCAGGGGGATGACCCAGCGGCTGCTTGCGGATAAGCTGAACATCAGCGACAAGACCGTATCAAAATGGGAGACAGACAGGGGTCTGCCCGACATAAGCATACTGCCGGAGCTGGCCTCGGCTCTGGGCGTATCGCTGACGGAGCTGATGACCGGCCGGATGATAAGCAACAAAAACCGGGCCGCGAACCTATTAAAAACCGGCTTCTACGTCTGCCCGGTCTGCGGCAACGTTATACAGGCGCTGGGGGAGGGCAGCTATTCCTGCTGCGGCATCAGCCTGCCAAGGCTGGAGAGCGAGAGCGCCGACAGTGCCCACGAGATATGCGCTTCCCGGGACGACGGCGAGATATACGTGCATATGGAGCATGAGATGAGCCGGGCCCACTATGTCTCCTTTGTTGCCTATGTCACAGCCGGTTCAGTGCAGCTCACCAAGCTGTACCCGGAGCAGGAGGCCCAGTGCCGCTTCGCCATCCGGGGCCCCGGACTTATCTACGCCTGCTGCAACAGAGACGGGCTATTCGTCAGAAAGATATAACAGGCACAGCTCTACAAGCTTGAAATATCAAGCTTGTAGACGGCGGGTTATTGAAACACGAGGCGGGCCTTGCCCCCTCGTGCTCCCCCGCTGCCCTGTCATCAAAGGTAGATTCTATAGTTTTATGACAGTCTGGTGATCAGCCCCCGCCAAAGGCGGGGGCTGTCAGCATCTCTTATTATATGACCCGCACTCTGAGCACATCGCTCATGGCGCGGATGCTTTCGGCGGTGTCCTCCCCAATGGGGGAGCCCAGATCCACAATAGTATAGGCGTAGCCGTCCCGAGGCTTATTTATCATATGCTCCACGTTGATATTCAGATCGCTGATGAAATCCAGAATACGGGTTATCATCCTGGGCACGTTCCTGTGCAGCACACACAGCCTGCACACGCCCATGCGGGACAGGGTGGCGTCCGGCAGGTTTACGGAGTTCTTGATGTTGCCGTTTTTCAGATAGTCCCAAAGCTGGTTTGCGCCCATGACGGCGCAGCGGTCCTCGCTCTCGGGGGTGCAGGCACCAAGGTGGGGCATGGCGATGACGTTGGGGGCCTTCAGTATGACCTTGTTGGGGAAGTCCG
>CAYSFK010000017.1:15437-27067 GCA_964430345.1 uncultured Oscillospiraceae bacterium | reverse complement strand
AAGAACGACATGGGCATGATCATTCCCGTCGTTATCACGGTGTACGCTGACCGTTCTTTCTCTTTCATCACCAAGACGCCCCCCGCGGCCGTCCTGATCAAGAAGGAGTGCAACATCGAGTCCGGCTCCGGTGTCCCCAACAAGACCAAGGTGGCCACCATTTCCAAGGCTTCCATCCAGAAGATCGCTGAGATCAAGATGAAGGACCTGAACGCCGCCAGCCTGGAAGCCGCCATGAGCATGATCGCCGGTACCGCCCGCTCCATGGGCGTTGTCGTGGGCGACTAACATTCATAACGATTAGCCGAGCGGCTGACAAGGCCGCTCCATACAGTGGGAGGAACTTAGAGTCCGAAGAACCACTATGAGGAGGAAGTAACATTGTTTAGAGGCAAGAAATATCAGGAAAGTGCCAAGCAGATCGACAAGAATGCCCTGTACGAGGCTGCTGATGGCATGGCTCTTATCTGCAAGACCGCCAGCGCCAAGTTCGACGAGACCGTCGAGCTGCACGTGAAGCTGGGCGTTGACTCCCGTCACGCCGACCAGCAGGTTCGCGGCGCCATCGTGCTGCCCAACGGCACCGGCAAGAGCGTGCGTGTTCTGGCCTTCTGCAAGCCCGAGCGCATTGACGAGTGCCTGGAGGCCGGCGCCGACTATGCCGGCGGCATGGACCTGGTGGAGAAGATCCAGAAGGAAAACTGGTTTGAGTTCGACACCGTTATCGCCAGCCCCGACATGATGGGCACCGTGGGCCGTCTCGGTAAGATACTGGGACCCAAGGGCCTGATGCCCTCCCCCAAGGCCGGCACCGTCACCCCCAACCTGAAGGTGGCCATAGGCGAGGCTAAGGCCGGTAAGGTGGAGTACCGTCTGGACAAGACCAACATCATCCACTGCCCCATCGGCAAGGTCAGCTTCGGCGCGGACAAGCTCTACGAGAACTACGCCGCCCTCATCGGCGCCATCATCAAAGCAAAGCCCGCCTCCGCCAAGGGCCAGTACATCCGCAGCTGCGTCACCGCCTCTACCATGGGCCCCGGCGTAAAGATAAACGCCCAGAAGCAGCTCTGATCTAAGTGCTTATAAAAGGACTGCACCGAAACAAACGGTGCAGTCCTTTTTTGCCCCAATTTTTATTTCCCGGCGGCCTTCGCCTTGGCGCGCCACTCCATGGCCTTGTCGTAGTCCTGCTCTACGCCGTGGCCGTAATAGTACATCCAGCGGATACTGTCCATAGCTTTTGTATTGCCCTTGTCCGCCGCCTTGATGTACCACTCCATAGCCTTGGCATAGTCTGTCTCCACGCCCACACCGTGATCGTACAGCCAGCCGATATTAAACATAGCTGTTCCATTGCCATTGTCCGCGGCCTTGGTGTACCACTCCATAGCCTTGTCGTAGTCTATCTCCACGCCCAAGCCGTTCTCATACAGCCAGCCGATATTGTTCATGGCTACTGTATTGCCCTTATCCGCCGCCTTGGCGTACCACTCCATGGCCTTGTCGTAGTCCTTCTCCGCACCTACGCCGTTTTCGTACAGAAAACCAATGCGGTACATAGCTGTTCCATTGCCCTTATTCGCCGCCTTGGCATACCACTCCATGGACTTGGCGTAGTCCTGCTTCACACCCCAGCCGTTCCCGTACAGAAAACCGATATTGTACATAGCTGTTGCATCGCCCTTGTCCGCCGCCTTAAGCCACCAATCCATGGCCTTGGCATAGTCCTGCTCCACGCCTAAGCCGTTATAGTGCAGGTCACCCACATTGTACATAGCTGCCGCGACGCCCTTATCCGCCGCTTTGACAAACCACTCCATGGCCTTGGCGTAGTCCTGCCCCACGCCGTAACCGTCTCTGTATATGGCGCCGATATTGTTCATGTCGTCGGGGTCCAGAAGCTCGTCGCTCTCCCACAGCAGTCCCGCGTTTATCGCCTGCCGATAAAGGCTCTTCGCGCGCTCGTCGTCCTGCTCCACGCCCAAGCCGTTCTGATACAGCCATCCGATATTGTACACGGCTGCTGCATTGTCCTCATCCGCAGCCTTGGTGTACCACTCCAGAGCCTTGGCATAGTCCTGCTTCACGCCCCAGCCGTTCTTGTACAGCCGGCCGATACTGTTCATAGCCGATGCATCGCCCTTATCTGCGGCCTTGGTGTACCAATCCAGGGCTTTGGCATAGTCTTGCTCCACGCCATCGCCTCTCTCGTACTGAGAACCGGCATCTGTCATAGCTGACACATCGCCCTTATTTGCAGCCTCGGTGTTCAGCTCCAGGGCTTTTTCATAGTCCTGCTCCACGCCCCAGCCTAAATAATACAGGGCACTGATACTGTCTATGGCTGCCGCATCGCCCTTATCCGCGGCCTTGGTATACCACTCCAGGGCTTTTTCATAGTCCTGCTCCACGCCATCGCCGCACTCATACATCATACCGATACTGTACATAGCTGTTGCAAAACCCTTATCCGCGGATTTGATGTACCACTCCATGGCCTTGGCGTAGTCCTGCTCCACGCCCCAGCCGATGTAGTACATCCAGCCCACATTGTACATACCTATTGCATCGCCCTTATCCGCGGCCCTGGCATACCACTCCATGGCCTTGGCATAGTCCTGCTCCACGCCATCGCCGTTCATATATATGGAACCGACAAAGCACATAGCTGAGGTGTCGCCCTTATCCGCAGCCTTGATAAACCACTCCATGGACTTGGCATAGTCCTGCTCCACGCCATCGCCGTCCCGGTACAGCCAGCCGATATCGTACATAGCTATCGTATTGCCCTTATCCGCAGCTCTGGCATACCACTCCATGGCCTTGGCATAGTCCTGCTCCACGCCACAGCCTCTTTCGTACATCCAACCGACAAAGTCCATACCGTCGGGGCCCAGAAGCTCGTCGCTCTGCTCCAGCAGTCCCGCGTCTATGGCCTGCTGAAAAAAGCTCTGCGCGCGCTCGTCGTCCTGCTCCACGCCCTGACCGTTTTTGTAGAGGAAGCCGAGAGCCACCAGCGCCTTGATATTTCCGCTCTCAGAAGCGCTGCTATACAGTTTTTCAGCCTGCCCGTAGTCCGCTTCCACGCCCAGGCCGTAATCGTAGATATAGCCCAGATAATACTGCGCCTCGGTGTCGCCCTGCTCCGCCATGGATGTGAGTATCCCCAGCGCAGCGCCGTAGTCCGGCTCGGTGCCGTCCGATGGGAAAACCAGCTCCGCCGGGTCAGACACAGGGGCGGCAGTCTCCGCCGCTTCAGACGCCAGGGCCGGGGTCTCCGTGGGCTCCGCTGCCGCTGTCGGCTCCGCCGCTGATACGGCGTTGGAGCCGCAGGCGCAAAGCGACAGTATTGCCGCGACTAGCAGCAGTATGCAGATCAGCTTTTTCATATGGTCTCCTCTTTTCTCCGTGTTGGGTGTATTTTCGGTGCAGTCCTTTTGCCTCAGTTCACATATCCGGCGGCCTCAGCCCTGGCAAACCACTCATTGGCCTTGGCGTCGTCCTGCTCCACGCCCAAGCCGTAATAGTACAGGCTGCCGATATTGGTCATTGCCGCGGCACTACCCTTATCCGCAGCTTTGGTGAACCATTCCAGGGCCTTGGCATAGTCCTGCTCCACGCCATCGCCGAAGCAGTACATTGCACCGATGTTGCTCATGGCTGTTGCAAAACCCATATCCGCAGCCTTGGTGTACCACTCCAGGGCCTTCGCATAGTCCTGCTCCACGCCGCAACCGTTATAGTACAGCCAACCGATACTGTTCATTGCTGATGGATTGCCACTTTCCGCAGCCTTGGTATACCACTCCATCGCCTTCGCATAGTCCTGTTTAATGCCCCAGCCATTTTGATACATACAACCGATACTGTCCATTGCTGATGCATTGCCCTTTTCCGCAGCCTTGGTGTACCACTCCATGGCCTTGGCATAGTCCTGCTCCACACCGTAGCCGTTTCCGTACAAACAACCGATGCTGTTCATTGCTGATGCATCGCCCTTGTCCGCGGCTTTGATGTACCACTCCAGGGCCTTCGCATAGTCCTGCTCCACGCCGCAGCCTCTCTCATACAGTAAACCGACATTATATATTGCTGTTGCATCACCCATGTCCGCTGCCTTGGCAAACCACTCCATAGCCTTGGTGAAGTCCCGCTCCACGCCATAGCCGTCCTCGTACATCCAACCGATATTGCACATAGCCGCTGACTCACCCATATCCGCAGCCTTGGTGTACCATTCCATGGCCTTGGCATAGTCCTGCTCCACGCCGTAGCCCTTATAGTACAGCCCACCCATATTATTCATAGCTGCTGAATCACCCTTATCCGCAGCTTTGGTGTACCACTCCATGGCCTTGGCGTAGTCCTGCTCCACGCCCAAACCGCTCTCATACAGGTGAGCAATATTGTTCATAGCCGATGTATCGCCCTTGTCCGCGGCCCTGGTGTACCACTCCATGGCCTTGACATAGTCCTGCTCTACACCCCAGCCGATATGGTAGTGCCAGCCAACATTGTACATAGCTGACGCATTACCCTTTTCCGCGGCCTTGGTGTACCACTCCAGGGCCTTGGCATAGTCCTGCTCCACGCCCAAGCCAGTCTGGTACAGGCCACCAATACTGATCATTGCTGTTACCTCACCCTTATCCGCAGCCTTGGTGTACCACTCCATGGCCTTGGCATAGTCCTGCTCCACGCCCAAGCCGTTATAATACTGCCAGCCAATATTGCTCATAGCTTCTGCACTGCCCTTATCTGCGGCCCTGATGTACCACTCCATGGCTCTGGCATAGTCCCGTTCCACACCTCTTCCAGAATAGTACAAGCCGCCCATATTGTTCATAGCTATTGCATCGCCCTTGTCCGCGGCCCTGGAGTACCACTCCATGGCCGCGGCGTAGTCCTGTTCCACACCCCAGCCGCTATCGTACATCCAGCCCACAACGTACATACCGTCGGGGCCCAGAAGCTCGTCGCTCTGCTCCAGCAGTCCCGCGTCTATGGCCTGCTGAAAAAAGCTCTGCGCGCGCTCGTCGTCCTGCTCCACGC
The DNA here is from genome assembly GCA_964430345.1 of uncultured Oscillospiraceae bacterium. GTDB lineage: Bacteria > Bacillota > Clostridia > Oscillospirales > Oscillospiraceae > Limivicinus. The sequence continues at coordinate 22,012 of CAYSFK010000017.1, read as the reverse complement.
CCTGACCGTTTTTGTAGAGGAAGCCGAGAGCCACCAGCGCCTTGATATTTCCGCTCTCAGAAGCGCTGCTATACAGTTTTTCAGCCTGCCCGTAGTCCGCTTCCACGCCCAGGCCGTAATCGTAGATATAGCCCAGATAATACTGCGCCTCGGTGTCGCCCTGCTCCGCCATGGATGTGAGTATCCCCAGCGCAGCGCCGTAGTCCGGCTCGGTGCCGTCCGATGGGAAAACCAGCTCCGCCGGGTCAGACACAGGGGCGGCAGTCTCCGCCGCTTCAGACGCCAGGGCCGGGGTCTCCGTGGGCTCCGCTGCCGCTGTCGGCTCCGCCGCTGATACGGCGTTGGAGCCGCAGGCGCAAAGCGACAGTATTGCCGCGAAGAGCAGCAGTATGCAGATCAGCTTTTTCATATGGTCTCCTCTTTTCTGTCAATATACCGTATTGTGGTATTTTCAGTATAACGATCAGGCATTTTTAAGTCAATATGTGCTCGTTATTAAAATCTGCAGAAAACTAAAAGCCGCTCGCCCCGCCTCCGCACGGTATGGCTTTTCGCAAGCCGATACACGCCGATATCCTAATTTAAACCCGAAAAAAGCCCGTCATTAAACAGACAGGCTTTGTTTCGGGTAATTTTATGAAATTAAATTACACAGCGCGGGTGACCTTGCCGCTGCGCAGGCAGCGGGTGCAGACGTACACGTGCTTGGGAGAGCCGTCCACGATGGCCTTGACGCGCTTCACATTGGGCTTCCATGTCCGGTTGCTTCTTCTGTGAGAGTGGCTGACTTTGATGCCGAAGGCCACGTCCTTTTCGCAGAATTCACACTTTGCCATTAGCTGAAGCACCTCCTTGCTTGTGTTTCGCTGATTGAACAGCTTTTATATAATAGCAGAACCGCATGGCAAATGCAAGAAATATTTTTCAAAACGGTTAAATTTGATCGGCAAAACCCCTTATGCGCCTCTGCCTTTGACACGCAGCCGGGCGTAAAATATAATAGTTGCCAAATCCGCCGGAAATGGTTAATATATATGTAAGGATAAGCCCATACGAAAGGAAGGTGCGCCCATGGCGGGAAAGTACTCGGTCAGTCTGAAGGCCATAGCAAAGGAGCACAACCTCCACCCCCTCCATCTCTCCAAGAACTACGACACGGCCAAGGTCACCACGGCGGACGTGAACCGGCCGGCCATGCAGCTTACGGGGTTTTATAATTACTTCGACCCCCACCGCATACAGATAATGGGGCGGGTAGAGAGCACCTATCTGGACACGCTCAGCCCCGCCCAGCGCGCCGAGGCCTTTGAGTGCTTCATGCAGTACGATATCGCCGCCCTGGTCATATGCCACGGCGTCCCCGCCTTCCCGGAATGCATAGAGATGGCGGAGAAGCACGACAGGAACGTGTTCATCACCAGCGAGGACACCTCGGAGTTTCAGGCAGACCTGATAAGCTCCCTGAAAAAATACCTCGCGCCCCGGATAACCACCCACGGCGTACTGGTGGAGGTCTACGGCGAGGGTCTGCTGCTGGTGGGCGACAGCGGCATAGGCAAGAGCGAGACGGCTTTGGAGCTTATCAAGCGGGGCCACCGGCTCATAGCCGACGACGCGGTGGAGATACGGCGGGTCAGCAAGGAGACGCTGATGGGCACCGCGCCGGAGATGATACGCTACTACATGGAGCTGCGGGGAATAGGCGTGATAAACGTGCGGCACATCTACGGGGTAGGCGCGGTGAAGCCGGAGACCAGCATAGAGCTGGTGGTGCAGCTGGAGCGCTGGGACGAGAACCGTGCCTATGACAGACTGGGCCTGTCCACCGAGACAGCCAGCTTTCTTGGCGTCAGCGTTCCCCAGGTGACCATCCCGGTGCGGCCGGGGCGGAATCTGGCGGTGATAATGGAGCTGGCCGCCATGAACAACCGCCAGAAAAAGATGGGCTACAACGCCGCCGAGGCTTTGGAAAAGGAGCACGACCTGGCCGTGGACTCCGGCAATATATGATTACCTGAAAGGAACAGCATCAAATGAGTGATAATCTGGAAAAGGCCATAGCCGAGATAAAAGCCGCCCTGCCGGGGCTGACGCTGCTGGAAAACGAGCCGCTGTCCCGGCACTGCTCTTTCAAAATAGGCGGCCCTGCCCGCGCTCTGGCCGTGCCCTCCGACGTCAGCAGCCTGTCGAAGATATGCCATCTGCTGAAAACCCATAAGCTTGCCCCCTTCATGCTGGGCAACGGCACCAACATACTCTTTCCCGACCAGGGGCTGGCAGAGCTTTTCATAATGAGCACGGAGAAGCTGACCAAGATGTTCCTCCTGCCGGACGGCGCGGTATACGCCGAGGCCGGGGTGTCTCTGTCCAAGCTCTCCGGCTTCGCCCAGCAGAACGGACTGACGGGTCTGGAATTTGCCTCCGGCATTCCCGGCAGCGTGGGCGGCGGCGTGTTCATGAACGCCGGGGCCTACAACGAGTATCTGGACAGCGCCATTGAGAGCGTGGTCATTTACTATCTGCCGGAGCAGCGGCTGTACGAGCTGACAAAGGAGCAGTGCACCTTTGCCTATCGCAGCAGCGTGTTTCAGAAAATGCCCGGCTGCGTCATACTTTCTGCGGTGTTCCGGCTTTCCCGGGGCGACGGGCAGGAGATAGCCGGGAAAATGCGGGAGCTGAACGAAAAGCGCCGGGATAAGCAGCCACTGGAGCTGCCCTCCGCCGGAAGCTTCTTCAAAAGACCGGAGGGGCATTTCGCCGGGGCGCTTATAGAGCAGGCGGGGCTTAAGGGCTATGCCGTAGGCGGCGCTCAGGTATCTGAGAAGCACGCGGGCTTTATAGTCAACACCGGCGGCGCCACCTCAAAGGACGTGTACGACCTGGCCATGCATATACGCAAGACGGTGTTCGAGAAATACGGCGTGGGCCTGGACCCGGAGCCCATAATCCTGCCGCCGGACTACGCGCTGGAGGACAACGGCCCCGCCGCGCCGCTGCACCATATCGAAAGAACAGACTACACAGAGACGCCGACGGAGAACGCATAGAAAAAAAGGTGCTTTTATGGAATTCTTGATAATCACAGGGCTGTCCGGCGCGGGCAAAAGCCGGGCGGCGGATATCCTGGAGGATCTGGACTACTACTGCGTGGACAATATGCCGGTGGCGCTGATGCCCCGCTTCGCCGAGCTGTGCATAGCCACCGGGGGCCGCTACGAGAAGGTGGCTCTGGTGACGGATGTGCGGGAGCGGGACGGCTTCGGCAAGCTCCTAAAGACCCTTGACCAGCTCAAGGAGATGGACTGCAACTGCCGCATTTTGTACATGGACGCCGACCTGCGCACTCTGGTGCGCAGGTATAAGGAGACCCGCCGCCGGCACCCGCTGGCCACGCGGGGCGTATCGGTGGAGGACGCGGTGGCCAAGGAGGCGGAGCTGCTGGCTCCGGTGAAGGCCAAGGCGGACTATATCGTCAACAGCTCCAACCTGACCCTTGGTATGCTGCAAAACCGGCTGTTCACCCTGTTTGCCGCCGAGGGCGTCAAGCGTGAGATAGACGTGACGGTGCTGTCCTTCGGCTACAAGCACGGTCTGCCCATGGAGGCGGACCTGGTGTTCGACGCCCGCTGTCTGCCCAATCCCTACTATGTAGAGGAGCTGCGGCCCCTCAGCGGGCTGGAGCTGCCGGTGGCGGAGTACCTGTTCAACTATCAGCAGACCCGCAGCTTTATGGAGAAGATACAGGAGCTGCTGGACTTTCTGCTGCCCCTGTACATTGAGGAGGGGAAGCTGTCTTTGACCGTGGCCATAGGCTGCACCGGCGGTCGGCACAGAAGCGTGGCCATTGCCGCCGCCCTCAACGAGCATCTGAGGGCCGACGGACTCAATTGCGTGAATGTGAACCGGGACATAGACAAGTAGCGGCCTTTCCTCTAAAGAAAGCGCCGATGAAACCAACAGGCTCCGTAGGGCGGGCTGCCCTCAGCCCGCCGTGTCTGACCGCGTTTCGCGGCGGGCTGAGGGCAGCCCGCCCTACGGTATTATACGAATAATCAATGCTTGCCAAAGTGCAGAGCTACAAGGAAAGGATCATATGTCATTTTCCGCCGACGCTAAAAAAGAGCTCTGCCAGGTAAAGAGCGACAAAAAATGCTGCGCTGTGGCGGAGTGCTACGGGGTGCTGCTGTACTGCAACACCTTTACCGCCCAGGAGCTGCGCATCATCACCGCCAGCGACGCCTTTGCCGCCCGATTGCCAAGGCTGTTCCGGCGGGCCTTTGGGCTGGACTTCGACCTGCTGCCGCCGGAGGGCGCCGCCGGAAAGCGGAGCTTCGCCATTACCGACCGGGACAAGCTCCCGGTCATTCTCTCCGCCTTCGGGGCGGAGCCGGAGGGCATACTCTCCCACCACATCAACTTCGGCGTTATTGAGGAGGACTGCGACAGGGCCGCCTTTATCCGGGGGGCCTTTCTGGCGGGGGGCAGCGTCACCGACCCGGAGAAGCGCTACCATCTGGAGCTGGCCACGCCCCACCACAGCGTCAGCCGGGAGGCCTATTCCGTGCTGCTGGAGATGGGCTTTTCCCCGAAAGAGGCCAAGCGCAGCGGTAATTCCCTGCTGTACTTCAAGCAGGCCGACGCCATTGCCGACTTTTTCACCACCCTCGGCGCCTCCAGAACCGCCATGGGCGTCATGACCGCCAAGGTGGAAAAGGAGATGCGCAACACCATAACCCGGCAGATAAACTGCGACTCCGCCAACGCCGACAAGACCGTAACCGCCGCCCAGGCCCAGCTTACCGCCATACGCCGGGTGGCACGGGCTTACAGTCTGGACGCCCTGCCGGAGCCTTTGAGGGACGCGGCCCTGCTGCGCATCACCAATCCCGAGGCCAGTCTTTCGGAGCTGGCCCAGCTGTCCTACCCGCCGGTGACCAAGAGCTGTCTGTCCCACCGGCTGAAAAAGATAATGGAGTTCAAACCGGAGGATTAGCCTCATCCGTCACAACTATAAGGAAGGGCCTCATCCACCGCTTCGCGGTCCCCCTTCCCCCAAGGGGAAGGCTATAAGGAAAGGATTAGAATGTCATTTGTCCATTTACACGTGCATACGGAATTCTCCCTGCTGGACGGGGCCTGCCGGATAGACTCTCTGGCCAAAAGGGTAAAGGAGCTGGGCCAGTCTGCCGTGGCCGTTACCGACCACGGAGTCATGTACGGGGCGGTGGCTTTTTACAAGGCCTGTTTGGCCGAGGGCGTAAAGCCCATTATCGGCTGCGAGGTCTACGTTGCTCCGCGGAGCATGAGCGACAAGGAGCACGGCATCGACAACGAGTACTCCCACCTGATTCTGCTGTGCAAAAACGAAGAGGGCTACCGAAACCTCTGTTGGCTGGTAAGCGCCGCATTTACCCAGGGCTTCTACGTCAAGCCCCGGATAGACTGGGCCCTGCTCCATGAGCACAGCCAGGGGCTTATCTGCCTGTCCGGCTGTCTGGCTGGGGCCATACCCCAGCTGCTGGTACACGGCGAATATGACAAGGCGAAGGAAAAGGCCCTGGAGCTGCGTGAGCTTTTCGGTGAGGACAGCTTCTATCTGGAGATACAGGACCACGGCATACAGGAGGAGCGGCTGGCCGCTCAGGGGCTCATACGCCTGAGCCGGGACACCGGGATACCTCTGGCCCTCACCAACGACGCCCATTATCTGAAAAAAGAGGACGCCTATTATCAGGACGTGCTGATGTGCATTCAGATGGGCAAGACCGTGGACGACCCCAACCGTATGCGCTTCGAGTCTCAGGAGCTGTATCTCAAGAGCGAGGAGGAGATGCGCGCTCTGTTCCCGGAGCTTTCGGAGGCCGCCGACAACACCGCCAAAATCGCGGATATGTGCGGCTTCGACTTCGAGTTCGGCCGCTATCAACTGCCCCGCTTCAAGCTGCCCCAGGGGGAGACGGACAGTCTTGCCTACCTGAAAAAGCTCTGCGACAGGGGCTTTGCGGAGCGCTTCCCGGACAGGCCGGAGCTTCGGGAGCGGCTCACCTACGAGCTGGACATGATAGAGAAGATGGGCTTTGTGGACTATTTCCTCATAGTCTCGGACTTCATCGGCTTCGCCAAGAGAAGCGGCATACCCGTAGGCCCCGGACGGGGCAGCGCCGCAGGCAGCATCGTGTCCTACTGCCTGCATATAACCGACGTTGACCCCATCAAATATTCCCTGTACTTTGAGCGGTTTCTCAACCCGGAGCGGGTGTCCATGCCGGATATCGACGTGGACTTCTGCGTAAACCGCCGGGGCGAGGTCATTGACTATGTGAACCGGGTCTACGGCAGCGACCATGTGGCCCAGATAGTCACCTTCGGCACTATGGCGGCCCGGGCCGCCGTGCGGGATGTGGGCCGCGCCCTGTCCGTCAGCTACGGGGAAACGGACGCGGTGGCCAAGCAGGTGCCCTCCGGCCCCGGCGCATTGAACATCACTCTGGACGAGGCGCTGAGGCTCTCAAAGCCCTTGAAGGAGATGTACGACGGGGACGAGAACCTGCACCGGCTGCTGGATGTGGCCAAGG
>CAYSFK010000017.1:5460-15427 GCA_964430345.1 uncultured Oscillospiraceae bacterium | reverse complement strand
CCACGCCGCCGGAGTGGTGATAACCGAGCGGCCCGTATACGAATATGTGCCTCTGGCGAAAAACGACGAGTCCGTGGTCTGCCAGTACCCCATGACTACGCTGGAGGAGCTGGGGCTGCTGAAAATGGACTTTCTGGGACTGCGCAACCTGACGGTGCTGGACGACGCGGAGAAGCTGGTGCGGCAAAAGGAGCCGGGTTTCTCTGTGGACAAGGCGCCGGAGGACGACGCCGAAGTATACCAGATGCTGACCGCCGGGAAAACCTCCGGGGTGTTCCAGCTGGAGAGCACCGGCATGACCTCGGTGTGTGTGGGTCTGAAGCCCAAGAGCATTGAGGACATCACCGCCGTCATCGCCCTGTACCGGCCCGGCCCCATGGACAGCATCCCCCGGTTTCTGGACTGCTCCAACCACCCGGAGCGGATAAGCTATAAGCACGAGCTGCTGCGCCCCATACTGGAGGTTACCTACGGCTGCATCGTGTATCAGGAGCAGGTCATAGAGATATTCCGCAGGCTGGCGGGCTTCTCCCTGGGTCAGGCCGACATGATACGCCGGGCCATGTCCAAAAAGAAGCACAAGGTGATCGACGCGGAGCGGCTGGCCTTTGTCCGCGGCGACGAGAGCCGGGGCATCCCCGGCGCGCTGTCCAAGGGCGTCAGCGAGGCGGTGGCCAACAGCATCTACGACGAGATACTGGACTTCGCAAGCTACGCCTTCAACAAGGCCCACGCCGTGAGTTATGCCATCATAGCCTACCGCACGGCCTACATGAAGCTGCACTACCCCTGCCAGTACATGGCGGCGCTGCTGACCTCCATTCTGGACAGCAGCACTAAGGTGTCGGAGTACATCGCCGAGTGCCGGGACATGGGGATAGCGCTGCTGCCCCCGGACGTGAACGAGTCCGGCGCCAATTTTACCGTGTCCGGCGGGAATATCCGCTTCGGTCTGGCCGCCATCAAGAACCTGGGCTGGGGCGCGGTGGAGGGCATGGTAAAGGAGCGGGAGGAGCGCGGGCCGTTCCGGAGCTTCGAGGATTTCTGCCGACGTATGAGCGGCGGAGAGCTGAACAAGCGGGCGGTGGAGAACCTTATCCGGGCCGGCGCCTTCGACGGCATGAGCGCCAACCGCAAGGCTCTGCTGCAAATTGCCGGGGCCGTCATGGACAGCATCGCCCAGGCCAACCGCCAGAACGTGGAGGGACAGCTTGACCTTTTCGGCGACCTGGGCCAGAGCGAGGCCGCCCAGCCGGTGTCCGTGGCCCTGCCAAAGGTGGAGGATTTCAGCCCCATGGAGAAGATGGCCATGGAGAAGGAGACCACCGGGCTGTACCTGACCGGGCACCCCATGGACAGCTACCGGGCGGCGGTGAAGAGCATAGGCGCGGTGCCCCTGGGGACGGTGCTGGCAGATCTGGCCGACCACGAGGGGCCCCACCGCTTTGCCGACAACCAGCAGATAACCGTGGCGGGAGTGGTGGCCTCCACCCGCACCCGTACCACCAAGAACAACACTCTCATGAGCTATGTGCAGCTGGAGGACGACACCGGCAGCATGGAGATGATGGCCTTCCAGCGGGCGCTGGACAAGGGCGGCTCATATCTGAGGGAAAACGCCGCCCTGATAATCAGGGGCAGCATCTCCCTGCGGGACGAGAAGGAGCCCCAGCTTATCATCGAGAGCATCCGGCCCCTGTCGGATATACCCGCGCCCGCCGATGACGCCAAGCGGGAGGAGACGGAAAAGACGCTTTGGGTGAAGCTGCCCTCCAGGGACGACCCCCGAATAAAGCGCATAGAGCTTATACTCACCATGTTCCCCGGAAAGCAGCGGCTTATAATCTGGTGCGAGAAGGAGAAAAAGAAGATGGGCGCAGGCTGTCTTATCCATCCGGCGCTTATCGAGGAGCTGCGGGAGCTGGCGGGCGCGGAGAACGTGGTTGTCAAATAGAGCGAAGCCGCCCCGAAGGGCAGCTTAAAGGAGAAGGGAAAACAAATTCCCTTCTCCTTGTTTTACTGTCTAAGCCCGGCTCCGACCGCTGCCGCTTCAAAGCCTCTGTGTGGCGGCAAGCTGCCGGTTTTTATAGGCGGGCTCGCCGGTCACCTCTCGGATGGCCTCTATCTCCGGGGGCAGCGCCGCCTCCTCGCCGCCGCCGTATACATACAGCACGGCCCTGTCGCTGCTGAAGGGGTAGACGTCTATCTCCATACGCCGACCCTCCCGGACGAAGCGGTACTTCTGCTTTCGCACGGCGTGGAGGGAAAGGTCCCCCTCCATCAAATAGGCCAGGTACTCCTTCTCGGAGATGGGCCGCTCCGTGACCCAGCGGGCGCCGTCCTCGGCGATGCGCTTCTCGGTGTAGAAATACAGATAGTCTCCGCCGCCGCCCCGCTGCTGGCGGATACGCCGCTCCTGTCTGGGGCCGGGGGAGTTGAGGTATATCTGCATCATATCCGTGGCCGCCGGGCAGAGCCGGGAAAGAGTCTTGTCATCGGGCCTGACGATGAGGTATTTCCGCTTCCCCGGCTCCGGGGCGCTCTGGCCTATAATGCCGTAAATAGCGGCGACGGCCCGGTTCAGCTTGTCCTCAAAGTCAACGGAATTGTCAATGACGTGGAGCTTGGGATGCCCGCTCCAGGCGGCCAGAGTCAGATCGTCCTTCTGCCGGGCCACCTCCACGCTCTCGTAGCGGGCGGCGTTGCCGTAGTCGTAGGCATACTCCGCGCCCTTGGCGCAGGTCACCAGATGCAGCACCGCGTCATAGCCCGAAAGTATCTGCTCCTCGGTCTTGCCGAAGGCGGCCAGGGTCTTTTTGAACTGCTCCGGGCTGATGTACGCCTTATCGTCCATGACGGCCCTGTCGTATATCACCAGCAGCTTTTCCTCCGGCACCATCTGGGCGGCCTTCAGCGCCAGCTTTTCCTTGTGCAGCTGGTCCTCCACCACGAAATACTGGAAGTCCTCCATGCTGACGCAGCCGCCGAAGGGCTTGATGCCGAAGCCGCTTATCAGCTCCGTGGCCGTCTCCGGCACGGTTATCACCCGCCAGCCGTCCTCGCTTTTGAACTCCTTGAGTATTCGGCTTATCAGCGAGGTCTTGCCGGCGGCGGGCCCCCCTGTCAGCACTATTTTGGTTATGCTTTTGGCCATCGTCCTTTACCCCCGATAAAAACAGCCCGCTGCCCCGCTGCGGGGCAAGAGCCTCCAGCGGCGGCAAGCGTCGCCCTGTCTGGGCTTTATTCTATCACAGCAGCGCCGCCGCTTCAAGCCAAACCGCCCCTATGCGGACATTCTACCCCTCTCAGGGCCAAACCGCGAATGGCCCGCTGGGCGTTATTTGCTGTCCGGAAAGCCGCCGGGTGGCGCTTATCAGCCCCGACAGCCGGTATCATGGGGCTGTTTTCGGACCTGGGACCCCAAAATTCAGGCAAAAGTGGGGGATTACAGCAGGAAAAAGACCGCAAAAAAGGGCCTTTGAACATCACAACTATTGACGAAAAGCCAAAGAAGATGTATTATTTACAAGTAGCCAAATGCCCAATTCTATTTGCACATAGAGGAGGAACTTGTATGAGCATGATCCCCGAAGTAAAATGCCGCCGCTGTGGTGAGACATTTTCTTCCATGCGCAGTCGCTGCCCCAACTGCGGCACCCGTAGGGTGGCACAGAGCGGGCGCACCCCCAGCACCACTCCGGGCACGGTAAGGGGTACCGCCGCCTACGAGCGTGCTGAGACCAACACTAAATGGCAGATGATTTTCGGCCTGATTCTGGTCGTTGCAGTTATCCTCGCTGTCGTCGTAATGGTGACAACCAGCCTGAAGGGCTCGGACAGTCAGGGCAGCTCTCTTATCACGGCGCCCCCCGTCGTGACGGACTATGTACCCGTTGTGGAAGCGCCCCCCACGGCTCCGCCTACGCCCACGCCCACAGTGGAGAGCGTCACCATAATGTACTATGAGACCCCCAAGGAAGAGTTCACGATGCGCGTAGGGGACGCCCCCCTTGAGCTGTCAGCCCGGGTGATGCCGCTGACCATTCAGGGCGTCACAGCCACCTGGAGCACCACCGACGATACGGTGCTGAAGGTCACCTCCACCGGGGATCTGACCTGTACGGTGGAGATACTGCAGGCCAAGGCCGGCGGCGTAAAGCTGGCGGTGGAGTGTCTGGGCGTAAAGACGGAGATTCCCGTTTACTGCCTGGAGCAGCAGAACTAAAAGCTGAGCATGAAAACAGACGGAGGCGCCCACCGGCGCTTCCGTCTGTTTTTTTGAATTTTGTTACCTTATCGTAAAATTTTCTCCGCTCAGGGGGGCTTTTGCCCTTGACAAGCGGGTAAAAAAGGATATAATTATATGGCCTGTCGATTGAAGCAGGTATCCTTGCTCCCGCTGAGACGGGGGCCATAAGACCAAAAGGAGGTGCAACCATGGCAAAAGCAAGCGAAAAGTACGAGGTAATGTACATCATTAATCCCAACTTTACCGAGGAGCAGACCGCGGCAGTAGTTGAGAAGTTCAAGGCACTTGTTGAAGCAAATGGTACTCTTGACGAGATGGAGGAGATGGGTAAGCGCAAGCTGGCTTACGAAATCGACTACTTGTCCGAGGGCTACTATGTGCTGATGAAGTTTACCAGCGGCCCCGAGCTCCCCGCCGAGCTGGACCGTATCCTCGGTATCACCGACGGCATCCTGCGTCGGCTGATAACCCTGCGGGCGGAATAAGGAGCGGGAAGATGCTTAATCACATCACCATTATGGGCCGTCTGACCCGGGACCCGGAGCTCCGGTATACCCAGAGCCAGACCCCCGTGGCGTCTTTCACCCTGGCCGTTGACAGGGACTTCGGCAGCAAGGACGGCGGCGAGAAGCAGACCGATTTTATCGACTGCGTCGCCTGGCGTCAGACCGCCGAGTTCGTCAGCAAGTATTTCACTAAGGGCCGCATGGCAGTGGTCTCCGGCCGTCTCCAGATAAGAGACTGGACAGACCGGGAGGGCGGCAAGCGGCGCAGCGCCGAGATAGTGGCCGACAACGTGTACTTCGGCGACAGCAAGCGCGACGGCGACTCCGGCGGCAGCAGCTACTCCGGCGGCAGATATGAGGCGCCCAGAGGCCCCGTCCCCGGCGGGGACGACGGCTTCAAAGAGCTGGGCGACAGCGGCGACGACGGCGAGCTGCCGTTCTGATTAATAACGATAGGAGGATACAGCTTTGGCTTTTGATAAAAACAACCCCAAGAACCGTAAGCGCAGAAAAGTATGTCAGTTCTGCGTGGATAAGGCCACGTCCATAGATTACAAGGACACCGTGAAGCTCAAGCGCTTCGTGTCTGAGCGCAGCAAGATACTGCCCCGCCGCACCACCGGCGTGTGCGCAATGCACCAGCGCGAGCTGACCGAGGCCATAAAGAGAGCCCGCCAGATAGCTCTCCTGCCCTATGTGACAGACTGATAACACTAATAAAAACCCCTCCGGACAATTCCGGAGGGGTTTTTTGCCTGCAGGCCGTTATCTTATCAAGAAGTCACCGTATCAGACCAGCTCCTGGAGTTTCCCGATACAGTCTGGGCAGACATTGCGGCCCCGGTAGCTGATGATGTCCCTGACACTGTCGCAGAAAACGCAGGCGTCCTGATACTTGCGGAGAATAATGTTCTCTCCCTCAACATATATCTCTAAAGTATCCTTCTCCGCAATGTCAAGTGTACGCCGCATCTCAATCGGCAGAACAATACGTCCAAGCTCATCGACCTTGCGGACGATCCCGGTAGATTTCATTATTCTTCACTCCTTCTCTATATAGCCACGCTCTAAAATGTCTCACATGAGACGCTTCGATTATAACACTGTTTTCCATTTGTTCAAGCAAAAACGTCGTATTTTAATAATTATTTACATTTTGTTCGATTTATTCTCAATATATGGGAAATAATGGGGGTTATTGCGATGTTTGGGTTCATCATCATGGCTGCATATCTGGTCTGTACGGTACTGGCTGTGCTGGGCGGAGGTGCTGCCGAGGCCGGGCGGGCGGTGACCGAGGGCGCGGAACGGGCGGTAAGCTTCTGCCTGAGCATTGCAGGAGGGCTGTGCCTGTGGAGCGCGGTGCTGGAGCTGATGGAGCGCAGCGGCATATCGGCGGCCCTTGCCCGGGCTCTTGCTCCTGTGCTGAGGCGGCTGTTCCCCACGGCCTGCCGGGAGCCGGAGACGGCGGCGGCGCTGGCGGAGAATGTCAGCGCCAACATACTGGGCCTGGGCAACGCCGCCACGCCCGCCGGTATCAGGGCGGCGCGGGGTATGGCGGCTCTGGGCAAGACGGGAGCGGACGAGCTGTGCCTTTTCGTGGTGCTGAACACCGCCTCCATCCAGCTTTTGCCCACCACTATCGCCACTGTCCGGGCCGCCGCCGGGGCCGCCGCCCCTTTTGACGTCATGCCCGCCGTGTGGGTAAGCTCCGCGCTGTCGGTGGCGGCGGGGCTGCTGGCGGCCTTCGTGCTGAAAAAGCTGTGGAAGCCAACGCGCTGCTGGCGCTGACCCCGCCGGCGCTTATAGCGGCAGTCTGCGTATACGCGGCCAGCCGGGGGGTAGACCTGTATTCCGCCATGATCGAGGGCGCGAAGAAGGGCCTGCGGGTGACGGCGGAGATACTGCCGGCGCTGCTGGTGCTGTTCCCGGTGATATACCTGCTGCGGGCTGTAAGGCTGCCGGAGATGCTGGCGGCGCTGCTGCGGCCTGTGCTGGGGGTCCTGGGCATCCCGGAGGAGACGGTGCTGCTGCTGATGCTGCGGCCCCTTTCCGGCAGCGGCGCCCTCTCCGCCGGGGCGGAGCTGATGGAGCTTGCCGGGGCGGACAGTCTGCTGGGGCGCACCGCCGCGGTGATGATAGGCTCCAGCGAGACCACCTTTTATGTGGTGGCGGTATATTTCTCGGCGGCAGGGGTAAAGGAGAGCCGCTGGGCGATCCCGGCGGCGCTCTGTGCCGATCTTGTGTGCTTCGTGTCCTCCGCCTGGATATGCCGGCTGCTGTGGGGATAAGCGCTGTATCGCTTTATCACAGCCTTCCCCTCAGGGGAAGGTGGCGCAAAGCGCCGGATGAGGGAACCGGCAGCGATGCAAAACAGCAGGCGCGGCAGCCCTCATCACCCGCTGCGCGGGAGCTTCCCCCTGGGGAAGCCTTTAAAGCCGCGATAAACGGAGTTATTCGGTTTGATCAGCCCTTGCCCTCCGCCAGCAGCTTGAGCAGATAGGGCGTGGCCTGCTCGAAGTTGACGCCGTACCAGCTGTGGTCCTCCTCCTGAAGTGTCAGGCGGATGCACTCCACCGTGTAGTCCACCGCCAGCTTCAGCGCCTCATTTACGCTCAGGCCGTTCATCACCGCGCCCACCACCGCCGAGGAAAAGATATCTCCGGTGCCGTGGAAGTTCACGGGCAGATGCTCGTTATAGTATTCAAAGAATTCACCGCTGCCGCCGTCCAGAGCCATAGCGCCAAGGCGGCCCGGCTCAAAGCTGACGCCGGTGAGTACCGCGGTCTTGGCCCCCATATCCGTCAGGCCCCGGAGTATATCCGTGATATAGGCCCTGTCGTAGTCCTCCCGGTACTCCTTGCCCAGCACGAAGCAGGCCTCGGTAAGATTGGGCAGGATAAGGTCGGCCCGGGCGCACAGCTCCCCCATCTTCAGGGCAAAGTCCGGGGTGAAGCCGGTGTAGAGCCTGCCGTTGTCGGCCATGGCGGGGTCAACGATTATCTTGCCGCCGCCGAAGTCGTCAAAGAAGCTGTTTACCAGCTCTATCTGCCGGAAGGAGCCCAGATACCCGGTATACACGGCGTCGAAATCAATGCCCTGGGCCTTCCAGTGGGCGCTGACGGGCGCTATCTCGTCGGTCAGATCGTGAAAGGTGAAGCCGGAAAACTGGGTGTGGGTGGACAGCACGGCGGTGGGCAGCACGGCGCACTCTATCCCCATGGCGGAGATTATGGGCAGCGCCACTGTCAGCGAGCACTTGCCCACGGCGGATATATCCTGGATGCTAACGATGCGTTTCAAAGAGAACACTCCCTCTTGACAATATTCTGATTCAATAATACTATCTATCTGATAGTATACATATTGCCAGAAAGGATATTTTTTATAAGACCAGATGAAATACTTTGTGGATAAGACCGCGTCGGAGAGCGCATATATGCAGATATACGCCCAGCTTCGGGACAGCGTTATATCGGGGGCACAGGCTCCCGGCTCAAGGCTGCCCTCCAAGCGGCTGCTGGCGGAGGAGCTGGGGGTGAGTCTTATCACCGTGGAGCACGCCTACGCCCTGCTGGTGGACGAGGGCTACGCCGAGGCCCGGCAGCGCAGCGGGTACTACGCCTGCTTCGGGGACGGGGCCGCCCCCGGCAGGCCAAGACCCCTGCCCGCGCCGCCGCCGCTGGTGGACGCGCCGGAGGATTTCCCCTTCTCGGTGCTGGCCAGGACCATGCGGCGGGTGCTGTCGGAATACGACCGGCGCATACTGGCCAAGTCCCCCGGCCAGGGCTGCGTGGAGCTGAGGCTTGCCATAGCCGGATATCTTGAGCGCAGCCGGGGGCTGGTGCTGTCGCCGGAGCAGATAGTTGTGGGCTCCGGTGCGGAGCACCTGTATTCCCTGATAGTCCACCTGCTGGGCCGGGACAGGGTGTTTGCCCTGGAGGAGCCCTGCTATCCCCGGATACGGCAGGTGTATCAGGCCAACGGCGCGAGCTGCCTGTATCTGCCCATGGACGAGGACGGTATAATCCCGGAGGCTCTGCGCCGCTGTGACGCCGCCGCCCTACACGTGACCCCCTTCAACAGCTATCCCAGTGGGGTAACGGCCTCGGCCTCCCGCCGCAGGCTCTACGCCCAGTGGGCGCGGGAGCGGGACGCGGTCATCATCGAGGATGACTACGACTCGGAATTCTCCGCAGCCACCCGGCGGATAGAGACTATCTTTTCTCTGGCGCCGGAGCGGGTCATATACGTCAACACCTTCACCAAGACCCTTGCCCCCTCCATGCGCACCGCCTATATGGTGCTGCCGGAGCGGCTGTTGAGCGAATACCGGCGTCGGCTGGATTTCTATTCCTGCACCGTGCCCGTGTTCGAGCAGTACGTGCTGGCGGAGTTCATAACCGGCGGCGACCTGGAGCGCTATATAAACCGCCGCAGACGGAAAAATAAGTAGGGGCCGCCCTGTGTGGCGGCCCGAAAGAAGTATGGTGTCGTCACTGCCGACGAATAATAATTCGCCGCCGCAGGCGGCACCGCACTTCTTCACTATTCACTATTACCTATTACTTATCCCTTATAGCAGTTCTATCAGCTTCTCCACGTCCGCCTTGTCCGTGGCCCAGCTGGTGACAAAGCGCACCGCCGCCCTGTCCCCCGGCAGCCGCTGCCACAGGGTAAAGGCCGCGAACTCACGCAGCCGCTCCACCGCGGCCATATCCAGAATGAAAAACTGCTGGTTGGTGGGGGAGTCGATGAACAGCTCATAGCCCTTAGCAAGCAGGGCCGCCTTCAGCTCCAGCGCAAGCTCCACCGCGTGGCGGCTCAGCTCCAGATACAGCCCTCCGTCAAACAGGGCGGCGAACTGCTGGCTCACCACACGGGTCTTGGCCAGCAGGGCTCCCCGCTGCTTCACAAGGCCCAGGAAATGGGCCGGCATATTGTTCCCGGTGAACACCAGCGCCTCGCCGCAGAGCGCGCCCACCTTGGTGCCGCCTATGTAAAAGGCGTCGCAGAGGCCGCAGATATCGTTGAGCGTAAGGTCGCTCTCCGGGCTCACAAGGCCGTAGCCCATGCGGGCGCCGTCCAGGTACAGCTTCAGCCCGTATTCCCGGCAGCAGGCCCACAGCTCCGTCAGCTGCTTTTTGGAGTACAGTGTGCCCAGCTCCGTGGGGTGGGAGATGTAGACCATGCCCGGCTGCACCAGATGCTC
>CAYSFK010000017.1:0-5360 GCA_964430345.1 uncultured Oscillospiraceae bacterium | reverse complement strand
TGCCCAGCTCCGTGGGGTGGGAGATGTAGACCATGCCCGGCTGCACCAGATGCTCCCGGTTCTCATCGGAAAGGAAGTCCTCCATAAACGCCCGGAGCCTTTCCGCCGTGACCCGGCCCCCGTCATTGGGTACAGGCAGCACCTTGTGGCCGGAGTACTCGATGGCCCCCGCCTCGTGGCCGCCTATATGGCCGGTGTCGGCGGCGATGACGGCCTCGCTGCTCCGGAGCAGGCAGGATATGACTATCTGGTTGGTCTGAGTGCCGCCGGTGAGGAACCAGATCTGCAGATCGTCCCGCCCGCAGGCGGCGCATATCCGCTGCTTCGCCAGGTCCGTGTCAGGGTCGAAGCCGTAGCCCGGCAGATGTACAAGGTTCCGCTCCCCAAGGTACTGGAGCACTCTGGGGTGGGCCCCCTCTGTGTAGTCTGAGAGAAAGTACAGCATAGCTCCTCCAAGTAATATAAGTAATAGGTAATAGTGAATATGTAAGAGGTAAGGCGCCGCCGATGGCGGCTATTTTAATTTGTCGGCTCTGCCGTCCCTATACCTCTTCACTGACCTTGATAACCGTGAGCGTATCGCCGCTCACGGTGAATTTCACTTCCATTCCCGCAAAGACCAGCCCGTACACTCTCTCCGGGTCGTCCTGATACCGGGGCCGGGGGTCGTTTTTTAGTACGCCCTCCAGCGCCGACAGCTTGTCCGGCGGGATACGCTCCCCTGTCCCCGGGGCGAAGGCCAGCTCCAGCGTCCCGCCGGGGTCGGGGGCGAAATCGGCCACCGCGTCGGCAACGCAGTCGGCATAAGGGATATAGGGCTTTATATCGTATATGGGCGTGCCGTCCATCAGATCCGCCCCGGCAATGCGCAGCGTCCGGCCCTCGGTCGCGCTGTCCTCCACCGCCAGAAGCCGCACACAGGACAGCCCCAGGGGATTGGGCCGGAAGGGGGAGCGGGTGGCAAAAACGCCCATGCGCCGGTTGCCCCCCAGTCGCGGCGGCCGCACCGTAGGCGACCAGCCCTCCCGGAGATTCTCGGATATCTGCCAGATAAGCCACAGATGGCTGTACCCCTCTATGCCCCTCAGGGCCTCCGGATCCCGAAACTCCGGCAGGAATACCACCCGCCCGGTGAGCTCCGGCACTATCCCCGCCTGCCGGGGAATGCCGAATTTCTGGGGCAGCTCGCCTCGATATACCGCCACAGGACGCATATTTGGCCCGTTCACACCAAGCCCTCCAGCGCGCTCAGAGCACTGAGCGACACGGCGTTCACCAGCATATGGAAGAAAACGCAGCACCAGATGGTGTTGGTTTTCTCGTACAGCCTGCACAGCAGGAAGGACACCGGCAGGTACTGCAGCACATACAGCCAGTACAGCGGGTCCAGCATGGCGTAGGCCCAGACATGGTATAAGGAGAAGGCGGCCATGCTCAGGGCGTAGGCTAAGATGCGGTTATAGCGCCGAGCCAGCCCGAAGATGCCGCCGCGAAACATCAGCTCCTCCACGATGGGCGCCATGTACACCGCCATAGCCTTGACGCTGCGGCCATCCAGCGCGGCCATATCCATAACGGCGGCGTTATTGGGGTTCTCCTGCCCGGCGAACAGAGACAGCACACCTCCGGCCACCAGAGTGAAGCCCAGCATCATGCCATAGCTGACGGCGATCTCCTTGAGGCAGTAAAAGGGTCTGTCCAGCAGCGGGTCAAAATCCCGGCGCAAAAAGCGAAAGCAGAACACCAGCATATATACCGCGCCTACGGCATAGCACAGCAGATTCATCTGGCTCTCGTCCAAATAGCCCCGCTGCAGCAGCATATACAGCAGCGCGGGCAGCAGCGCGATATGCACCGGCAGATAGAGCAGCGCCGCGATGGTCTCGCCCTTTGTCATGGCGCTTTTGTATTCCTCTCTGGGGCTGTTTTCCATCAGCCTTTTGCCTTCCTTTGCAGCTCGTAGAGCAGATTCATGGCCTCAATGGGGGTGAGGGTGTTCAGGTCCACGGCGCAGAGCCGCTGCCGCACCTCGTCGGCGCCCACGTCGGCAAAGCTTATCTGGTCGTCCGCGTCTCTGTACCCGGCGCGGGGAAGCGCGTCCACGCCCTCCCGCTCCAGCTCCTTGAGATAGCCCTTGGCCTTGCCTATGACCGCCTCCGGCAGTCCCGCCAGCTTGGCCACCTCAATGCCGTAGCTGTCGTCGGCGGCGCCCCGGACTATCTTCCGCAGGAACACCAGCTGGCCCCCCTGCTTCTTGGCGGTGATGTTGTAATTCCTGACGCCCTCCAGCTCCCCCTCCAGCGCCGACAGCTCATGGTAATGAGTGGCGAACATGGTCTTGGCCCCCAGCCTGCGCTTGTCGGCGCAGTATTCCAGCACCGCTCTGGCGATGGCCATGCCGTCGAAGGTGGAGGTGCCCCGGCCTATCTCGTCCAGAATCAGCAGGGAGGCGGCGGTGGCGTGGCGCAGTATCTCGGCCATCTCGGTCATCTCCACCATGAAGGTGGACTGGCCGGAGGCAAGATCGTCGGAGGCGCCTATTCTCGTGAACACCCGGTCCACTATGCCTATGGTGGCGCTTTTGGCGGGGACGAAGGAGCCCATCTGGGCCATGAGCACTATAAGCGCCGTCTGGCGCATATAGGTGGATTTACCGGCCATGTTGGGGCCGGTGACTATGGCCACCCGGTCTGCCCCGTCGCTGAGCCTTGTGTCGTTGGGGACGAAAAGCACATCCTTCACGGTCTGCTCCACCACCGGGTGGCGGCCCTCCACAATGACCAGCTCCCGGGAGGCGTCCACCTCCGGCATGGTGTAGTTATTGCGCACAGCCACCTCCGCCAGAGAGCACAGGGCGTCCAGCCGTGCCACCGCCTCCGCCGAGGCCTGCACCCGGTCGACCTTCTCCGCCACGCTGCGGCGCAGCTCGTCAAAGTATTTAAACTCCAGCTCCGCTATCCTGTCCTTGGCGGTCAGCAGAGTGTTTTCCAGCTCCTTCAGCTCCGGGGTGATGTAGCGCTCGTTTGAGACCAGCGTCTGTTTTCTTATATAATCCTGGGGCACATCCTCCATCCCGGCGGAGCGGGGTATGTCGATATAATAGCCAAAGACCCGGTTGTAGCCCACCTTCAGCTTCTTGACGCCGGTGCGCTGCCGCTCTCTCTGCTCCAGCTCCGACACCATCCGGGCGCCGTTATCCCGGACGTTTCTCAGGGCGTCCACTTCCTCGGAATAGCCGGGGCGCAGTATGCCGCCCTCACGCACGGAGAAGGGTGGCTCGTCGCATATGGCCCGGTCTATCTCGGCGCGCATATCCGACAGCTCGTCCATGGCGCAGATATCCCGCAGCTCCAGACACTTGAAGGGAGCCAACCGCTCCTTCAGCCCCGGCAGCACCGCCGCGCAGTCGGACAGGCTTCTGAGGTCCCGGCCCCCGGCGGTGCCGTACACCGCCCGGCCTATGAGCCGCTGCATATCCCCTATCTGCTTGAGGGCCAATACCAGCTCGCCTCTGGCCACGTTGTCGGTATACAGCTCCTGCACCGCCGCCAGCCGCCGCTTTATGGCCACCGCCGACAGCAAAGGCCGCTCCACCCAGGAGCGCAGCAGCCGACCGCCCATGGGGGTACAGGTCTTGTCCAGCACCCACAGCAGGCTGCCCTTCTTCTCCCCGCTGCGCAGGGATTCCGTCAGCTCCAGACTGCGCCGGGCAGACCAGTCCAGCTCCATATACTTTCCGCCGAAAAACAGGTCCATCCGGCGTATATGGCTCAGGTCGCATTTCTGGGTGGTCTGGAGATAGCTCAGCAGCGCTCCCGCCGCGCAGACCGCCTCCGGCAGCTCGCCCAGGCCCGCGGCGTCCACGTCCGCAAAGCCGAACTGCTGGCACACTATGGCGGCGCAGGGCATATACTCGAAGGCACCGCCGCCGCTCTCCGTAAGCGCGCCCAGCTTCCCTCTGAGAAAGCCGGTAACGGCGCTCTCCTGCTCCGCGCCGACGGACAGCACGGCCTCCCTTGGGGCGAAGCGGCCCAGCTCGTTCACCGCGTGGGTGACGCTGTCGTTGTCAAAGGCGGCGCAGCAGAACTCACCGGTGCTCAGCTCGCAGAAGGCCAGCCCCGCCTTGTTCCCCTCCAGATATACGGCGCAGATATAATTGCTGCGCCCCTCCTCCAGCATAGAGCTCTCAATAACGGTGCCGGGGGTGATGATGCGTATTACGTCTCTGGACACCAGCCCCTTAGCCTGGGCCGGGTCCTCGGTCTGCTCGCAGATGGCCACCTTGTAGCCCTTGGCGATGAGCCTGGCGATGTAGGCCTCGGCGCTGTGGTAGGGCACACCGCACATGGGTGTGCGCTCCTCCGGGTCCTCCACCGCCCTGTCGCGGGTGGTCAGGGCCAAGTCCAGCTCCTTGGAGGCCAGCCTTGCGTCGTCGTCGAACATCTCGTAGAAATCGCCCAGACGGAAGAACAGCAGGCAGTCGCTGTACTGTGCCTTTATCTCGTTGTACTGCCGCTTCATCGGCGTGTTTTCCGGCATATTCTAATCCTTTCCTTATAGCCTTCCCCCTTGGGGGAAGGGGGACCGCGGAGCGGTGGATGAGGCCTTGTTGTTGCGACGCCGTCACCCCTCATCAGTCAGCCTTACGGCTGACAGCTTCCCCGAAAGGGGAAGCCTTTAAATTATCTCCCCGTACAGCGCCCAGGTATTGCTGGAGACTATCTTCACATCGATAAACCGACCGATAAGCGACTTGTCCCCGCGAAGATGCACCAGTCGTCCGCCGTTGGTGCGGCAGGAGAGGTTATACTCCTCTTTCCCTGTCTCCCCGTCCACCAGCACCCGCAGTATCTTGCCCTCGTACTCCTTGTGCTTCTCGCCGGAGATGCGGTTGGACAGCTCCATAAGCGCGTCAAAATGCTTCTGCTTGTCCTCTCTGGTGTAGGGATCCGGCATGGCGGCGGCGGGAGTGCCCACCCGCTTGGAGTAGATAAAGGTGAACATGGCGTCATAGCGCACCTGCTCCACCAGCTTGATGGTGTCCTCAAACTCCTCCTCGCTCTCGCCGGGGAAGCCCACGATGATGTCCGTGGTCAGCACCAGGTCGGGCATATACTTCCGGGCCAGCGCCACCTGAGCCAGGTATTTTTCGCTGGTGTAGCCCCGGTTCATGACTTTCAGAATACGGTCGTTGCCGGCCTGCACCGGCAGGTGCAGCTGATGGGCGCACTTTTCGCATTCGGCCATGGTTTTGAACAGCTTCTCCGTGGCGTCCTTGGGGTGGCTGGTCATGAAGCGGATGAGGAAGTCACCGGGAATGTCGTTGATCATGCGGATCAGGTCGGAGAAATCCACGTCCA